>CAMNIH010000073.1 GCA_946540365.1 uncultured Bacteroidales bacterium
CTTTCCCACCAAATATTTTTTCAAAAAAATTTGTCCGGCATCCGCAAACCGCTGTAAATCAACACCGCATCGGACAAAAAATTTTTCTCCCCCATCATGTTTCGGCCCCGCAAAACCGCCACATAGCCCCCAAAAAACACAAAATTTGCATCCCTTGCACCGAAAAAAAAACCACAAAAAGCCCTATATGTGTATAATAAACTACAATACAATCACTTACACAAAAACACGCGATACCATGACGAGAGGTCAGGTCTACCATTTCTTCAGTCGTTCTTCAGTCGTTCTTCAGTCGTTCTTCAGTGATCACTGAAGAAC
Organism: uncultured Bacteroidales bacterium; assembly: GCA_946540365.1. The sequence goes on from CAMNIH010000073.1 coordinate 319, forward strand.
GACTGAAGAACGACTGAAGAACGACTGAAGAAAAGGTAGACTCATCCTATCCCTATAGGGGGCTTCGAGGGGGGCGTCGAACCACTCTACTATAATTTTTTATTATAATATCAAATTTTATTTTATCTTTGTGGTCTCAAACAAACAATGATCAAATATATCAAAATCATGATATACAAATACTTATTACCAAAGAAGTATTGTTTGGAGCGGAGCAAATACGTCCGCTGGATGCTGGCGCTGATGCTGATGACAGGGTGCATGGGTGCTCAGGCACAGTCGTGGACGATGGTGAACGGCGATACGGTGCATATTGATGGATGCAGCAGTGGCGGCGGATTGATCTACGACAACGGCGGGGTCAACGGAGATTACACCAACTCGTTCAACGGCTGGGTGTCGATCACGGTGCCGTCGGGAGTAGGCATCACCTTGGAAGGCAGCTACAACACCGAGAGCGGATATGACAAGATCAGCGTGTGGGACGGGAATACCGTGAGCGGGACACGCCTGGTCGACGAGGTGAGCGGGGAGGGGACGATCGGCCCCCTGACGGCGACGACGGGCAGATTGACACTACGGTTCCACACCGACGGCTCGTCAACACGGAGCGGCTTCGCCCTGGAATGGGGCACGACGGGATGGTCGAATACCTGTACGAGCAACATCACCTCGCTGGAGGTGAGCAATATAACCACCACAACAGCGACGTTGACGTGGACTTCGACAGCGAACGAACTGAAATTGGACTACGGCCACGGAATACAGACGGTGACCGGAAGCAGCATCACTCTTACGGGACTGAACGCCAACACGCTGTATGCCGTGAGGCTGTATGCCGAGGGGGATGAAACGAGTCCATGCTGTGTGGCACGGACCTCGTTCAGGACGGCTTGCGGAGCGATGGCGGTGCCGGTGGTGGAGAGTTTCGACGATTACGGCTACGGCGAGACGGTTTTTCCGAGTTGCTGGACGCTGATTACGAATATCGACGGCACCGCGCCGTCGAACGTGAGTGCCAATGTCTACTCGACGGCGCCGGCCTCGCTGCGCATGTCGACCACAACGGCGGGCTACTACGCCATTGCCATCATGCCCGAGGTGGAAGGGTCGACGATGGACCAGCTGCGCATGCGGCTGAAACTGCGGGCCCCCTACAGCAATGCGAAGATCGAGGTGGGTGTGTGCTCGGGCGTTGAGCAGTACTCGCACAATTTCACGGCGGTGGACACAGTCACAGTAGGCACGGCCAACCAGTGGTTGGAGTTTGTGGTGGCGTTCGACTCGTATAGCGGCACCGGCAAGCGGCCGGCACTGCGGATGCACGGCAGCCTGCAGCCAAGCGCCAACCTGACGGTCTATGTGGACGAGGTGCAGGTGGAGACCTGCGGAGTGTGGCATGAGGCGCTGGTGCGCCGCAACGCGAGGGAGATGTGGGTGCAGTGGGACGAGTACGGCGATCCGAGGGTTGATGTGGAGTACGGTCCGCGCGGCTTCCTGGCGGGGAGCGGGACGCAGGTGAGCGACACGGCGTCGCCGATGCATCTGACGGGCCTGGAGCCCGGCACCGACTACGAAATCCGGTTCTACGCGTCGTGTACGCCGACACCGCAATACAACAACTACCGGAGCCTGATACTGTCGACACTGGAGGGGCCGCAGAACGACCTGAACCTGTGCGAGAGCTTCGAGAGCGGCGGCACAATACCCGCCGGCTGGCGAAGGAACACCCTGTACGACAACACGCCGCAGACCTCGACCTACTACCGCCACAGCGGCAGCCGCTCGCTGCGGATGCGCCCCAACCGGGCTGCGACACAGCCGACGGTGGTGCTGCCGATGGTGGACACGGTGGCCATCGGCCAGCTGTCGGTGGCTTTCTGGGCCTACGCCGACGGCTATGCGACGGGCCGCGTGGTGGTGGGTGTGATGGAATACCCCGACGAGGCGGCCTCGTTCGAGCCGGTGGACACGGTACACATCGCCAGCGCGAACACCTGGCGGCAGCATGTGGTGAGCCTCGGCGACTACACCGGGGCAGGCAAGTACATCGCCCTGCGGGTCTACGACGACAACACATACTACAACACCATCTACATAGACGATCTGACGGTGGGCACCTGCCTGTTGAGCGGGGCGCTGGTGACCAACATCGGATCGCGTGCGGTGGAGCTGCGCTGGGACACCGCGACGGCAGCCTACCACGGCGACAGCGTCGTGGTGGAGTACGGTGGCGCAGGCTTCGGCCCGGGCGAAGGCACACGGATGGCCGTGGCGGTGCGCGGCACCGGAGTGCAGACCACCGGCGGCAAGCAGCGGCTGGCCATTGCCGGGCTGGAACCCGACTCGGCCTACGAATTCCGCCTCTACGGCCAATGCGACGTGCAGACCCAGGTCTGCGGGGTGGCGGTACTCACGGCACACACCTTGGCGGCCGACCCGGGCTTGCCCTACTGCATGGACTTCGAGGGGGTGGCCCACGGCACCGCGCCGTCGGGATGGACGCGAACCACCATCTACAGCTCGGAGCCCTGCGTGATGACCGACCGGCCCACCCACAGCGGCAACGGCACCCTCAGCCTCTACGCCAACGGCGACCTGGGGCGGGGGCACTCGACGATAGCGCTGCCGATGCTCGACGTGGACAGCCTGCAGGGGCTGACGCTGTCGTTCCACACCTACAGCAACTACAACGGCACACGCCACCTGCAGATCGGCGTGATGGACGATCCGGCCGACGAGGGCACCTTCGTCCCCGTCATCGACATGATGCCTGCCTACAACGCCTACGGTTCCTATGTCTACACCATAGAGAACTACAGCGGCACGGGGCGCTACCTGGCCTTGCGGTGGTGGTTCGAGGGGTGCAACGGGTGCAACTACCTGTGCTATGTCGACGACCTCATTGTCGGCGACGCAGCCACGCTGGAACGGAGAGTGACCAGCGTCACCTCGCACGGAGCCACCCTCAGCTGGGAGGGCACGGGACGGGCCTACAGCGGAGCCTACGTGGAGTGGGACACCGCCGGATTTGTGCGTGGCACGGGCCACACGGACACCGTCGACGCCAACACCTTCCGCCTCATCCTCGACACCCTGCAGACGGGTGTCGCCTACGACGCCTACATCACCGCCCTGAGCAGCGAGAGCGACGTCACCTGCAACTACGACCGCCATCACTTCACCACCTTCGCCCAGCCCACGGCGGCCAGCTACTGCTACGGCTTCGAGGATCTGAACAACGACGGATTCCCCACGGGATGGACGCGGCCCGAGACATACAGCAACACTCCGCGCGCCTGGAACTGGACACGCCGGAGCGGCGACCGCAGCCTCTACTTCTACAGTTACAACTGCAGCACCCCCTACCACGCCCGTGCCGTGATGCCATACCTCGAAGAGGATGACCTTACGAATCTCACCCTGCGCTTCTGGGCCTATGGCAACGGCGCGCAGACCCATCTCAGCGTCGGCATGACCGACAATCCCAACAGCAGCGGAGCCTTCGACACACTGGCGACATTCCCGATCGACCACTGGGGCAGCTGGCAGGAGTACAGTGTCGACCTCAGTGCCTACAGCGGCACAGGCCGCCACATCGTGTTCCGGTGGGCCACCGCAAACTCCTGCAACAGCGGCGAGCTGTTCCTTGACGACATCACCATCAACCGCTGCCGTGTGAGCAATGTGCGCGCCTACAGCGAGACCACCACCACCGTCACCATCGACTGGCAGACGGAAGGCAGCCCCGACAGCGTCGAGGTGGAGTACGGCCCCACGGGCTTCGCTCCCGGCACAGGCACTTTTGCCTACACCACCGACACGGTCATCACCCTCACCGGCCTTACACCCAACACCGGATACGACTACTACGTGCGCCCCTACTGCCCGGGGTCGACGCAGGTGTGCTCGGAGAGCCGCTACACCTTCACGACCACCCCCTGGCGGGTGGGCGACGGATGGTGCTGCGACTTCGAGAGCAACGACGGCAACAACTCCATGCCCCGATGGTGGCGACGCGCCACGGGGCAGGACGGATGGCCTATGATATGGATCCACAGCGACTCGCGCTACTACACGTCGGCCAATGCCGCCTTCGAATTCCGCGCCTACAACGGGAACAGCAACCTCGCAGTGCTGCCCGCCTCGGAGGATCCGCTCGGTGGACTTGTGCTCAGCTTCCAGATGCGCCTGAACCCCGTCCACAGCAACCCCGAGCGATGCACGCTGGTGGTGGGCGTCATGCCGAACCCCTACGACATCGATTCGTTTGTCGGCATCGACACGCTGCACCCCGACTACCTCTATTGCCGCTACGACGTCAGTCTGGCGTCCTACACAGGGCCGTGGCGCCATCTGGCGCTGAAATACCTCGACTCCGAGAGCCGAATCACCTACATCGACGACCTCGCGCTCACGAGCTGCCGTCCCACGCAGGAGCGCCCCGTGGCCGTCGCCGACAGCAGCATCGGCCTCCGGTGGCAGCGGCTGGGCTACAGCGACGCCACACTGATCCAGTGGCAAGTGGCGGGCGGCGAATGGCGGACGGACACCGTCCACGGCACCGATACCACGTTCACGGGCTTGTATCCCGACACGACCTACCACTTCCGCCTCTATGGTTCGTGCTCTGACACGACGCAGCCCTGCCTGGCTTCCAGCCTGACCGTGCGCACGCTGGCCGAGCCGATGGCCGCCCCCCTCTGCATCGACTTCGAGGGGCTGCCGCTCACCGACGGCCTGCCCACCGGATGGGTACGGCCCTACGGCAACACCGAGAGCGGCGTCGATCCCTTCGGCAGCAACCACACCACGCTGGGCAGCGCCGGGATGCGCCTCTATGCCTCGCACTGCGGCGATATACTGAACGACCGCACGTCGATGGTCGTCATGCCGGCCCTTGTGGCCGAAAGCCTCGGGGGGCTGTGGCTGGAGATGCACAGTTTTCACGAGAACCCGACCCTCGCCCTTGAGGTCGGCCTCATGAGCGACCCCTACGACAGCACCACCTTCTCCCCGATCGACACCCTGTGGGGGGTGCCCCTCTGGACGCATCACCTCGTCGAGCTGGGACGCTACAGCGGCAGTGGCCGCCACATTGCCTTCCGCAGCCTGGCCACCGGATGCAGCAGCGGCTATATTCACCTCGATGACATCAGCATCCGCTCCTGCGCCCTGGGCGCGACGGTGGCGGGACAGCCGACCGAGAGCAGCCTCACGGTCAGCGTGCAACCCATGCCCGGCGCCACGGGGGCCTGCATCGAATACCACGCCATCGGCAACCCCCTGCTCGACTTCCAGCCGGGCAGCGGCGACACCGCTTGGCTCAGCTTCGACACCGCGTTCAGCACTACCATCGACGGGCTGATGGGTGCCACGTGGTATGCGTTCCACGTCTACCCGGTCTGCGGTGCGGACGGTGCCTACCCGCTCGGCTGCAACCCCCTCGTTGCGCGGGCCCAGACGCAGCATCCGGGGGTCGATGTCCCCTACTGCGAGAACTTCGACGCCCTTGCCGCAGGGGGCTTCCCCGACAACTGGCGCCGCACGTCGACCTACGGCGACAACGAGCCACAGACCAGTACGAACGTCAGCCATAGCGAGAGCCTGTCGCTGCGCTTCCAAGCCTCGGGAGGCAGCCACACCCTCGCCGTCATGCCGCGCCTCTATGTGGGTGCCGCCTGCCCCGCGCAGGTGGACAGCCTCTTCGCCAACTTCTGGATCCGGTTCATGTCGGGGTGGGACCACGCGGCCCTGGTGGTGGGTGTGGTGAGCGACGCGAGCGACGAAGCCACCTTCGTGGCGGTGGACACCGTGCGCCCCACAGCCTACAACATTTGGGAGCATCGCACCGTGACGCTGCGCCATTTTGCCAGCAGGGACAGCTACGTGGCCTATAAATTCATATCCACCAACGATGGCTACGCCGAGGGCTACCTCGACGACCTCTGCATGGAGAAATGCGTGGCCAGCGATGTCGTCGTCAGCGAGATCACACAGAACAGCGCCACCGTCACGTGGACCTCCTACGGCGTGGACAGCCTCGTCTGCGAGTACGGCCCGCGGGGCTTTGCCGCCGGCAGCGGCACGACGGTGGTGTTGCGATCCTCGCCGGCTGTCATCGAGGGGCTCGAAGACGGCACCGAGTATGAGTTCACCTTCGGTAGCGTCTGCTCCTGCGAGAGCTACGGCCCCGCCTACCCCAGCGGCGGCGGCAGTTCGGGTATCGGCGGTGGCTGGGGCTACAGCGGATGGGGATGGGTGCCCTGCTACGACTCCCTCCTCCAGCGCCTCACCCACTGCTGGCGCTGGGGCTGGTGGCATGGCCACCCCTGGAGCTATCATCCCCCTGTGCCCTACCCTGTGGCACCCCCCTACATCGACACCGTCGTCACCCAGGCGGCCTATCTCGCCGTTCCCTATTGCGAAGGATTCGAAGATTACGACACCATCGGCTGGCCCCCATCCTGGCGCCGCATCGGCGGTCAGGCACACGGTTATCCCACCATCACCCGCAAAAACAAGCACACCGGGAGCCAATGCGTCAACTTCTATGCGCCGGCCGGCAGCAGCAACCATGCCGCCCTCGCGCCACTCGAACCCGGCACGGTGAACGAGATGGTGCTCACCTTCTACGCCTACTCCACCAGCAGCTACGCCGTCGGCAGCAGCGCCCGCTTCGAGGTCGGCGTGATGACCGACCCCGACAACGCCGCCACCTTCCAGCCCATCGACACCGTGCGGCTGACCGCCACCGGAGTCTGGGAGCAGCACGTCACCGACCTGGCCGGCTACAGCGGCAGTGGCCAGTACATCGCCTTCCGCTTCGCCCCCGTCGGCGGTTCCTATCACCTATATATCGACGACATCTATCTGGGCCGTTGCGCCATCAGCGGGCAGCGCCTCACCTCCACCCCCTCCGACGTCACCCTCCAATGGACAGCCCACCACACGCCCACGCAGGTACTCGTCGAGTACGGGCCCCAAGGGTTCACCCCCGGCGACACCTCATCGCTCGGCACCTTCAGCTTCACCGCCTCGCCGGCCACCCTTACCGGGATCGACCCCAATGCCAACTACGACTTCTACACCACAGCCATCTGCACCGACACCGCCGCCGGATGCTTCACCTCGCCACTCACCCTCAACCCCAAACTCTACACCCCCTACTGCGAAGACTTCGAGAGCCTGCCCAACGACGTCGTCCCCACCACATGGAAAGTGGTGCGGCGCAACACCTACCGTCCCCAATACCCCCTCACCGAAACCCAGCACGGACAGCAGGTCATCGCCTTCTTCCCCGGCAGCGGCACCAACGACAACGTCGTCCTCCTGCCGCCCCTCCCTGACGGCGACACCCTCGAGGGCAAATGGATCCACGCCCAACTCTCCGCCTCCAGCACCAACTATATCTACCTCGACTTCGGCTTCCTGACCGATACCGCCAACGCCTCCACCTTCGTCGGCATGGGCACCATGGCCGCCGGTGTCAGCGATCAGCTGCGTGAGTTCGACCTGCAGCTCCACTCCGACCTCGCCGCCGACCGCCGCCTGGCCATCCGCGCCCGTAGCACCAGCGGTGAACGCTGGCTGCGACTTGCCCAGCTTGTGGTCTCCAACCATCCCTACCCCACCGGCATCACCAACACACCCCTCGGCGTCGCCCGGCGTCGCGTCAGCTGGAGCGGCCAGCACGGCAACTCGCACTACACCCTCGAATACGGCTTCGGCAACCAATGGCAGCAAGTGGCCAGCGACTCCTGCTCCGCCACCCTCACCGGCCTGCTCCCCGGACAGACCTACGAGGTCTACTTCATCAGTCCCACAGGCGAACGGCTCTGCCAGCCCTACACCTTCACCACCCCCGACTACCTCGACCTCCCCCACTGCGACAACTTCGAGAGCCACAACCAATACGCCCTGCCCGACCAGTGGGCCTCCGCCGTCAGCTGGACCTCCACCTACGCCTACCCCCGCGTCGAGCGCAACGTCCACTACACCGACGGCCTCCAGGCGCTGCAACTATACAACGGCTGCCGCTCCAACCGCTGGAACCAGGCCACCATGCGCGACATCGGCATCGACTCGCTCCGCCACGCCACCCTCCGCTTCATGATGCGCACCGACTACTCCGGCACCGGCAACCTGCTCATCATCGGCGTCCAGACCGAGCAGCACAACCCCGCCACCTTCACCCCCGTCGACACCCTCGTCGGACACACCGACTGGCGGCGCCACGTCGTCAACCTCGCCCCCTATCAGGGCGACGGACGCTACATCACCTTCCGCTACCAGCAAACCGACGGCAACTGCCACTACGCCTACATCGACCAGCTGGAGATCAGCAGCTGCCCCCTGCCCACGCTCACCGTCACCGGCGCCCACCAGGTCAGTGCCGTGACCGCAGCGTCCGACGCCGAGACCGACTACTGGCTCGAGTACGGCATCGCCCCCTTTGTTCAGGGCCAGCAAGACACCGTGTGGAACACCGATAGCACCGCCTTCACCCTCCAACCCCACTCCACCCTCGTCCACGTCACACAGAGTTCCTACACCATCACCGGCCTCCA
>CAMNIH010000074.1 GCA_946540365.1 uncultured Bacteroidales bacterium
GGCGTGGACATCCGGCTTTACAATGACCGGATAGCCGACTTCCTTGATGAACTTCTTGGCAGCGGTGATGTTGCTAACCAAGTGGAAGCGGGCGGAAGGAATACCGGCCTTCTCGAACTCCTTCTTCATGGCCTTGCTGAAAGCATCGGCGTCCTTAATCTTCTGATCGGGGAAGACAAGTTTGAAGAGATCCTCGTCGATGGCGTGGGGGATGATGCGCGAGATACCGCTGAGGGTCAGCTCGACATCGGATTTAAACTTCTTGGCGGCAGCATTGTCGATATGCAGGGCACGCTCGATGTCGGCCACCGGGAAGGCCTTGGCCATATTGAAGCGGATCTTCTCCTCGGTCTTCTTGCCCTCGAACAGGGGAAGCATCTCCTCATCTTTAAGGTTCAGCAGGTTAAGGCTGACGAAAGTGTCCACGCCGCCTTCCTTGACTTCGCCCTTCTTGTCAAGCTCGACCACCTTGCCATAGAGGATGTCGCCCTTACCGACGGTCTCGGGAGTCTCGAACTTACCGTAACGATTGGTAACATTGGCGATCTCGTTCTCCACCTCCTTCGAGGTGACCTTGATCTGGTTGTACACCACGTTGACCTTGCTCCAGTCGATATCGAACTCGGGAGCGAGAGCCACGTTGAAGTAGAATGTGAAAGCCTGCTGCTTGGCAAAGTCGACCTCGCCGGTCTTCTCGTCGTCACTCATGGGCATACCAAGGATGTGCAATTTCTCGTCGTCGATATACTTGAAGAGGCTGGTATTAAGCTCGTTCTGCACAGCGTCACCCACGATGGCGGCTTTATACATGCGCTGAATGAGACCCATCGGGGCCATACCCTTGCGGAAACCCGGCACCGTAGCCTTCTTCTGATAGTCTTTGAGTTGTTTAGTGACGTTCTCAATGTAGTCTTTTTCCTCGATATCAACCTTGATACGGAGTTCCAAATCACTTAAATTCTCTCTTGTGATGTTCATCTGATTGTTTATTTTATTGATTTTTAGTATATTTACACAAACAATTAAAATGCAAATATACACATATTTTTTAAATTATAAGAAAAAAAGATGCTCTGTACCAGAGCAAACACATCAAATTTAACATATCGGCATGACCGTAGAAGCACGCTTTCAAAGGGGATTGTCACACCCCATGGTGTGGTAATCCCGTAGCTCCCCGATGCAGACGATTCAAACCTTTATCCCGTTCAAGATCTCAGAATCCGATATCGAGATCCACCAGATAGGCATAGAGGCCTGGATTGCTGGCCGTGAGGGGATTCATCGAATCGTCGGCATCCAGATACTTGTAAATATGCGTGCGGCGGGCGGCGAAAACGCCCAGTCCGCCATGAATATTGGTATAGGTGTCGGTGGTTTGGTTGAGCGCCACCCCGCTGGAGGCCGAGTTGATGTACACATTGAGATTCTCGTCACATGCCGTCAGGTAGAGGTCGACATATTTGAGATACTCCTTAGGCCTGGGATCGTCCTGGAGGGCTACCTTCAGCGAGTTGAGGAACGAGCTGAGCGGATAGGACGTGCGGTTGCCACTCGTCACATGGGCACACTTCAAATCGACATAATGCGTATCACCGTCCACACCGTAGTAGAACCGTACAACAGGCTGGTAGCGACGAGCATGGGTAAGAGGATTCCAGACAATGTTGCACACACGTGCTCCTGCGGAATACTCGTAGAAGCAAAAACCACGGGTATTGTAGGGATGTGTGATGACGGGGTCTTGATCCTGCTGGATGAGCGGAATGGCATCGGTATAGGCCATCAGGCTGTCGTCCGACGAACGGAGCACCTCGAGGCGGTAACTGCATGTGGTGTCAAGGGGCTCTGTAGTGAAGAAAAGGGGTTGATTGACGCTGGCGAAAAGGCCGTCGTTGCGATTGCAGAGGGTGTCGCGCATCACCAGGGTGTCGGCAAAGCCGTCCCACCGCGAGGCAATCAGCCGGACGTTGAGATAACCTTGAGGGAAGTTGATCATCGTGTCCGAAGAGCCATATTCGAAGATATTGCCCTCGGCAAGAAAACACTTCTCAACGCGGGCCCAGGTGGTGTCGTCGTCCTGGTCGAGCAGGCAGTAGACCACGGGGGTCTCGCGGTATTCGGCATTGGGCGAGAACTCGACCTCACAGGCGACTGCCATCAGGGCAATCATCACGAGGGGGAAAAGACGGCTAATATGCTTCATTGACTATTGTTTTTTTACGGTTTTGCAATTCCTTCCACCACCTCTATCTCGTCCATCATAAGCCAGGGTTTGAGGCCCTTGGCACGATGCCATGCGGGGATGGCGCGGAGGGTTTGCGGGATGATCTGTATGTATCCTGCCTCGCGTCCCACCGGGATCCGGAGTTCGACAACCGTCGGCTCCTGACGAGCCTCATCGGACGGGTCGAATGGGATGTCGACAACCAGGGTGTCGGTGTAACTGACGCCATCTGTCGAGAGGACCACCTTGACACGCTGCGGCGCAAAAGCCCAGGTGGCAGGCGCATGGGCGTAACGCACCGTGAGGCTTTCGACGGCGAGTTTCTTGGCCAACTGGACGGTAGTGACAACCGCTTCGCCTGAGAAGCCCACCCACCCGCGGTCGAGCTGGTCGACGGTTCCTTTCTCAGCATCGAAGAGGATGGTATCGGCCCCGACATTATAGGGGGTGCTGGCCTTGCGGGAGAAGGTGGTGCGGACGATATAGTCGTAGTTGAATCGACGCGTGGCGGTAAACGACGGAGGCATGCCGGCGGCAAACAGACGAGCCTTGACGACGGCGGTGGCGTCGATAGTGAACGGGCCTGTATAGCGCGGCGAGCCGGCGTCGGGCTCGCTGCCGTCCAGCGTGTAGCGGATCTCGCCCGGCTGGCTCGATGCGATACGTATGGTCAGCGGAGCCGAGAAACGGACCTCGTCGGCGCTGATGACCGGCGGTTCCAAGATGCCGGCATCCACCCGGGGCAGGACGGTGGCATGGAGCGTTGACGGCGATGGGCTGCCCGATGTCAATGCGTGCAGATGGACAGCCACTTCGCGTCTGTCTCCCATCGGAGTGACGGTCACCCCCTCGGCCTCACGGGCGAAGGTGAAGGTGGCATCGGGCATCTGCACAAACAATTGTCCGGCAGTCAGCCATCGCACCTCGCGACGGCTGTCGCCATTCTTCAACTGATTAAACGGCAACGCGAAGATACCCGTCAGGGCAGCATGCCTCTCGGCGAAGAAGACCTGACGGTCCAAGCCGAACCATGCAATGGTATCATCCCCGGCCGGGAGCGGCAGCACCAACTGCGGTGTCAATGAACCGCGAACCCGCTCGTCGGGTGCAAAGGACAACTCTATCAAGTGGTCGCCGGTGGCGAAATAGGTATCCGTCTGACGCAGATCGCATTGGGGGACGCCGCCCTCGAAGTAGCGAAGCATGCGGTGACGGCAGCGGGTGTTGGCATCGGGCTGTGTGACAGCGACCGCCAACTCTTCGACACTCCAGTCGGGATGTTCCAGAAAACGGGGGGTGTACGGTGCAGGCAACAGACTGTCGGCCGGCAGACGCGACCCCTGGTTGACCAGGGCGCTCCTGCGCGCGGCATGCTGCGGCAAGGGAAAGACCACATAGTCGGCCTTGGGAGTGACCGCCGATGGGCGGCGCGGACTGAGGTCGAAGCGTATAAAAGCCTCCTCGCCAGCCTGAAGCGCCAGGTTGGGGATGCGCATGGTCACATGGTCGGTCGACTGCGGCTGCAGCGCCACCGCCAGGTCGCCACCGGTGATGTGGCTGCGCAGATTGGTATATATATTATACTCAACAATATAATTGGCGAATGTCGAGAAGTCGAACCGGTTATACACCGCGAACTCTCCCTCGTCGGGCATCACCTTGACCAGCCGTGCATCGAGCGGACTGAAGAGGTGCTTGAGTTCGACCAGCCGTGCATCGTCGATGGGCCACACATCCACGAAACCGCCCTGCAGCTGGCGGTTGTTTTCCACCATCTGCCACAGCGTGCCCAGCCGGGGAAACGTGGCTGAATCGACCGCGGCCAGCATGAGGTAGGGGCGCGGCCCCTGCTTCCTGAGCATCTGCCCGAGCGACTCCGTCGTCGGAAGAACGGGGGCAATCAAATCGGTCGACTCGCTGAAGCTGGCACCCGAGAAGAGTACCGGACGGGTCTTTTCTTTGGCCTTCAGCCGCTTGTAGGCCGCCGTCATGCAGACCCCATTGTCGCGGCTGTCGCCCAGCGACCATCCGATGATACTGGTGTGGTTCTTGTAGCGCCCGTAGAGGTTCTCCACCCGACGCTCGAAGAGGGGCATAAGATCCTGTTCGGTAGCCGCCACACGGTGCTGCTCAGAAAGCGGCATCAGGTTGGCATCGCATACGACATAGAGGCCGTAACGGTCGCATAGTTCATAGAAATAGGGATCTAATGGCGAGAAACGCGAGGTACGCACCGCATTGATGTTGTTGCGCTTCATCGTCTCCACGTCGGCACGCATCCGCTCGCGGGCATCCGCGTCGTCGGTGGCGAAGGATCCGTAGGTGACCCCCTTGAGAGTGATGGGCCGTCCGTTGAGTTGCAGCTGGCCCTCCTTGACCTCGACGCGACGGAACCCGAAATGGGCTCCCAGCATCTCCTCCTCCTGCATATTCTCGTTGCGCAGGCGGATGACGGCGGTGTAGAGGGTCGGCGACTCGGCATTCCAAGGCTCGACGCCGCTCCACGAACGGCTGAGTTCGACACTCTCCTCGCTTCGCCCATTGAAGACCACCCAGCGACCCATTCGGTCGAAGGAGTGCCCTTTGGGGTCCCACAACTCCACCTCGAGGTAATACTTACCCTTGCGCTTGCCGCAGTAGAGGTCGGCAGCGAGCGTAAGGGTGCCGCTTCCGGAAGCGGCATCGTAGTCGGCCGTCAACGTATAATCGTTCACGTTGGGGTCGTTCTTGAACAGAAGGAAGGGGTTGCCGTTGACACCCAGCGGTCGGGGCGTTGCCTCCAGCAATGCCTCGCGCGGCCGGGTGAGGGCCTCGACCGTCAACACATTGGTGCGGCCGTAGCGCAACGCCGGATCGAGCAGGAATTCGTTCCAATGGCGCGAGTCGCCGCCGGCGCCCAGGTCGAAACCGTTGAGGGTCACCCGCACCCCGTAGGTGGCGCGCACATTGAGGTATATCCTGAAGTCGCGCCAGTCTTTCTCCGCTTCGAGCTGTCGCTCGTAGATAATCGAGCTGTCGGTCGCCGACCGGTGCCAGCCGTCGGCCAGCTCCATGTAGTAGGGCGAGTCGCGATAGGCCTCCTTGGCGATGGCCGTCTCGTCATAGTAAGGTATCACCTGTGAACGTGCCGGCACCGGTTGCGCAACAAGGCAACCGGTCGCTGCCAGGACAACCATCGACAGAAAGACCAGGGCTTTACGCATACGTTGTCTTTAATTGCTGAAATAGAATGTGGCACCGAAGGTAAGCATGTGCATGTGTACCGGGGTGTCGAGGATGGGGCGGCGTTCGATGTCGGTACGCAGCACCTTGTTCGACTGCAGCAGACGGTAACCCACATGGCCGGCCACCGCCATGGTGCGGCTGAGGGCGTAGCGCACACCGGCCTCAAGGCCGAAGTACAGACCGCCTTCTTCGATCTGGCAACCCACCGGGTCAGGCTCCGACGAGGTGCCTAAGGGGAATGTGTAACCCACCTGCAGCACCGAATACGGCGTCAGCTGGTTGCTGAGGAAATGGCTGCGCAACTCGGCATACAAGGGCAGCTGCGTGTAGGCGCCCGTCGGGTCGGCCACATAATTGAAACCGACGCCCACGCCGGTCTCCTTGCGGATATTGTAGCCTACCGACACGCCCGGCATGAAGGCGCCGAGCTTGTTGGCGATGGTGTCGTACTCGTCGGTGGAACGGTTGAGGTTGAACCCATAAGAAGCATCGCCCACCACATAGACTCCGTGCCAAAGGAACTCTATGTGGCGCTGCGCCTGTGCAGCGCCACACAGAGCCACCATGGCGACGATAGCAATGACTATCTTCTTCATGGCTGCATGTTATGCATTCATCGGCTTCAGGTCGGGGCTGATGATCAGCTGGGCTTCGGTGGCGGCTTGCACCTGCTCCACCGTGAACTCGGGGTTGATCTCGGTCAGCACGATTCCCTTCGGCGTGATTTCCATGACACCCATCTCGGTGATGATCATATTCACCTGGCCTTTGGCCGTCAGGGGCAGGGTGCATTTCTTCAGGATCTTGGGGTTGCCCTTGGCGGTGTGCTCCATGGCGAGGATCACCTTCTTGGCGCCCACCAGCAGATCCATGGCGCCACCCATACCGGGGGTCTTCTTGCCGGGGATCATCCAGTTGGCCAGGTCGCCTTCCTCATCCACCTGCATGGCACCGAGGACGCTGACATCCACATGACCACCGCGGATAATGCCGAACGACGTGGCGCTGTCGAAGGTGCTGGCACCCTTGATCGGGGTGACAAATCCGCCACCGGCATTGATGAACCAGGGGTCTTCCTTACCCTCCTCGGGCGTGGGACCCATGCCAATCATACCGTTCTCCGACTGCAGGACGACCTTCACGCCGGCAGGCAGGTAGTTGGGGATCAAGGTCGGCAGACCGATACCAAGGTTGACGACATCGCCGTCGTGCAGCTCCTGAGCCGCACGCTTGGCGATAAAGGGTTTAATCTGTTCTTTTTCCATTGTTATTATTAGTTTTAGTTCTTGCTTGTCAACATTATTTCCAGCCGCGGTTGACCATCTCCTGCGCCACGAACGACGCCACATCGTCGGCATAGGTGTTGGCGCCGAAGCCGGCGTCGTAGCCCAGCTCCTTGGCCAGCTCGTGGCTGATACGCGGGCCGCCGCAGATCAGGATCACCTTGTCGCGCAGTCCCTCAGCCTCGAGCATCTCCACCAGTTCGGTCATGTTCTTGATGTGTACGTCCTTCTGGGTCACCGTCTGGCTCACCAGCAGGGCGTCGGCATGCAGCTCGATGGCTTTGGCGATAAACTCGTCGTTCGGCACCTGGCTGCCCAGGTTGTAGGCGTCGATCATGTCGTAGCGTTCCAGGCCGTAGTGGCCGGCGTAGCCCTTCATATTCATGATGGCGTCGATACCCACCGTGTGGGCGTCGGTACCCGTCGAGGCACCCACGCAGACGATCTTGCGGCCGATATGCTCGCGGATATACTCGTCGCACTCCTTCATCTCCATCGTGGTGCTCTCCACCTTGGGGACGTGGATATTGGTGTAGTCCACCGTATGGGTCAGCGAGCCGTAGCAGTTCATGAAGCAGAAGCCTTCGGTCAGCTCCTTCTGGTAGACCACCAGGGGGTTCTCGAAGCCCATCTTCTTCAGCAGCTGCTTGGCGGCCTCCTCGGCCTCGGCTCCTGCCGGCACCGGCAGGGTGAAGCTCAGCTGCACCTTGCCGTCGTTCATCGTGTCGCCGTATGGCTTTATCTTGGTGAGGTCAAGGGTTTTGTCGTAATCCTTAGCCTCCATCGAATACAATCCTTCGCTCATTATTTCTTTCCTTTCATCAGTTCAACAAACGGGTTAAAATACTTGTCGCCCTTCAGGGTGACGCCGTCGAGGCCCTTGCCGCCGTTCTTCGGACGCTTCACGTTGGCGAAGATTCCCTTCTCCAAGGCGGTGAAGAGGCCCTCGCTCTCCATGGCTTCCAGCAGCTGGGTGGCCTTGTGCAGCACTTCCTGGGCACGGCTCTTGATGATACCGCCGTCCTTGAATTCCACCTCCTCGCCGATGTCGCGCATGTTGTTGAAGATATACTTGGCGTTCTCGATCGAGAGGTAGCGGTCGCTCATGAAGGGGGTGTGGATAGCCTCGGTGGGCATACCCAACAGCTGCAGTCCCTGGTGCGTCCACTGGCCGATCACGTTGAACAGCGCATCCTGGATGTGGCCACGGAAGATGTTGCCGGTCATGAACTTGGTGGGCGGCATGTATTTCAGCGGCGCGTTGGGGAAGATCTCGCGCAGCATCTGCGCCTGCGCCAGCTCGTACAGGAAGCCGTTGGTGAGCATGGGATCCATCTCGAAGGCATGGCCCAGGCCCTGCTGCTCGCTCGGCAGACCGGCCATGAAGGCCAGCTGCTCGTTGATGAAGTCCGAGGCCAGCACCGTGTGGGCCTCCTCGTAGGCGTCGGCGGTGGTCAGGTAGTTGTCCTCGCCGGTGTTGATGATGACGCCGGCAAAGCCGTTGATGATACGGCTGAAGTATTGGTCGATCAGCGTGCGCTGCATATTGATGTCGCGGAACAGGATGCCGTAGAGGGCATCGTTGAGCATCACATC
>CAMNIH010000075.1 GCA_946540365.1 uncultured Bacteroidales bacterium
GACCGCTGGTGGCAACACCACCGGCGTTGACAGCCTTACCGGGGCCGAAGGGCACGCCGGCAGCCTGGATGGCGGCGATGGCGCCGGGCTGGCAGCCCATGTTGGAGACCTCAGCCACATACTTCACGCCATTGGCGAGCAGCATCTTGGCATCCTCCTCGGCGAGCTCGTTCTGGAAGGCGCAAGGCATAGCGATGTCGCACTTCACGGTCCAAGCCTTCTTGCCGGCAGTGAATTTGGCCTTGCCGGGGAACTTGTCGGCCATATCCTGGACGCGGTTGCGGTTGCTGGCGCGCATCTCGAGCATATAGTCGATCATCTCCTTGTTGATACCGTCGGGCAGCTCGCAGACACCGTCGGGACCGCTGATGGCGACCACCTTGGCACCGAACTCGCAAGCCTTCTGGGCAGCACCCCAAGCCACATTGCCGAAGCCGGAGAGGGCGATCTTCTTGCCCTGCAGGGTGTCACCCTTCTCCTCGACCATGTGCTTCACATAGTAGACAGCGCCGAAACCAGTGGCCTCGGGACGCATCAGGCTACCACCCCAGCCGTAGCTCTTACCGGTCAGAGCGCCGGTCGAATGCTCGCGGGCCAGTTTCTTGTACATACCGTACATGTAGCCAATCTCGCGGCCGCCAACACCCACGTCGCCGGCAGGGCTGTCCTGGTCGGGACCGATGTTGCGCCAGAGCTCGTACACGAAGGCCTGGCAGAAGCGCATGATCTCAGCGTCGCTCTTTCCGGTCGGGTCGAAGTCGGCACCACCCTTACCACCGCCGAGAGGCAGGTTGGTCAGGCTGTTCTTGAAGATCTGCTCGAAACCGAGGAACTTCAGCATGCTCTCGTTCACCTTCGGGTGGAAGCGGAGACCGCCCTTGTAGGCACCGAGGGCGGCGTTGAACTGCACGCGGTAGCCGAGGTTCACCTGGGTCTGACCCTTATCGTCGACCCACACCACGCGGAACTTGAAGATACGATCGGGCTCCACAATGCGCTCGACGATCTTGGCAGCCTCGAACTCGGGGTGTTTGTTGTACTCTTCCTCGATGGTCTCCAGGACCTCACGGACAGCCTGCAAGTACTCGTTTTCGCCCGGATGTTTGGCCTCCAGGTTGGCCATAATTTCGTTTACTTTCATAATATTGAATACTTTAGATGAATTAATTATTTTTATTCAGTCCGGCAAATATACAACTTAAATTTAATTACACAAAATAAATTTAAAAAAACACCCTAACTGTTTTTTTTCATCAAATTGGCCCTAATTGTCGCCTCAGAACACCTCCAACACCTTACCTACCCGTCCCGCCGATGTGGTAACTAAAACAATATAATGGCCCGCAGTCATCTGTTGGGTACTGAAGGTAAAAGAACGGCTCCACACCTTGCTGGAAATGACAGTTTTACCATAGGCATCCAGCACCTCGACATGAGTTATTACATAATCGCTGCTGACCGTTGTCCTGTCGCTTGTTGGATTGGGACTGACATGGACATGCGCCGACATCGTGTTTGGCGAGGGCACCCCCTCCGGTCCTTGCACCCCTGTACTTTGGAAGGTAATAATACGACTCCACTCGGTCATCTTTTCTTTGTCACACCACGCGCGCATACGGACACAGTAAATTACATCTGCCTCCAAATCATTCAGTACCATATAATTATCATCAACCATACGCGTTGACCACTGCGACATTGCCTGACCCGAGCGTCCGATCGACACTTCGACATTGATATAGTTGGGACAGTCTTCCCACGTTATCATCACACTGCCGTTGCCCAAATCTTCCACCTGTATGTTCGTCACTTCGGGACAGTAGTCGGGAGGCGGCACCGTTGTGTCAATCTGCACAATGGGAAACACCATTGGCACCCCAGTCAGATTGTAGTACTCCAAACTGTCTGCCCACCTCAACTGCCTCATCCCCGGCCAATGAAACTCGCACTCGCCCGGCAGACCATTACATGTGATGCTGCCAGCACCCACATTGCCCGCAAAACGATATTTCAACTTGGTTCCTATCGCTCTATACACCGACTCTTGCGGATCGCCGGAATAAGGTATGTAATTCCATTCCGAACCATTATTCGTCATACCTACATAGAACGAATCGGTCACATAAAAAGCGGTGTCAAAATAGTATTCATACACGCGATATGTATTCCGCCACGGGAGACTCATGCAGCAGCTGTCCTGTCCCATCCCGACAACCTCCCCGCGGCCGTTGCCCTTAAGGGAGAGGTAGCGCGGATCTGTCTGTCTGACATTCCACGGCGTCTCTGTCAGCAATCTCACCGAGTCAGGGCCAGCATCGTACAGCAAAAGGTACTCCTGATATAACGTACTGTCGTCGTAGGGCCAGATATTATTGCTATACACCGGCTGCTGATAGGGCTTCATAAAGGCCAAGCCTATCACCTTCAACGTGTCAGGCGTGTAGTAATACGACAGTTGCTTCACGAAACTGTACGAGTAATACACATTGTACGTTTCGTGCGTACTGAGCGACCCTAAAAATCCCCACCAGTTGTGGCGGTAGATTGGGGCATCGTCGACTATGGTGTCGCCGATGCGATGATAGTACAAATCCGAATACTGCCCCCATGCAGCCGGCTTACTGTTGGCAAACAGCAACACCATCACAACCACAGACAAAAGATACCTTTTCATAATACACCTCCTGTTACTTAATTACTGACATATTGTTTCGCGGTCCTCGTGTCCGATAGTATAGCTTATTGGATTGTTTATATCCCGTCCGTACGACGAATTTATATCCCGGTTCTGAGGATAGCAAAAACCTTCTTTTTTACTTGAACCGACGTGTACCCTCAAACTGCACCCTCCCAACGGTGCTCCACCCACAATCAATTCATTAGACAAAGAATTGCCCGACATCACCACATGATATGGATCCATCGGCACATCGAACGACCATTGCTTCCCGGGAAGCACGTTCCACATTTCCAAAGGTTTTGCATCTACATAATTAATTCTGCATCCCCACGTATCGAACCCCATCGTGTCACCAGGTGTTATGTCTGCCAGTAAAAAAGCACTACCGTTCTGCTGATGACGACGCAAATCACGCAGTCGCCATAAGTCAGTGACATAGGAAGATGTTACCGAAGGATGTGTGCTGTACGACCCCGACGCAGAGAATGATGGCCATGCATTCACCGTAAAGGTCTCCAACTGAGCACTGTCTTCTGCCAGCGAAGCAACGACATACTGATCATCTACTGCAGCAGTCACGAGAACCTGAGCATCGTGTACACGGCGATACCTCTTTACAATATTGCCAAGAAAACCGTAACTCAGTGCCATAGGATGCATAAAGAACGGCACCATCTGACGGCAAGGATACAGGTACATGTAATTGTCTGTCCCCACCGCGGTAACCATCACAGAATGATCGGCCGTAGCCACATCGGTGAATGTCAATATCTGTTCTTTATTGTAGAACGCCCACGCGTTCCACATCGCCGGCACCGCACTATCGTCAAAACGTGCGGTAATCATTGTCGAGGCCATATATACATATCCTCCACTACCATTCACACTGCCGAAGGTGCCGGTCATACACATGTACACCTGCCCGGCACTATCATACAATGCCAATCGTTCAGCTTGCGTAATCCGGAAAATATCTGTCCCCACCATATCAAGCGTTTGATAGTTGATGGCCGACGTATTACTGAGCACACTGTAGATATCAAACATCCCCACCATACCCACTTGCCCTACCGTATCAAATGTGTAACCACAGAAATAAGCCGTATCGTGGCGCACTTCCAGATCAAGCACATATATTGATGACGGAATATTAATTGTCAACATCGTCATTGTGCCGCTGCGAACCATCATGAACCGATGCCCCGACGGGCCGCCCTCGGTGTAGAGCAGCGCGACATCAGGACGCACCATCCTGATAATATTCTTACGGCTACTCTCTCCCTGAACAACGTCAACCTTATCGAACACCTGTGCATTCAACCCTGTTGCAAACAAGAAAACAACGAAAAAGACAATCTTCTGTTTCATCGTGTTAACCATTATACACTTTATTTCATTCGTCAAAACAAATTACACCCGCCTACTTCTCTACCAGGTCGAGCGAATAGTGGAGGCCGACGTTCTGGCGGCGGGCGCGGGCCATCTTGATAATCAGGTAGGAGCAGGCAATGAGGTTGCGCAGCTCGCAGAGGGGCTCGATAAGGACGGAGCGGTTGTAGAGCTCCTCGGTCTCGCGGAAGATGAGGTTCAGGCGGTCGAAGGCGCGCTGCAGGCGCAGGTCGCTGCGCACGATGCCGACGTAGTTCCACATGATCTCCTGCAGCTCCTTCTTGGTCTGCGTGATGAGCACCATCTCCTCGTTCAGCACCATGCCCTCGGCGTTCCAGTCGGGGATCCTGTCTCTAACCGAATTATCCGAAGTAATCCGATTTCGGTTTCCGTCGGCGTTTTCGGTTAGCGCATTCACTTCGGCGATAGCGGCCTGGGCCGCGTTGTGGGCGTAGACCACCGCCTCGAGCAGCGAGTTGGAAGCCAGGCGGTTGCCGCCGTGGAGACCCGTACACGAGCATTCGCCTGCGGCGTAGAGGTGGAGGATCGACGACCGCCCGTTGCGGTCCACCTTGATGCCGCCGCACTGGTAGTGCGCCGCCGGCCGGATGGGGATCATGTCGCGCGTGATGTCGATGCCGATCGAGAGGCACTTTGCGTAGATCGTGGGGAAGCCCTCGATGAGGTGCTTCTTGCCGATGCCGCGGGCGTCGAGGTAGAGGTAATCCTTGCCGCTGAGTTTCATCTCGTTGTCGATGGCGCGGGCCACGATGTCGCGCGGCGCCAGCGAGAGGCGCTCGTCGTACTTCTGCATGAACTCCTTGCCCTCGCGATCCTTGAGCACGGCGCCGGCGCCGCGCATGGCCTCGGTGATGAGGAAGGCCGGCTTCTCGGCCGGATTGTAGAGGCTGGTGGGATGGAACT
This sequence comes from uncultured Bacteroidales bacterium, assembly GCA_946540365.1. The sequence continues at coordinate 4,994 of CAMNIH010000075.1, forward strand.
GCATGAATTCCAGGTCGCACAGCACGCCGCGGGCGCGATGCACCATGGCCACGCCGTCGCCCGTCGAGATGACCGGCGTGGTGGTCGTGGAGTAGACGTTGCCCATGCCGCCCGTGGCCAGCAGGGTGACGCGGGCCAGGTAGGTGTCGATGCGGTTGGTGTCGCAGTCGAGGGCGTAGACGCCGTAGCACTCGATGCCGGGCGTGTGCTTCGTCACGCGCTGGCCCAGATGGTGCTGCGTGATGATGTCGATGGCGAACTGGCGCTCCTTGAGCTCGATGTTGGGATGGCGGCGCACAGCCTCGAGCAGGCCGCGCTCGATCTCCTCGCCGGTGTTGTCCTTGTGGTGCAGGATGCGGAACTCCGAGTGGCCGCCCTCGCGGTGCAGGTCGAACTTGGCGGGTGCTCCCGCCGGGCTTTTTTCATTCGGCACACGGTCGAACTCGACGCCGTACTGCACCAGCTCGCGGATGCGGTCCGGCGCCTCGCGGATGGTCATCTCCACCACCTCGCGGTCGCAGATGCCGTCGCCGGCCACCAGCGTGTCGTGGATGTGCTTGTCGAACGAGTCCGAATCGTACATCACCGCCGCAATGCCCCCCTGGGCATAGCGCGTGCTGCCCTCGGCGGCATCGCCTTTGGTGAGTATGCACACACGGCCGTGCTCGGCCACTTTCAGTGCGAAACTCAGGCCCGCAATACCCGAGCCAACAACCAAGAAATCAACTTCGTAGCGCATATCTATAGTCTTGTTTTCCTGTTGCAAAGATACACATTATTTCATTATGAACAAAATATGATTGTCCGCACCCCTACCCAACAAGGGGATGACTCTACCTTTTCTTCAGTCGTTCTTCAGTCGTTCTTCAGTCGTTCTTCAGTGATCACTGAAGAACGACTGAAGAACGACTGAAGAACGACTGAAGAAAAGGTAGACCTGACCCTGCGCCAAGGGGGTGCCGGAGGAGTACAGACGGCCGTCGGGACGGCGGAAGATTTTTTAACATTATTTTTTATGCCACCTTCACATATTTTATGTATATTTGCCACTTAATTATATAAATGGCAATATAATATATATTATTACAATTCAACGAATTACACCACACCACCCCATCGTGGCACGCGTACAGAAACAATGAACAGAGCCCATCCACAACATATCATGACAGCCAACACCCCCCGCCGCGCGCTGCTGCGCACGGTCGCGCTCGTCGCCGCCCTGCTCGCCGCCTGGGGGTCGGCGGCCCAGACCCACATCACTGATGTGTCGGGTCTTGCCGCCATCGACGGCAGCACCGCCGCCTTTATCATCACTGGCGACATCGACGTCTCCACCCTCACCACCATTGCCTCCTTCGGCGGCACCCTCGAGGCTGCCATCGACCCCACAACCCACATGCCCTACCGCATCACAAACCTCAGCGTTCCCCTCTTCACCACCCTCACTGGCACAGTGAAAAACATAGTGATTGAGAGTGTCACCATTAGCGAGCACACTGGCAACACGGGTGCCATCGCCTGCACCGCCAACGGCGCGGCGCGCATCTACAACGTCGGCATCCTCGGCGGTTCGGTGGGCGGCACAGACAATGTAGGTGGACTTGTAGGCTTCCTGGACGGCACCGCCCGTGTGGTCAACTGCTACTCCTACGCCACCATCACCGGCGGCTCCAACGTCGGCGGCATCGTGGGCAACAACAACGGCACCACCACCGCCGCCAATGGCAAACAAATGACGATGGTCTTCGCCTGTATGTTCTATGGCGACATCACAGGCGGCTCTACCAAATCTCCCGTTTATGGTGGTACAATTATCAGCAACGCGGGTACCAACACCACCAGCGGCGTGAGCAACTTCAACTATTTCCGCCTTGAAGCTCCCTACGTGAGCCCCACGGGCATCACCTACAACTGCGCCCTGGGCGCCGAGGACCGTTTCCTGCAGCGTTTCGAATTCTACCGCCACCTCCTCAACGGCCAACGCAAACTGGCAGGCTGGTGGGCCACTGGCACCTATAGTGGCGACGCGATGATGAAATGGGTGCTGTTGCCCGACAGTATTGGCAGCAATCATCCCTATCCTGTGCTGATGCAGCAAGGCAAATACCCCTCGGTGGTGAATATCGACGCCGAGCACGCCACCACTGGCAAGCCCCGCAACCAAGGTGGCAAGCTGGGTACGCTTACGGTGAACATACAGATGGGCGACGGTGCTGTGTATACCCACCCCGGCACCGGGGAAAACGAAGCTAAAATCACCACTTCACAACTTACCCTTAACATCACCGACAAGGATCCTGACCATTATAACTTCAACTACTACAAGGTGCAGCTACCTTACTATAACGACGTGGGTACCAAAAACTACACGGGCAACCGCGTGGTGACGGGCTGGAAGATTGTAAAAATCACCGACGGCACGAAGGGTACTTTTACCGCAGCCGATGAGTTTGGTGGTTATAATTTTGCCGACCGTGAACACTGGGCTAAGGATCTTTATGGCGAAGGAGGAGCCAACCGCATCTTCAACCAGGGTGCCTACTGGGATGTGCCTGAAGGCGTTACCGCCATCACCATCGAGCCCTATTGGGCCAAATGCGTCTATCTGGCCGACCAAAACGCCGACAAGGTGTATAATACGGCTATGGAGACTGGATACAATGTAGCCAACGTCGGTGGCGGACAGAAATACACCAATGGCAACAGTTATTCCATTGCAGGAGATAACCAAGTGGTATACACCTCTATGGGCAATGCTATCTCTAACTCGAATAGTACAGGACTTTTTGTGGGCGTTGTAGGGGATCCAAATAATCAATCCGTTTATGACTATGCTGTAGTGCTTGTGGGCAACTATCATCATTATTTCGCGACCAACAAAATGGAAGCAAGTAAAGCCAAGCCCTATACGGTTACCTCTATCGACCTTGATGGCGACAACGAGCCAGACTACTCCTATATCCTACGCTTCGATGGTCGTACCGAGACCCACCCCGTGAGGGCCGACTTCATCAATATCCCCGGTCTCGGTATGGCTCAGAAAACCACCGGCGGCACGGGCTCGTACAACTTCGGTATCATGATCCCCAAAGGATGGTTCGAGAGTACCAACACCTCGCTCTTCCGGTTCACCCAATTCGAGTATGAGCATTCGGCCAGAAGCACAACCGATGCCATCATAGTGCAGGGCGGCGTAATGGAGCAATG
>CAMNIH010000076.1 GCA_946540365.1 uncultured Bacteroidales bacterium
CTTCTCCATATAGGCGTCGGCGAGCATCATCTCGGCCAGCGGACGGGTGAAGGTGTCGTGGCCTTTGTACTTCTTGAGCCAGTGGATGGCCTCGTCGAAGTTGCCCATGTGCAGGTAGGAAGCACCGGCATAGTAGCGGGCCAGGTTGCCGGCCTTGGTGCCGCTGTAGCTGTCGGCCACGCTGAGGAAGCCGCGGAAGGTGTCGTCGCCGTTGAGGGCCTTCTCGAAGTCGCCCTGGGCGAACCACTGCTCGGCGGCAAACATTTCCTCGGCGGCGCGGTTCTCGCGCGGCTGGAAGTACCATTTGCGCAGACCGAAGATGGCCAGCACAACCACCAGAATGGCAGCTACGATGATGATAAGGGTCTTTTGGTTCTTCTGGATAAACTCCTCCGAGCGGGTGATGATGTTGCCCATCTCGGTGTTCTTTTCTTCAAGTTGCTTTTCCATTATCGTTAATTTCTTGTTGTTTCAATTGCTCAAAAAATCGCGTGCAAAGATACAACTTTTTTGTTAATTGCATCATTAAAAAAGAAAAAAGTGATTAACAGGTGGTGTTTTTAGTGATTTTAACAAATTTTTTTATGATTGGAAGTCAGTGTATTGTGAAAAAAAATAACAAAATGGATAAGAAAAATTTTTTTCGTAAATATATTTTACATAATTTTGCAAATAATATTTGATCAAGAAAAAAGAGCAAATTATGAATACAGAAACCAAATATTTGGGTCTCGAGCTGAAGAGTCCGATAGTGGTCGGCAGCTGTGGTCTGACTTCCGATGTGGCCAAAATGGTGCAGATGGAAAAGGCCGGTGCCGGTGCTGTCGTGATCAAGTCGGTGTTCGAGGAGCAGATTATACACGATATCAAACGCAACACACACATGGTGGCCCCGACCGACAACTACGGCGACAGCTACGAGTATATTGCACAGCATGTGGCCGACGACTCGCTCGAGAAGCACTTCTCCATGATTCGCGAAGCCAAGCGGAGCCTGACGATTCCCGTGATTGGCTCCATCAACTGCTTCTCCTACGAGAACTGGCTCACCTATGCCCAGAAGTTCCAGGAGGCCGGATGCGACGCTCTGGAACTCAATATGGCCATCCTTCCCTACGAAACGACCCTCTCGGCCGACGATGTGGAGCGGACGTTCAGCCAGATCATCAACACGCTGCGCAAGTCCATCACCATCCCGATCAGCATCAAGGTGGGCACCTACTTCACCGACATGGCCAAGCAGATGCAGCAGCTCAGCTGGATGGGCATCCAGGGCGTGACGATGTTCAACAAGAATGTGCAGGTGGATATCGACATCGAGAGCGAGACGCTCCGGAACGCCTCCTACCTCTCCACCCATGAAGAGATGTACAACACGTTGCGTTGGGTAGCCCTGCTGAGCAAGAAGATGCGTTGCGACGTCAGTGCCTCGACGGGCGTCTATACGGCCGACGACGTGGTGAAGATGCTCCTGGCCGGCGCCACGACGGTGCAGGTGGTCAGCTGCCTCTACAAGAACGGCATCGACACCCTGCGCGAGCTTAACGACGGTCTCCGCGGCTGGATGCAGCGCAAAGGCTACGAGAACATCGCCGCCTTCCGTGGCAAACTGGCCGTCATGCCGGCCGACAAGGCCTCGGTGGCCATGCGTACCCAATTTATGAAGTATTTTGCAGAAATAATATAATATTTCCGTTGACATTATCGCGCCGATAGCCGACCTCCCTCTACACCCTACTACGAAATCAATTACCACTCACCTCCTTCTAGGCATCCGCATAATAGAGATTGAGAAAGAAAAAAAAATCAAACAAAAATGGAACAACAAGAAGAAAAGGTGGTAAGTTTCTTTCGCTTTGAGGACTTACGCGTGTATGGTAAAGCTGTCGATTACGCCTCGTGGGTGATGCAGCAGGTCAGCGCTCCCCGCAACGATGCCGAGAGGGTTCTGCTCCAGGCTTTCAGTCGTTCGGCCTACGACATTGCATTGAACATCGCCGAGGGATCGAGCCGCAGCAAATCGCAGTTCGACCACTATCTGAAAATCGCCAAGACCGCGATCCGCGAGTGTGTGGTCTATAGCGAGATGGCCCACAAGTTGGGCATGTTCGGTGACGGTCAGTACGACCAGTCGCGCGAGTATTTGATGGAGCTCACCCGTATGTTGGGAGCTCTCATCATCAGTCTGCAACGCAACGCCGAGCAGCGCCGACAGATGCACGACGAAGATGGTGATGCCGATCCCTATGCCAACGAAGAGATGTCTTACTAAATTATTGATGCTACCGAATCTTTCCAAACTGAAACACCAGGCGAGCGGCAACTTCCTTTTGATTGCCGGCCCTTGTGTTGTCGAGGATCACGAGAATCCGTTTGTCGTATGTGAGCAACTGTCCGCCATCAGCGAACGGTTGCTCATCCCTTTTGCTTTCAAGTCCAGCTATCGCAAGGCTAACCGCTCGAGTGTCACCTCGTTCTGCGGCATCGGCGACCGTGAGGCCTTGCGCATCCTGCGCGAAGTGGGCGAGCGCTACGGTGTGCCGGTGGTGACCGACATCCACACCGCCGACGAAGCCGCCATGGCGGCCGACTATGCCGATGTGCTGCAGATCCCAGCCTTTCTCTGCCGGCAGACCGACCTGCTGCAGGCCGCTGCCGCCACCGGCCGTGTCGTCAACATCAAGAAGGGGCAGTTCCTCTCGCCCGAGGCGATGGAGCAGGTGTCCGCCAAGATGCGCGCCTTCGGCTGCAAGGACTTTATGCTCACCGAACGCGGCACCACCTTCGGCTACCAGGACCTGGTGGTCGACTTCAGGGGGGTACCCACCATGCAGCGTAACGGTGTGCCGGTGGTGGTGGACATCACCCATTCGCTCCAGCAACCCAATCAGAGCAGCGGCGTCACCGGCGGCCGGCCCGACATGATAGAGACCATCGGCCGTGCGGCCATCGCCGTCGGGGCCGACGGTATCTTCATGGAAACCCATCCCGACCCCGCCCATGCCAAGAGCGATGGGGCCAACATGTTGCGCCTCGACCTGGCCGAGGGTCTGTTGAATCATCTTGTAGACTTACGTCAAACCGTCAATAAATGGAACTGAATCTAACCAAACCCATCGTCTTTTTCGATCTCGAAACCACCGGAGTGCAGGTGGGTCATGACCATATCGTGGAGATTTGCCTGCACAAGGTAATGCCCGATGGCACCACGGATACCCGTGTGGAGCGTGTCCGTCCGGCCGATCTGAACGGCAACACGATCCACATCCCCGAGGCGACCACCGCCGTGCATGGCATCACCGATGCCGACGTGGCCGACAAGCCCACTTTCCGCGAGCTGGCGCCGAGCCTGCTCGAGTATATCGGCGACGCCGACCTGGCGGGCTACAACAGCAACAAGTTCGACGTGCCCCTGCTCGTCGAGGAGTTCCTCCGTGTGGGGATCGACTTCGACCTCTCGAAGCGCCGACTGGTCGACGTGCAGAACATCTTCCACCAGATGGAGCAGCGCACGCTGGTGGCTGCCTACAAGTTCTACTGCCAGAAGGATCTGGAGAACGCCCACAGCGCCGCCGCCGACACCATCGCCACCTACGAGGTGCTGAAGGCGCAGCTCGACCGCTACCAGGGCGTGGACTACAAGGACCGCTCCGGCAAGGTGAGCCAGCCCGTGGTGAACGACATCGCCGCTCTGAGCCGCTTCACCTGCAACAGCCAGTGGGCCGACCTCGTGGGCCATATCGGCTACGATGCCCAGCACCGCGAGGTGTTCAACTTCGGCAAGCACAAGGGCGAGTCCGTGGAGCGTGTCTTCGAGCAGGAACCCTCCTACTACGACTGGATGATGAAGAGCGACTTCCCGCTCTCGACCAAGAAGCTCATCACCCAGATCTGGGACCGCCGCAAGCAGAAGAAACTCGACGCCCTGAAGGCTCACTTCCAGGGCTGACCAAACGCACTACGAAAGGCAGGAGGGCCGCCCCCATCGGGGCGGCCCTCCTGCCTTTCGTAGTGTTTGTCCAATCAGAAGCGTATCTGGAAGCCGAAGGCATGCACCTTGCCCATGCCCGTCTCGCGGCGGTAGGTGGGCAGCAGGTCGAAATAGAAGTTGAATTCGATGTTGCTGAAGGGGTTGATGCTGAAACCCAGTTCGGCCCTCACCTGCAACGGGTTGTAGACGTTGAGACTCTCCCCGAGGCCGCTGTTGTTGGCGTTGTTGGCTTGGATGCGGTCGCCCGTGAACAGGCTGTGGTAGTAGCGTTGGAAGAAGTTCCAGCGGGGCTCCAGCCCGAAGTGAAGGTCGGCGAAGTAGTTGCCGCGAGGGATGTAGTGCAGCTTCACGGGCAGCCCGAGGTATAAGTACATCAACGAGTGCTGCCGGTTCACGCCGGGGCTCACGGTGTCGAGTGTCAGGATGCGTCCCGTGCGGGTGACGTTGTTCTGCAGCCCGATGAAGGGGAGGCCGAAGTCGATGCCGAGCGAGAGGCCCAGGCGTTGGTTCATGGGGATGACGTTGGTCTTCAGGCCGACCATCACGGCAATGTCGAAGTTGGAAGCGTAGGGGTTGTTGTAGCGCTGTTCGAAGGGGGCGTTGAAGGCAATGCCGATGGTGTTGTCCAGCTGTTTCAGCCCCTTCATGAACCAGCGGTTGCGGGTGCTGACCTTGATGTTGCGGGCGGGGTTGCTGGTCCAGAGGGTGCCTTTGGCCAGCGGGTCGCGGCGGTAGTCCACCTCGCGGGCGTCGATGCTGTCCAGCGTCAGGGTGGCCTCCTGCCAGCTCCAGAGCATCAGGTGGCCGGCATGGACGGTGTCGATGCGCACGGTGGCGGCGGTGTCGGCCGCGATGCTGAGGAACCCGTTGCAGCGGAGGCTGCGCACGCGCAGGGTGGCGCCACGCTTGACGTCGATGTCGCCGTAGCGGTTGCTGAGGTTGGTGTCGCGGATGAGCAGGCGGTCGCTGCTGACGGTGGCTTCGGGGTGCAGGTAGAGCTGCTCGAAGGGCTCGCGGTAGTGGATGTCGAGACGCGTGCCCTGCGGCATGGTGCGGTTCTGCCACACGGCCAGGGTGCCGTCAGGCATCAGGCGGCAGACGTTGGGCTCGTTGCCCTCGGCGAAGTAGTACTCGCAGGGGGTGTGGATGACGATGGCGTTCACCGTGTCGTGTACCAGGTTGACCTGCCAGCCGCGGTTGATCTGCATCTTCTCGATGCGGCCGTCGATGCGCTGCTCGATTTCGTAGTCGTTCTGTCCCTGGGCGGCGAAGGCGGTCAGGGCAAGGAGGGTGATGAAGACGAAGGTTCTCATATCGGTGTTCTTATTTGCTGATTACGAAGGTGTGGATGGTGGCGTCGGCAAACTGGTCGTTGCTGAAGAGGTTGACCTGCACGTTGCCCGGCTTGGTCTCGTCGTTGCCCTCGGGCGCCTTGCAGCCCTCGGTGCAGGCCAGCAGGGTGCTCTGGCGCCGCATGACGCGGCGCTCGGGGGCCACGGTCTGCTGCTCGGCTTCGACCGGCGCGGCCATTTCCTCGATGACGGGGCCGGCCTCCGGTTCCGGCAGGGGAGTGGGGGCGGTGTCGGTGTTGGTAGGACTTGTGGGGCTTATAGGGCCTATAGGGCTTATAGGACTTATAGGTCTTATAGGATCGATCGGGCTTATTGGCTCTTCTGTTGGCGTGGGACTCTCGCTGGGGGCGGGCACCTCGGTCTGGGCCACTAAGGTGGGGGCGGTGCCTTCGGCGGTAGGCTGCATCAGGGGGCGCGCCAGCAGCAGAAGCGCCACGGCGGCGGCCGCCGCACCGCTCCATACGGGCCAGAGCCTCCGCGTGCGTGGAGCCTCCTGCGCCTCGATCAGGCGGCGCAGCTCCTCCTGTCGGCGCCGGTTGGCCTCGGTGGTCCGCTTGGCGGCAAACAGTTCTTGCAGTTCTTTATCTTCCATGTTGTTCATTTCTTTAGCATTGTTTTCAGTGCGCTCACGGCGCGCGACAGGGTGGTGTAGACGTTCTCGCTGCTCATCTGCAGGCGGCGCTGCATCTCCTCGTGGCTCAGGCGGTCGATGTATTTCATCCGCACCGCCATCCGTTGCCGCTCGGGCAGGCGCTCCATCATGCGGTCCAGCTGGGCCGACTGCTCCTCGAGGCGGGCGCTCTCGGCGACGGCCTCCTCGTCGCTGATGCCTTCGAGCAGCCGCAGGTCGTCGACCGCCACCTCCCGGTGTTTGCGCAGCAGCGAGATGCAGCGGTGTTTGACGGTCTGCATGGCGTATGCCTCGAGGCTCAGCACCTGCTGCAGCTTGTCGCGCTTTTCCCACAGCTCGACGACCACCTCCTGCACCGTGTCCTCGGCGTCGGCCTCGGAGTGCAGCAGCCGCTCGGCCACCAGCTGCAGGGCTGGTTGCAAGGGCATTAGCGTGTCGAGGAAGGCCTTTTGTGTCATCATTGTTTCTTGTCGCTTCATCATAATGACGCAAAAGGCCCCTGAATCTTACAGAGAAATATCAGAAAATCTTGCACGAGCGCACCTCGATGCGGCGCGAGCGGGCGGCTTCGACGCTGTAGACGGCGTCGGAGAGGTGCGGGTTGTAGGCCGACAGCTCGTCGACCCCCATGGGCTCCTGCTCGATGCGCAGGCGTCCGTCGGCCAGGGCGGCGGCCAGGCGGCCGTGCTTCCACGCGCGTATCATATTTATAAAGGAGACAATGCGCCGCTGCGAGAGGGTGTGGTTGTAGTCGTCGAGGTAGACCGGCGAGGCGTAGCCCGCCACTGTCAGCACCGCCTGCTTGCCGTCCTGCAGGGCGGCGTCCACGTAGTCGAGCAGCTCGTTCACCTTGTCGAAGTTGCCCACCACGCACGAGTCGAAGAAGAGCTGCATGGCCGCCGAGTCGGCCGCCGAGCGCTGACGGGCCATGTACTGGCTGCGCATCAGGGCGAAGCGCAGCTGGCAGTCGGCGTAGTCGGCCACCGTGCCGGCGTCGGTGCTGCGCGGGTCGGGGTCGTCGTTGTGGAAGTAGAGGTAGAGCGGGAAGAACCGGAACACGCGCGGCTGTGGCGGCTCGGGGGCGGCGACGGCGGTGTCCGGCGGTTGCTGCATGGCCAGCAGGGCGGCGGTGTCGATGCTCCAGCGGTAGATGTCGTTGCAGCACATCGAGTCGCTGAGGAAGTAGCTGTCCTTGCGGTTCGAACTGAGGTAGCCCGCCGTGGGGATGCCGGTGGCCGAGTCGTGGGCGCTGACGGTGAAGTAGAGGTCGTTCTGCTCGCTGTTGAGGCAGTGGCAGACCGGCTCGGCGGCCTGCCAGCTGTTGCGCTGGCCGGCGGCGCAGTAGATGTCGAAGCCCCCCTGTCCGCCCGCGCGGTCGGAGCTGAAGTAGAGCACCCCGTTCCGTTGGTCGTAGAAGGGGGTCATCTCGTCGCTGGCCGAGTTGACCTGCGGCCCGAGGTTGACGGGCTCCGAGGCCACGCCGTCGCTGACGAGCGCGTACCAGATGTCCATGCCGCCCATGCCGCCCGGACGGTCGCTGACGAAGTAGAGGATCGCCGTGCCGTCGGCCAGCCGCCCCACGGCGGGGTGGGTGGCGGTGTGTTGCTTGTCGTTCACCGGGCCGTCCAGCCGGCGGGCCTTCTCCCAGCCGCGCCGCTTCTTGGCCGGCGCCCACCAGATGTCGCAGCGCAGCGTCTCCACGTCGCCCCGGGTGAAGTAGGCGTCGCGGCTCTGCGGGTCGAGGGCCACATTGCCCGTGTGGTCCTTGCTGGTGCTGAATCCCCAGCGGTCCTCCTTGGGACGCGACAGCTTGCCGCTCTTGGTGATGCGCGCCTGATAGAGGCGGGTCACCTGGTGCTTCATGCCGAACAGGCCTCCGCCGGTGTTGGGCGCCATCGAGGCGAAGGCCAGCACCGTGTCGCCCACCTGCAGGGCGGCGGTCTCGCTGCCGGCGGTGTTGATGCGGGGACCGAGGTGCTCCACCTTGTATTGTGCCCTGGCAGGCACGGCGAGCATCAGCAGTGCAAGGAGTATGGTGGTTATATGATTGGACATGGCAGTGCGCGTTTGGATTTGTCTTTCTTGCCGAACATGTAGAGTACGCCCAGTTCGAAGGCGCCGAGGGTATGGCTGGCCTCGGCCAGTTGCGACAGGTTGGCGTCGTAGCTGAAG
>CAMNIH010000077.1 GCA_946540365.1 uncultured Bacteroidales bacterium
GGCCACCACCTCCTTGGCGCCCACGCCGGCCAGCAGCGACACGCTCTGGCGCCAGTCGAAGCCGCAGGGGCGCATGGCGGGCTCGATGGCCTTGCCGATCTGGGCCATGTAGCTGTTCTCAGCCTGGGCGATGCGGTCCTCGTTCTGCGGGTAGTAGCTCAGCGCCCACACGATGATGGAGGCGCCGAGGATGATGGTACCCATCTTCTTGAGGTATTCCTTGCCCTTCTCCCAGGTGTGGCGCAGCACCGCCTTGGCGGTGGGCATGCGGTAGGGCGGCAGCTCCATGACGAAGGGCAGGCTCTCGCCCTTGACGAAGAAGCGGCTGAAGAGCTTGGCCATCAGCACCGCCATCACCATGCCCAGCAGGTAGAGCCCCGTCAGGATGACGGCGGCATAGTGCGAGAAGAAGGCGCTGACCAGGATGACGTAGACCGGTATGCGAGCCGAGCAGCTCATCATGGGGATCACCAGCATGGTGAGCAGGCGGCTCTTGCGGTCCTCGATGGTGCGGGTGGCCATGATGGCCGGCACGTTGCAGCCGAAGCCCATGATCATGGGGATGAAACTCTTGCCATGCAGGCCCATCTTGTGCATCAGCTTGTCCATGATGAAGGCCGCGCGGGCCATATAGCCGCTGTCCTCCATGAATGATATAAATAGATACAATATTAATATATTGGGCAGGAAGACGATCACCGAGCCGACGCCGGCGATGACGCCGTCGGCCAGCAGTGACCGCAGGGGGCCGGGGCTCATGTGGTCGCGCACCAGGTCGCCCAGCCAGCCGAAGAGGGCGTCGATCCAATCCATCGGGTACTGGCCGATGGCGAACGTACACCAGAAGGTGATGAACATGAAGATGAGGAACACCGGATAGCCCAGCCAGCGGTGGGTGACGATGGCGTCGAGCTTGTCGGTCAAGCGGTGCAGGGTGCTCTTCTTGTTGCGCACGTAGCACTCGGCCAGGGCGCCGCGCACAAAAGCGTACTTGGCGTCGGTGATGGCGTTCTCGATGTCCACCTTGTTGCGCTCCAGGTACTCGACGGCAATCTGGTTGCGCATCTTGAGCACACTGCCGTCGGTGTCGTGCTCGTCGGCGTACTGCTCCAGCTGGCGGTCGTTCTCGAGCAGCTTGATGGCCAGGAAGCGGGTGGACAGCTCATCCGAGAAACCGTGCTCGTAGAGCTCGGTGCGTAGCCGCTTGATGCAGGACTCCACCTCGGGACCGTGGTTGACATGGATGTGGCGCACCTTGGCATCGTGGCCTTCGAAGACCTCGATGATCTTGTCGAACAGCGACCCGATGCCCTTGCCGTTGCGGCCCGTGGTGGGCACGATGGGCATGCCGAGCAGGGTCGAGAGCTGGTCGATGTCCAGCTGGTCGCCGCTCTTCTGCAACTCGTCGTACATGTTCAGCGCCATCACCATCGTGATGTCCATGTCGATGAGCTGGGTGGTGAGGTAGAGGTTGCGCTCGAGGTTCGAGCCGTCGACCACGTTGAGGATGATGTCGGGGTTCTTCTCGATGATGTGCTTGCGCACGTAGAGCTCCTCGGGCGAGTAGGCGCTGAGCGAGTAGGTGCCCGGCAGGTCGATCAGGTTGAACGTGTAGCCGCCGTACTCGAAGGTACCCACCTTCTCGTCGACGGTCACACCGCTGTAGTTGCCCACCCGCTCGTGGGCGTGGGCCGCCACGTTGAAGATGCTGGTCTTGCCGCAGTTGGGGTTGCCCACCAGCGCCACGTTGATGGTCTTGCTGCGGTCGTTGACGATATGCTGCAGCGTCGTCTCCCCGGCATCGATGGCGCGGTAGTCGTCGTGGTTGACGATCTCGCGCTCGGCCTCCTCGGAGGTGACGATCTCCACCTTGTCGGCATCGCTGCGTCGCAGCGATACCTCGAAGTTCATAATTCTATATTTAATAGGGTCGTTCAACGGGGCGTTGAGCACTGCCGTGACCTCCATCCCTTTGATGAAACCCATCTCGATAATGCGCTTGCGGAAGGCTCCGTGGCCCGCCACCCGGACCACCACACCGCTCTCACCTGTCTGTAGATCAGATAGTAACATAGTTATACATTCTTTGTTTCCTCTTGCAAAGATACGAAAAAACAGTATCTTGCAGGCTCACCATAAATGGTGAAATAAACACAACTAAATGGTTTCCAACAGTTCGTCGGCCATGGCCTCGACCGGTTGCATGGCGTCGATCCAATGGATGGCCACTCCGTTGCGCTCCATGCGGCGGAACCAGGTCATCTGGCGCTTGGCGAACCGGCGTATGTCGGTGAAGAGGTCGCGGAACATCTCCTCCTCGCTACATTGATGCATCAGGAACCGGGTGACATGGCGATATTCGAGGCCGAAGCGCATCAGACGTTCGGGCGGCACGCCCTCGTCGAGCAGGCGCTGCACCTCGGCGGTCATGCCCTCGTCGAGGCGGCGCCGCAGGCGCCGCTCAATGCGGTCGATCACCTGCTGCCGCTCCAGCCGCGTCCCGAAGACACGGTGCTCCATCGGGGGCAGGTGCAGGTAGTCCTCGGGGTGATGCTGCGCGTATTCCACGATCTCCAGCGCCCGCACCAAGCGGTCGCGCGTCTCGGTGTCGGTGTGGTTGTGCAGGGGGCCGTAGGAGGCCAGGCGCTCGGCAAGGGCCTCGTCGCTGAAGGGCTCCAGCGAAGCCCTGTAGGCCGGGTCGACCGGGGCGTCGCTCAGACGGTAGCCGCGCACCACGGCGTCGACATACAGGCCCGTGCCGCCGCAGAGAATCGGCTGACGGTCCCTCGCCGTGATGGCCTCAAAGGCTTGCTTGAAATCGCCCAGGAAACGGTAGGCGGAGTACTCCTCGCGCGGGTCGCAGATATCAATCAGATGGTACGGCACATGCACGCCGTGCAGGTCGTAGTCGGCCAGATCCTTGCCGGTGCCGAGGTCCATGCCGCGGAACACCTGGCGCGAGTCGGCACTGATCACCTCCCCCCCCAGCCGCCAGGCCACCTCGGCCGCCAAGGCCGTCTTGCCGGTCGCCGTGGGACCCAGTATGGTGATCAGCAGCTTACTCATCAAAGAAGATGAGCTTGGCGCGCTGCTTGTCGAACTCGTACTCGCCAAACTGGCGCAGACCCGTCCGGTTGATGATGAACTTGTAGTCAATGCCCTTGATCACCACCACCTCGACATTCTGCCGACGCTGCTCGCCGATCTGCATCTCCTTAAACACCAGCGTGGTGCGGTCGACGATATTGCCCTCGGGGTCGAAGCTCTCGTCGCGCATCGGGAAATCCTCCTTGGTGATGCGCTGCTGGTAGAGCAGGTTCATGGCCTCCTCCCACGCGATGGCGATGGGCTCCTGGTAGCGCTCGTCGATGAGCATAGGCATCTGCTGCGCGTTGTTGATGATGCAGGAGATCTCGCCACGCGTCGAGTTGACCATCGTCACCGGGATGGTGCTCTCGTCATGCACGATGGTGGGCTGCTTCACGTTGTCCAGGTCCTCCAGCTCGTTGTTCACCAGGTCGACCACCTTGCCGTCGGTCGTCGGCTTGACAATGTTCTCGATCTCGCGCCGCGAGACGTAGTCGTCCCTGAGCACCAGGAACTCGATGCGGCGGTTGAGCGAGTGGGCCGCCTGCTGGCGGTCGCCGCTGAGGGTGGCTATGTAGTCGCACTCCATCACCGTGCCCTTCTGGAAGATGAATCGCTGGTCGTTGTAGTTGACGACGACATCCTCGTCGAGCACTCGCGGCACTCGGTCGGCATAGCCCTTGGCCACCAGCCGGTCACGTTCGATGCCACGGTTGACCAGGTAGTCCACCACCGTCTGCGCACGGCGCTGCGACAGGGTGTCGTTGGTCAGCCCCACATAGGGCTGGCAGTCGGTGTGGGCGCGGATCTCCACCACCAGGCCGGGATTGTTCTCCATGATGATCAGCAAATCCATCAGCGAGTCCATGAACTCGCCCTTCAGCTCGGTGCGTGCCAGGTCGAAGCGGATCTCGGGCAGTATCACCGGCGTGCGCGGCACGGGATCCATGCGGAAGTCATGCTTGATGTACTTGTTGGTGGTGTAGCCCTTGGTGCTCTCCGAGCCCTCGATGCTGTAGTAGTTCTTCTTCGAGAGGTAGAGCTTGTAGACCACGTCGCGGCGCACCACCGTGCTGTCGAATTTGTAGTGGCCCCGCTTGTCGGTGCGAACCTCCTTCTCGGTGCCGTCCGAGCCCACCAGCTTCACACGCACGTCCTGCATCAGCTGCATCGACTTCTCGTCGCGCACCGTGCCCTCGATCGAGTAGTTGAGGCCCGGCAGCTCGAAGTAGTAGAGGTCGTCGTTGATCGGGGCCGTCTTGCCCTTGTTCTGGTTGGCGATATGGCGGTTGTGAGGATCGGCGAAGGGGCGGTTCGACGAGAAGTAGCCGCGCTCCAACAGGTTGGCTCCCGTAGCCACCTCGGGGTAGAACACGATGGACATCTCGTCGTACGACGAGTTGATGGGCACACCCATATTCTCCGGGGAGGAGAACTTGCCGTTGCTCTGCAGGCGCGCCACAAAGAGGTCCTGGCCACCGACGCCGGGATGTCCGTCGGACGAGAAGTAGAGCAGCGAGTCCGTCCGCAGCAGCGGCATCACCTCGCGGCCCGGCGTGTTGATGATCGAACTCAAGTTCACCGGACGCCCGAAGTCGTCGGCCGTGCTCTTGCGGGTGGCTTTCCAGATGTCGTACTCGCCGAAGCCGCCCGGCATGTCGGAGGTGAAGTACAGCGTCAGCCCGTCGCTGCTCACCGCCGGGTAGAGGTAGTTGTAGGCCGAGTCGCCCAGCACCAGCATCACGGGATCGCTCCACTCGCCGGCCGGCGTCTCCTTGGCGGCATCCTTGCCGTCCTTCTTGCCATTGGCGCCTTTCTGCTGCGTCTTCTTGGCAGGGGTCTTCTTTTTCTTCTTCCCGTCGGTCTGCTCCACGGCACGCGTGGACTTGTAGATGCGGCAGCCCAGCGTCTCTTTCTCTCGCACATCGCATCGCGTGAAGTAGATCGTATTGCCGTCGGGCGAGAAGCAGGGCTCACCCTCGTTGACGGCGGTATTCAGCTTGCCGCTCTTGTCGAACGGCTCCGGGTTGCTCGTCCAACGGCCGTTGCGGTCCTGGAAGACGAAATAGAGATCCGAGAAAGCCTGGTTGGTCCACGGGTCGGCACCCAACCCCTCGCCCTCGCCGAAGCGCGACGTGGTGAAAATCATCTTGGTCGTATCGTCGCCCACAAAGCGCGGCGCCCAGTCGTTGTAGTCGCTGCTCCACGCCTCCATCTTGGCTATCTCATGGCGCGTGCGGTTGAGCGACAGCTGGTTGGCATAGATGAGCGACTTCTTGCGCTTGGCGGCATAGGTGTCCGAAGGCTCCATCTCCAGATACTTGGTGTAGAACTCCTCCGCCTCCTCGAACTTCTCCTCGAAACGGCACATCTCGGCCAGGTTGAAGTACAGCTTGCGCTCCGTGTTGGCATAGCCGTCGCCGGCCAGGCGCTTGTAGATGCGCTCCGCCCGCGGGTAGTCGTACATCAGACGGTAGCACTCAGCCATCTGGAAGTACAGGCGGCTCTTCTCCGCACGGTTGTCCTTCACCTTCTCGTAAGCCTTCGTGTACTGGTCCAGAGCCTCCACAAAGCGGTTCTGGTCGAACAGGTCGTCAGCCTTCTGGGCAATGCTCTTCTGCGCCTGCGCCCCCATGCTCATTGTCAGGGCCGCCACCAGCAGCAGAAGACCTTTTTTCACATTTTTCATATATATAATACTTTTGTTCAAAACAATCTATATACGTCGCAATCAACTCGTTGCACATCCCCCACGGGGACTTTCAACGGGTCGGTTCAAAGCACGAAATTACAACAAATTTCCGAAACGGCCAAAAATATTTTCTCCTCCCCCGCGTTCAGGCCGCTTTTTCATCGGCGGAAGCCACTCTTTTTTACCAGCGAACGGCTCGGATTTCTCTGAGCCACACAGGCCGTTTTTCTTCGACGGATCACCCGAAGGCGCCCCACCCACCCCGGGGAAGTGCCTGCTCTATTCGCCTGCGGCAATTCGAGTAATTCGCCGGAAATTGACCTGCGTAGCTTCGTATAATTCGCGTCATTCGCCGTTAAAATTAAAAAGAGATGCCCCGCAGGAGTATTGAAATGGAACCCCTGACGGGGTTTGGTGTGGTGGCTAATAAAAACGGGCGTGTTGCTATTGAAATGGAACCCCTACGGGGTATTCATACAACGACTGTCCGAGCAGGATCTGCCCCGTTAGGGGCTGCATTTCAATAGCAACACGTCCCTCTACACGGCCGCACCCGAGCCCCGTAGGGGCGCCAGATAGTAGCCGTGGGCGCCAGCCCACGGTATCGGTGCGACCCACCCCAACCGAGCCCCGTCGGGGCGACGGAAACAAGCAGGGGATGGTTTCCGTCGCCCCTACGGGGCTTCGATAGATGGGTGTCCATTCTTTCCGGGGGTTCCGCTGCGCTGCACCCCCGGCTACTTTCCGTCGCCCCTACGGGGCTTCCGCGCCGCCCGGCGCTGGCAGAAATCCTCAAGATCTACAAAATCTCGCGAGCGCAGCGAGCAGGAGCCCTATCTATATTTTCTCATAAAACATTGTTGAGAGCACTGTGTTACTCGTACATACATCATGATTTCCAGTCATGCTCATCGTCGCTTTCCCATTAGGCCATTTTGCCAATGTCAATTCATGCGACAAAACACTGAAAATATCATTCCCGCGCTGAAGGTTCAACGTGTTTTCATCTATGGTGTATGTTATGCTTTCCCCGTTGCCCGGCAACGGGTTTCCTCCGACCCAGACATACTGACTCACTGTGCCCTCATCAAACACAAGCGTATCGAACACTCCACATTCGCATTGCTTGACCTGAGTCCACGACCCTGCGAGGTCACGGGGAGTGATGTCTTCAACAAGACACACAAACCCTGTATCTTTCGCAAACTCATAATTCAACATACCCTCCACCATTTCACCGCAGAAATTGAAAGATGTATGTATACTCATCAGAATCGTTCCGTCTGACGCCGTGTCGAAGGCAATGGCTGCCGGAATCGATTTCAACAACAAGGAATCACCCACGACACTGTATTCCACTTCTCCGTAATTGTTCACATAGGCATGTCCATCAGGGAAGAAACATATTCCTACCGTTTTGTCTGCACATGCACAATCTCCGACCATCATCCATGTCCCAACAAGATTATCAGGTGTCAACGCTGATGATGATCTGACACTCAGTTCTTTTTCTGAGCATGAAACAACCGCCGCCACAAGACAAACGACGAGAAAGAAACCATAGACATTCTTTTTCATATTCATAATTTTTTTGAGTTAATTATTGATTTAAAAATAATCTTTTAGCATCAAGCACCGTCCCATTTGCCTTAAGCCTAACCACATACTGTCCAACCGGCATCTTTATTGTGCATCTGCTTTTTTTTGTTGCTGCACTCCCACAATATGATACAACATTGCGGAATCATGAGGTTACTGACTATGGTGGTTTCATGGTTCTCCTTTCTATTTTGGTTATATAATACTCACTTTTTGGTCGTTTTTAGCCATAGGGGGGGGCATTATTAACATTATTTAACGCATCGGGGAACTATAAGTATAAACGCCAAGACATGTCGGTTTATCACACTCTGATGAATTTTTAACATTATTTAACCGCAGTACAGTTATACACTCCGTCCTTGTCCGAACAGGATCTGCCCCGTTAGGGGCTGCATTTCAATAGCCAAACGTCCCCTCCACACGGCCGCACCCGAGCCCCGTCGGGGCGACGGAATTTCTCCCGCTCGCTGCGCTCACGAAATCCTGCAGATCCTGTAAATCTACGCCTGCGGCAGCATTCGAGTAATTCGCCGTAAATCGGCCTGCGTAGCATTCGCGTAATTCGCGTCATTCGCCGTTAAAAAAATTGCCCCCCGTCGGGGCGACGGAAACAAGCAGGGGATCGGACTGTTATGAGAAAGTTAAT
>CAMNIH010000078.1 GCA_946540365.1 uncultured Bacteroidales bacterium
CGTACTCACCGCCGTGTGGGCGGTATATGCCTTCGCCAAAGAAAGAAAAACCCAAACAATCAATCAATAACACAAACAAAAAACCAACATCATGTTTTTCCAAGTTTATGGGGCTGATGCCCTCGTACAATGGGGAATGCTGCTGGTGGTGCTGGCAGGCCTGATTCTCTGGGAATGGAGAACATGGCCAAATACGCTGATTTGTTCGAGAAAGAAAAAAATCTCCCAAATGAAAAAAAGTTGTATCTTTGCACTTGGTTTTGATACTTACAAAGGTCAGAAGCTACAACCGAGATGTAACCGAGATGTAACCGAGCAAGTATTAAAAAACGAATCCAACGGAGAAAAACAAACGCAAAAAATGATACATAAGACACTAATTTATAGTGGGATTATTGAAAACTGACACCAAGGGCTTCCCCTGGAGAAGGACGGTTCCAGTACCTTCAGGGGGAGCAAAAGAGCGCTGAAATGTCAGCGCTCTTTCATTTTATACAAATCATACGCGTTCCATGTGATACCCCATGCGGTGCAGCTGCACGGCCATTCCGAAGAGGTATAGCTGCCGCAGGCAAGCCACGTAGGCATCGAAGGCCTCCTTGGTGCCAGGTTCTATCTGTTCGCGCATGAGCATGGCGTTGACGCGCGAGGCACACTCGCCAACCACCTGCTCCAGCCCGTCCGATTCCACGCCGCGCAGCATCAGCACATCCTCGCGGATATATTCGTCGAGGGCATCGTAGCCGCGCTTGTCGCGCATATAGAGGTAGAGGTCTTCTATCTGGGAATAGATACTCCACTCGTCGTCCCACAGCTTGGCGACGGCCATCCCGATATACATCATCCAGCCGAGGCTGGCCACGGGGTAGTCGCGGAACTCGCGCGCCCCGTCGGGGATATATGAATTGCCAATCGAGGGCCATTTGTCCGTCACATCAGGGCACTCCGGCATCCTCTCATCAACCTCGCCGATACCAAGAAGGTACTGGTAGAGATCCTTGTGTATTGCGTCTTCATAATTGTGTATCATATCTATATACATTGTCAAATATTTACAGCCGATTCATCCATAAGAAATTGGAGCACACCCACATAGACTATTCCATCATCATCTGTCCATGCCTTTGCGTTGCCATCGGTAATTACAATCTTCCGGAAAAAATCGCCAGAGTTTTTCAGAGAAAATGTCTCCTGTGCCTTTTTCTCCTCTGTATCCACATTCAGAGCGGATTGAATATAGACCTTCTCCCTTCCTGTATTCACGACGAAGTCAATCTCATATTGCGACTGTTGCCTCTTGTCATTTTTGGTGTTTGTCACTTCCACCACGCCCACATCCACGCTATAGCCTCTCCGCAGGAGTTCTATGAAGATCATATTTTCCATCAGATGAGACTTCTCCTGCTGGCGGAAATTCAACTTTCCATTCCGCAGTCCGGTATCAATAGAATAATATTTTTGAGTGTTGTCAAAATACCTCTTCCCTTTCACGTCGTACCGCTTGGCCCGCACAAACAAGTACGCATCCTCCAGGTAGTCCAAATAGTTTTTCACAGTGTGATCCGATGTGCTTCGTTTCATGATAGAGCCTGCGGCGTTTGCAAGATTATGGGGGTTCGTCAGAGACCCTACAGCGGACGACAGCGCGTCTATCACCGCCTCCAGTACTTCGTCGTCTTTTAGTTTATAGCGTTCCACTATGTCTTTGATATAAACTCTCCGGTGAAGTCCGCTCAAGTATTTTCGTTTCTCCGCCTCTTCTTTTTCCAGCACTGCAAGAGGCATTCCTCCGTAGGTCAAGTATTCCTCAAGAGCATCCGCTTTCTCAAGTCCAGAGACGGGATAATACTCCTTGAAAGAGAGAGGATATACCCTTATTTCAGAGCCGCGGTCCCGGAAATTGGTCACAATATCTTTCGAAAGCATCTTGGAATTTGAACCAGTGACATAAATATCGAGATTCTGACGAGACATCAAATCACTCAGAATATCATAGACCGTTGTGTACAGCAGAATCCTGTCTTCCTCCGGAACCATAGCCTCATCCACATCTTCATTCCTCACTTTGAACGACAGCTGTATTTCGTCAATGAACACATAATATCGTTTTTCCTTATCTCTGGTCTGCTGGAGGACATAATCGTACAAGACGTTTGGGTTTCTGTATTTCAGATGTTCCTTTTTATCAAGGGCAATCTCCACAAAGCAGTCCTCCGGCACACCTTCAGACAGCAAGAAATCTTTGTAAAGTGTGAAAAGAAGGAATGATTTGCCACAACGGCGGATTCCAGTGATTATCTTCACCCTGCCGTTCCACCGTTTTTTCTCCAATTCCCTAACGTAATATTCACGCCTGATTATCATAATTATATAATTTTATACTACAAATCCAGTCGCATCATACGACCGTTTTTGCAGTGCAAAGATACAACTTTTTTTGAATAGAGGAATAAATTAGCACAAAAATCACACACCGTAGCCATGGAAATCAACAAAATACAATTATGAAGATCATGCTACATCTCGAGTAGGCCCATTGCTTTTTTCTATATGCAACAACAAAATTGACACTTTTCCAGAGCCCATAGGGGACAGCATCCTCCTTCTCCTGCATCCTTTGCCGAAGTGTTCTTTTTTATTTATGCCATGTCATTTTTTATATGTATTTTTGCATTTCGAATATAGAGCTAAAAAACGATGACCAAAACGATACTGACCGTGCTGATTATAGCCGTGGCGGCTCTGGCGCTGATGATGGGCGGACTGGGGCTGAAGATGCTGTTGCACAAGGAGAAAGAATTCCGCCGTCCCTGTGCCAACGCCGACCCGAAGACCGGCCGCTGCGCTCATTGCACGTGTGACCTAAAGAAAAAACCATGAACGAACAAACGACCGAAAAGATCTTCTCGCTCGAGGAGGTCGACTATCAGCGCTTCTGGGGTCAGAACGACCGCCTGCTCGACTTCGTGCGCATGCTCTTCCCCAAGCTGAAACTCGTGGCCCGGGGCGAGATGATGAAAGCCATCGGCAGCGAGGACGACATCGCGTGGTTCGACGGCAAACTGCAGGCCATGATGACCTACTACAACAAGTTCGGGCGCATCAACGAGAACGCCATCATGCAGATCATGGAAAGCGGCGGCGGAAGCCCCGAGGCCGAGGTGAGCGACGAGGTGCTGGTACACGGCCGCAACGGCCTGCTGATCAAGGCGCGCACCCCCAACCAGCAGCGACTGGTGCGGTCGGTCTACGAGCACGACATGGTCTTCGCCATCGGCCCCGCCGGCACAGGCAAGACATACACCGCCGTGGCTATGGCCGTGCGGGCGCTGAAGAACAAGGAGGTGCGCCGCATCATCCTGACGCGGCCGGCCGTCGAGGCGGGCGAAAACCTGGGCTTCCTGCCGGGCGACCTGCGCGACAAGCTGGACCCCTACCTGCAGCCCCTCTACGACGCCCTGCGCGACATGATACCGCAGCAGAAGCTGCTCTCCTACTGGGAGGACAACACCATCGAGATCGCGCCGCTGGCCTTCATGCGCGGCCGCACGCTGGACAACGCCTTCGTGATCCTCGACGAGGCGCAGAACGCCACCAGCGCCCAGCTCAAGATGTTCCTCACCCGCATGGGGCGCAACGCCAAGTTCGTCATTACCGGCGACCTCACCCAGGTCGACCTGCCGCGCCACCAGCAGAGCGGCCTGTTGCAGGCCACCCAGCTGCTGCGCGACGTGAAAGGCATCGACGTCATCGAACTCGACCAGAGCGACGTCATACGCCACCGACTCGTAACCGACATCATACGCGCCTATGACGGTGTTGTTGGGTAAGGTTTAAGGTTTAAAGATTAAGGTTTAAGGCTAATGATCACCCATCCAAACTGTAAGATAAACCTGGGGTTGCACGTGGTCGGCAAGCGGCCGGACGGCTACCACGACCTCGAGACCCTCTTCCTACCGGTGACCGACCTCTGCGACGAGCTGGAGATTACTGCCGCCGCCCCGTCGGATGACGCGGCGCTTGCGCCGCGCATGGTCCAGTCCGGCATCGCCCTCGACAACGCGCCCGAGGACAACATATGCACGAAGGCCTGGCGTCTGCTGCACGAGGAGTTTGGCATCCCCGCCGTGGACATCCGGCTGCGGAAGGACATTCCCTTCGGTGCCGGTCTCGGGGGCGGCAGCAGCGATGCCGCCTTCACCCTGCGGATGCTGAACATGATGTTTACCCTCGGCCTGACCGACGACGACCTGGAGCGCCGTGCCGCCCGGCTGGGGGCCGACTGCGCCTTCTTCGTCAAGAACCGACCCGCCTACGCCACCGGCATCGGCGACCAGCTCTCGCCCATAGCGATCGACCTCAGCGCCTACCGCATCGTCGTCGAGATCCCCGACGGGGAGCATGTGAGCACCAAGGAGGCCTATGCCGGCATCGACCGGTCGCGCTTCGGCCAGCCTCGACCCGACCTGCGCGAGGCCGTCCGGCGCCCCATCGGCGAATGGCGCCAGCTGATCGTCAACGACTTCGAGACATCGGTCTTCCCCACCCACCCCGCCATCGCGGCGCTGAAGGAGGAGATGTACCGCCGCGGCGCCCTCTACGCCTCGATGACGGGCAGCGGAGCCGCCGTCTTCGGCATTTTTGCAAAATAATATTTGGTCAAGTGAAATACATTTAGTACTTTTGCAAAATCAATTCAACAATAATTTAATCAACAACAATATGGTAGACTACAAAAAAATAGGACTTGTGAACACCCGCGAGATGTTCAAGAAAGCTGTCAGCGGCGGCTACGCCATCCCCGCCTTCAACTTCAACAATATGGAGCAGATGCAGGCCATCATCCAGGCCGCCGTCGAGACCAAGAGCCCGGTGATCCTGCAGGTGAGCAAGGGCGCGCGCGACTACGCCAACCCCACCCTGCTGCGCTACATGGCCGAGGGCGCCGTGGAATACGCCAAGGAACTCGGCTGCCCCAACCCGCAGATCGTGCTGCACCTGGACCACGGCGACAGCTTCGAGACCTGCAAGAGCTGCATCGACATGGGCTTCAGCTCGGTGATGTACGACGGTTCGGCCCTGCCCTACGAGGAGAACATCCGTATCTCGCGCCAGGTGGTGGAGTACGCCCACAAGTACGACGTCACGGTGGAGTGCGAGCTGGGCGTGCTGGCCGGCGTGGAGGACGAGGTTGCCTCGGAGGTGAGCCACTACACCAAGCCCGAAGAGGTGATCGACTTCGCCACCCGCACGGGCTGCGACTCGCTGGCCATCTCGATCGGCACCAGCCACGGCGCCTATAAGTTCAAACCCGAGCAGTGTACCGTCGACCCCCAGACCGGTCGTCTCGTACCCCCTCCCCTGGCCTTCAACGTGCTTGAGGCCATCGAGAAGAAGCTGCCCGGCTTCCCCATCGTGCTGCACGGCTCAAGCTCGGTGCCGCAGGACGAGGTGGACACCATCAACGCCAACGGTGGCGCCCTGAAGGCCGCCGTGGGTATCCCCGAGGAGCAGCTGCGCAAGGCCGCCAAGAGCGCCGTCTGCAAGATCAACATCGACAGCGACAGCCGTCTGGCCATGACCGCCGCCATCCGCAAGCACCTGGCCGAACACCCCGACCACTTCGACCCGCGCCAGTACCTCAAGCCCGCCCGCGAGAGCATGAAGAAGATGTACATCCACAAGATCGTCAACGTCCTCGGCTCGAACGACAAGCTCTGATCGCCATGGCAAACACACCGACACCCCACATCGGGGCCAAGCTGGGCGATATAGCCGACACGGTCATCATGGCCGGCGACCCGCTACGCGTGAAGTTCATGGCCGAGAAGTACCTCCAGGACGCCGTTCTCTTCAACCAAGTGCGCGGCATGCTGGGCTACACCGGCACCCACAACGGACGCCGCATCAGCGTGATGGGACACGGCATGGGTGGTCCCTCGATAGGCATCTACACCTACGAGCTCTACCACTTCTACGACGTGCAGACCATCATCCGCGTGGGCTCGGCCGGTTCCATCCAGGAGAGCCTCCATGTGGGCGACCTGGTGGTGGCCACCGGCGCCTGCACCAACTCCAACTATGCGGCGCAGTACGAGCTGCCCGGCACCTTCGCCCCGATCGCCGACTTCGGCCTGGCCCGCCAGGCCGTCGAGGCCTGCGAACGCCACGGCTACCGCCATCGGGTGGGCAACGTGCTCTCGTCGGACACCTTCTACACCGAGAACGCCCACAACGACCGTTGGCAGCGGATGGGCGTGCTGGCTGTGGAGATGGAGATCGCACAGCTCTACATGAACGCCGCCCGCGCCGGCCGGAAGGCGCTGGGCATCTGCACCGTGTCGGACCACCTCATCACCGGCGAGTCCACCACGGCCGAAGAGCGCCAGACCACCTTCACCAAGATGATGGACGTGGCCTTCGACATCGTCGGCTGACGGATGCCAATAAGATAATGGCGGGGGCCGCGACGTACGTCGCGGCCCCCGCCATTATCTTATTGGCATCCGTCAGCCGACGATGTCGAAGGCCACGTCCATCATCTTGGTGAAGGTGGTCTGGCGCTCTTCGGCCGTGGTGGACTCGCCGGTGATGAGGTGGTCCGACACGGTGCAGATGCCCAGCGCCTTCCGGCCGGCGCGGGCGGCGTTCATGTAGAGCTGTGCGATCTCCATCTCCACAGCCAGCACGCCCATCCGCTGCCAACGGTCGTTGTGGGCGTTCTCGGTGTAGAAGGTGTCCGACGAGAGCACGTTGCCCACCCGATGGCGGTAGCCGTGGCGTTCGCAGGCCTCGACGGCCTGGCGGGCCAGGCCGAAGTCGGCGATCGGGGCGAAGGTGCCGGGCAGCTCGTACTGCGCCGCATAGTTGGAGTTGGTGCAGGCGCCGGTGGCCACCACCAGGTCGCCCACATGGAGGCTCTCCTGGATGGAACCGGCCGAGCCCACGCGGATGATGGTCTGCACGTCGTAGAAGTGGTAGAGCTCGTAGGTGTAGATGCCTATCGAGGGACCACCCATGCCGTGTCCCATCACGCTGATGCGGCGTCCGTTGTGGGTGCCGGTGTAGCCCAGCATGCCGCGCACTTGGTTGAAGAGAACGGCGTCCTGGAGGTACTTCTCGGCCATGAACTTCACGCGTAGCGGGTCGCCGGCCATGATGACCGTGTCGGCTATATCGCCCAGCTTGGCCCCGATGTGGGGTGTCGGTGTGTTTGCCATGGCGATCAGAGCTTGTCGTTCGAGCCGAGGACGTTGACGATCTTGTGGATGTACATCTTCTTCATGCTCTCGCGGGCGGGCTTGAGGTACTGGCGCGGGTCGAAGTGGTCGGGGTGTTCGGCCAGGTGCTTGCGGATGGCGGCGGTCATGGCCAGACGGCTGTCGCTGTCGATGTTGATCTTGCAGACGGCGCTCTTGGCGGCCTTGCGCAGCTGCTCCTCGGGGATACCCACGGCGGCCTTCAGGGCGCCACCGTTGGCGTTGATGGTGTCCACCTCGTCCTGCGGCACCGAGCTTGAGCCGTGCAGCACGATGGGGAAGCCGGGCAGCTTCTTCTCGATGGCCTCAAGCACGTTGAAGGCCAGGGGAGGGGGTACGAGACGACCGGTCTGGGGGTCGACGGTACACTGCTCGGGTTTGAACTTATAGGCGCCGTGGCTGGTGCCGATCGAGATGGCCAGCGAGTCGCAGCCCGTGCGGGTGGCGAAGTCGATCACCTCTTCGGGCTTGGTGTAGTGGCTCACCTCCGAGGCAACCTCGTCCTCCACGCCGGCCAGCACGCCCAGCTCGCACTCCACCGTGACGTCGTACTTGTGGGCGTACTCCACCACCTGGCGCGAGATACGGATGTTCTCCTCGTAGGGCAGGGCCGAACCGTCGTACATCACCGAGCTGAAGCCCATGTCGATGCAGCTCTTGCAGGTCTCGAAGCTGTCGCCGTGGT
>CAMNIH010000079.1 GCA_946540365.1 uncultured Bacteroidales bacterium
TGGTGCAGGCGGCGATCTCGGTGATGCTCAGCGACGAGCTGTTGGTGGCGAAGATGGTCTCGGGCTTGCAGATGCCGTCGAGCTCGGTGAAGACATCCTTCTTGAGCTGCATCTCCTCCACGGCGGCCTCGATGACGAGGTCGGCATCGGCGAAGGTGGCGTAGTCGGTGGTGGTGCTGATGTTGGCGAGCAGAGCGTCGACGGCCTCCTGGGTCATCTTGCCTTTCTCGACCAGCTTACCGTAGCCTTTGGCGATGGAGGCCATGGCCTTGTCGAGGCTGGCCTGCGTGCGGCTCTTCATAGTGACGGGCATCTTGGCGGCGAAGGCCTTCACAATGCCTTTGGCCATGGTGCCGGTTCCAATAACACAGATTTTCATAATGATTGTATTTTTATTGTTGTTTGTTGAATTGTTGTTTCTAAAACCTATAAGCCCTATAGGCCTCCAGCCTTATTTCCCTTGGAATTCATATTTGCCCTTCTCGAGGAAGGCCTTCATGCCCAGCTTCTGGTCCTCGGTGCTGAAGCAGCGGCCGAAGATGACGCTCTCGTTCTGGATGGCCGAGTCGGCATCCATGTCGTACTCGTCGTTGATGCAGAGCTTGGCAGCCTTGACGGCCAGGGGGGCGTTGGCGGCGATCTGGTTGGCGATCTCCATCGCCTTGTCCATCAGCTCGGCCTGCGGCACCACAGCATTGACCAGGCCGATGCGCAGGGCCTCGTCGGCCTTGATGGGCTTGCCGGTGTAGATGAGCTGCTTGGCCATGCCCATGCCCACCAGCCGGGCCAGGCGCACCGTGCCGCTGAAGCCGGGGATGATGCCCAGGCCCACCTCGGGCTGGCCGAACTTGGCGTTCTCCGAGCAGATACGTATGTCGCAGGCCATGGCCAACTCGCAGCCGCCGCCGAGGGCGAAGCCGTTGACAGCAGCGATGACGGGCACGTGCAGCGTCTCCAACTTGCGGAAGACGGCAGCCCCCTTGGCACCGAAAGCATTGCCTTCCAGCATGCCCAGGTGGGCCATCTCGCTGATGTCGGCACCCGCCACAAAGCTCTTCTCGCCGTCGCCGGTGACGACGAGGCAACGCAGGCGGTTGCAGTCGAAATGGGTCAAGTAGTCGTCCATCTCGCCCAGTATCTTGCTGTTGAGTGCGTTCAAACTCTTCGGGGCGCTGATGGTCATGATGGCCACCGTCCCTCGTTCTTCTATCTTCAAATGTTCGTACATTATAATGGTTTAAGGATTAACGTTTAGATTCTATTTTTTCTGACAGTGCCTTCGGCTCCCTCCGGCAGTCCCAAAGGTCAACGATATGTATAGATGCCATTGGGCCTCGCTATACCAGTTTATTCTCATATAGTTTCGGCCATTTCTATTTCTTGTTTCTTGAGAGCAATTTTCTCTCTACACCTACGCATCACCTCCTCGTGGGATGTTCCAAGTCCAGCAGCGATTTCTCGCTCGGCTTTGTCAATGCGGGCGTGGAGTTCCTCGATGGTGTAGGGTTTTAGCGAGGAATCCTCTTTATCGGCGTGCTCAATCAAGTGCCTGCCGACCCAGCGCATATTATCGGGAGTCAGCGTACCGTAAAGGTACTCAAGCAGATTGTTTAAGGTCGCAGTGCTCATTACAATTATCTTTTTTTCAAACTGCAAAATTACGAAATAATATTGATATGGCAAAATGAAAACACGAAACAATAAAAAAACAGCCGTGGGCCTGCGCCTACGGCTGGAAGGGAATGCCCCATGAAGGGGATAACGGATTGATTAGATTCCGCGCACCTGGCGGACGGAGAATTTAATCGTCGCTGCCGCACATGCCGGAGCTGCTATCGCCGCCCCTCGGGGTTGTGGTGCCTTGGTCTGTCGGGGTGGTGTCGTCGCCTTCTAAGGCGCCTATGGTCATGACGGCCACCGCACAACGCTCTTCAATCTTCAAATATTCGTACCTTTCGTTATTCTTTGTTTTTGTTAGACGATGTTATTTTGACGATTTCATCCCATTTTATCAACCCACTTTCTTTGTCGCAGTATTTGTCTGCAAATTCGCATGTGAATTTTGTGATCATCCTTTGATACTCTTTGTCATATGCATCATTCTTCACTTTTGCCTGTGTACCAAGAGGTTCGATTATATCTATGTACAGGGTTGGCTCACCGGAAATAATCGTCCAAAACGATTCTCCACATAGTTTCTCGTGGGCACTGTCAGTGTACGACTTGTTATTGTTTCCGTAGCAGCATCCTTCGATGCATCGTGTGGCAACGCGCGATGTTCTGCTTGTATTGAAAATGCGCACTGCGGCTACGAAATCTTTTTTCAGTTGTGAAAGTGACTGTGAGTTACTCCAGTTTGGGCCGGACTTGACTGATACAAAATGATGCACTCCGTTGTGATCGAACTCGATGTCAATACCTTTGGCTGACGATTTGTAGCCACCATACACTTGCTCGTTTATGTATTTGGCCAAGTTTTCTATCCAGTTGCCAAAAATAGACTCCTCGGCCGACGACATGTAGGCTGACGCCATGCTCCTGACCAGAGCCTCAGGGGTATTAAGGTTTTTGGCCTTGTAGAGATACGGATTTTTCCTCGTCAGTATCCTTTCGAGCCTCATCTCCTTCATCTTGTCAATTCTCTTCTGATGGAATTGACCGATGTTTTCCGCCACATAAGAGGCGACCATGTCTATCAAAACCTTGTTCATGCCTGTATCCTTTTTATCTGTACCTGAAAATTGCGGGAGAACTCCATGTCAGTAGTTCCTTTGTAACGAGAGAAGGCAAGACTTGGAAACTCTGACTTGTTGCTTTTGACCAATCCTTGGATGTGGTTCATAATTTGCTTTCCAGCCATGTATCCTAAACCCACTGGCACTGCGTTCCCTATTTGTTTGTATACATTCTCTATCGGCCCCACAAAAATCCAATCGTCGGGGAATTGCTGTATCCTGGCGTATTCGCGGATGCTGAGTGGTCTCAATCGAGTGGGGTGGCACAGAAGGGTCGCCGGCATAGTCGGGCTTGTGACGAGTGTCGGTGCCGGCTTGTCGTATGAAAGGCGGCGGTAGAAGCCGGTTTTCCCTCCTGCCATTTTATATGCCCCGCCCATCGCATCAGGAAGCACATCCTTTGGCAACGACCTCCAGTTCTCGCCTTCCTTCAATAGATGAATGTATTTCGCACATTTGGCCCTCAGTGGGATATAGTTCTCCGGCGACTCGTCCTCAAGGTCGCCAATAACTTCGCGCAGCGTACACCACGGTTTTAAGCCGTTTTCTCCGTTTTTACTATGCGTCGGCGGCGGTAGTTGTATCTTGTCTCCCCGGTGGCCGAACAGTATAACTCTTTCCCTAATCTCGGGAACACCGTAGTTTGCCGCGTTGAACAGAGCGTGGCTGACAGTGTAACCCATCTTGTTGAACTCTTTTATGAGGAAGTTCAACACGCTGCCT
The DNA here is from genome assembly GCA_946540365.1 of uncultured Bacteroidales bacterium. The sequence continues at coordinate 3,459 of CAMNIH010000079.1, forward strand.
CTCAAATCCTTCGTCGGTTCGTATTCATAGTACTCGTTTGGTACAACGTTGAGCTTGGCCGAAAGCAGACCTCGCACATTCTCCAATATAAAATACTGCGGTCGTATTTCATTGATGACCCTGAGGTACTGTATGATGACATTTCCCCTGAAGTCAGCCAACCCTCGTTGCCGTCCGGCTGTACTGAATGCTTGACAAGGAGGCCCACCAATCACCATCTCGACATCTTTGGCGTCCAGTCCGGCAGCGTCGAGTATTTCTTGGGTGGTAACTTGGTTGATGTCTCTGTCGATAACGGGAATGTCAGTGTTCGCACGAATGGTTTGTACGGCATATTTATCCATCTCCACGCAAACCCTCACAGAAAAACCAGCCTTTTCAACACCGAGGTCAAGTCCCATGGCTCCGGAGAATAGTGATATGACGTTATGTTGTGCTACAGAAGACATTATTCCCGTTTCAAATTGTTTTATTCGACTGCAAAATTACTAAAAAATACCGATATGGCAAAATGTTTTTTATTCTTGTACTTTCAATCCCAACTCCTTGCCGAGGCGGAGCATCATCTGCCAGGCGGCGGCGCGCTCGTTGGGGATCTGGCCGTCGAGGATGGCGTCCTTGATGGCGTCCTTGATGGTGCCGATCTCGCGGCAGGGGCCGATGCCGAAGGTGGTCATGATGTCCTCGCCGCTCACCGGCGGCTGGAAGTTGCGGATGCGGTCGCGCTCCTCAAGTTCGACCAGCTTGCGCTTCACCAGCTCGAAGTTGGCCTTGTGCTTGCGCACCTTCTCGGGGTTCTTGCTGGTGATGTCGGCATTGCAGAGCAGCATCAGGTCGTCGATGTCGTCGCCGGCCTCGAAGAGCAGACGGCGCACGGCGCTGTCGGTCACCTCGTCTTCGCTGAGCACGATGGGACGCATGTGGAGCATGACGAGTTTCTCGACGTAGCGCTCCTCGGCGCCGAGCGGCAGGCGCAGCCGCTTGAAGATGCGCTTCACCATGCGGGCCCCGCGGGCCTCGTGGCCGTGGAAGGTCCACCCCTGCTTGGCGTCGTAGCGCTTCACACCGGGCTTGCCCACGTCGTGCAGCAGCGCCGCCCAGCGGAGCCAAAGGGCCTGAGTGGGTAGTTGGCAGTGGGTAGTGGGTAGCGCTTGTTCTCCTGTGCTACCCACTACACACTCCCCACTACCCACTACATTGTCCAGCACCTGCATGGTGTGGAAGAAGATGTCTTTGTGGCCGCGGCCGTCGACGGTCTCCACGCCCTGCAGGGCGCTGATCTCAGGCAGGATGAGCTGCATGAGGCCGCTCTTCTGCATCAGCTTCAGGCCGAGCGAGGGTTGCGGCGACAGCATGATCTTGTTCAGCTCGACCATGACGCGCTCGGCGCTGACGATCTCGATGCGGCTGGCGTTGCGGCCGATGGCCTCGAAGGTGTCGTCGGCGATGCGGAAGCCCAGCTGCGAGGCGAAGCGCACGGCCCGCATCATGCGCAGGGGGTCGTCGCTGAAGGTGATGTCGGGGTCGAGGGGTGTGCGGAGTATCCCCTCGTCGAGGTCGCGGATGCCGCCGAAGGGGTCCATCAGCTCGCCGTAGCGGTCGGCATTGAGGCAGACGGCGAGGGCGTTGACCGTGAAGTCGCGCCGCCGCTGGTCGTCCTCGAGGGTGCCGTTCTCGACCACCGGCTTGCGGCTGTCGTGGCTGTAGCTCTCACGCCGCGCCCCGACGAACTCCAGCTCAATAGTGTTTAGTGTTAAGTGTTTAGTGTTTAGTTCGCTCGTCGGGCTCGCGGACATCGGATGCGCAGCCTCACTAACCACTGAACACTGCTCACTGCTCACTTTGAACGAGGCGGTGCCGAAGGTCTTGAAGACCGCCACCTTCGTGCCGCCGACGGCCTCGGACACCGCCTTGGCCAGCTCGATGCCGATATGCACCTCGCCGCCCCGCTCGGGGCCGATACACACGATGTCGATGTCGGTGCAAGGGCGCTGCAGGAAGTAGTCGCGCACCACGCCGCCCACGGCGTAGGCGTCGACGCCCATGCGGTCGGCTTCGCGGCCGATGGTGCGGTAGATGTCAAGCCCCAGGTCGACCATCAATACTCGGTTTTCTCCACCAGGTTGCCCTCCTGGTCGTAGACCTCCCAGAGGCCCGTGGGCACGCCGTGTTCGTACTGGCCTATGTAGTAGGGGGCTCCGTTCTCGCGGTAGACGCGGTAGGCGCCCTCCTCCTTGCCGCCGACGAAGGTGGCCTCGGCCTGTATGTTGCCCGACGGATGGTAGAAGACCCAGTGGCCCTCGCGCACGCCGTTGACCATGGTGCCCTCGCTGCGCAGCTGCATGGTGCTGTAGTACTGCAGCCAGCGCTGCTCGCTGCCTTTATAGTAGACCACCGTCATGGGGTGGCCCGTTTCGCCCACTTCGACCACCCGCATCGAGTCGTAGTCGGCCACCACCTCGGTGCCGTCGGCATTGGTGATGGACCACTGGCCGTGCTTGACGGTAGCCGTCACCGAGCCGTCGGCCGACGCGAATGTCTGTTTCTTGTCCGCCCCCGATCCACAGCCTGCCAACAGCAGCAGGCCCACGAAGGCACAGCAATATATCGTTCTTCTCATCATGGTGTTCATAACGCCGTGTAGGTTCTTTTTATTGTATCCGCCGCCGTCTTTTTTTCGTCCGGCGCGGGCGGAATCATGTGACTGCCTCGTAGTGGCGTCCCGGCAGGGCGCGCACGACGCGCTGCATCTCGAGGTCGAACAGCGTGCCGGCCACCGCCGACAGCGACATCGACGTGCGGCTCGCCAGCTCGTCGATGGTGGTGGGGCCCTCGTCGCGCAGCAGGTCGTAGAGGCGCTGCCCGTCGGGCGTGAGGGTCGGGAAGATGGTCGTCTGCACCGCCGTCTGGCCGGTGGCGAGCGGCCACCCCATGTGGTAGGCGATATCGCCGGCGTCGCGCACCAGCAGCGCCTTGTTGGTGGCGATGAGGTTGTTGGTGCCGCGCGAGTAGGTGTCGTCCAGGCGTCCCGGCACGGCGAAGACCTCGCGATGGTAGCCGGCGGCGATGGCGGCGGTGATCAGGGCGCCCCCGTGCTCGGAGGCCTCGACGACGAGGGTGGCGTCGGCCAGGGCGGCGATGATGCGGTTGCGGGCCGGGAAATTGCGCGCGCTGATTGCGGTGCCCATGGGATATTCGGTCAGCAGGGCCCCACCCTGCTGCACGATCTGGGCCGCCAGGTTGCGGTTCTCGGGCGGATAGATGCGGTTCAGGCCGTGGCCCAGCACCGCCACCGTGGGCAGGCCGCAGCCGAGGGCCGCCGCGTGGGCCGCCGTGTCGATGCCGTAGGCCAGGCCGCTGACGATGGGCAGGCCGAGGGGCTGCAGCTGACGCACCAGGCGGTCGGTCGTGTCGCGCCCCGCAGCCGTAGCCTTTCGGGTGCCCACCACGGCCAGGCTGCACCCGGCATTGAGGTCGGCCGCCCCCTGGACGTAGAGCACCACCGGACAGTCGGCGGTCTCGTCGCGGTTGAGGCGGGCCGGATAGTCGTCGTCGGTGCAGAAGAGGACGCGCGTGCCGTGCTTCTCGGCCTGCCGCAGCTCGGCCTCGGCCCGGGCGTGGGTGGCCTTGGACAGGATGGCCTCCAGCGGCCGCAGATGGCCGCCGAAGAGCATCCGCAGCTCGACGGGCGGTAGGGCGAAGATGTCCTGCCCTGGATAGAGGGCCAGCAGCCGGCGGCAACCGGCGGGGCCCAGGCCCGGAATCATCGAGAGGGCTATCTGGCTGATCTTGTCCATTGGTCACTGAGCGTTTTGAGGGTTCCGTAGCTGTGCTGCAGACGGCGGTACCACTCGTCGGGCCGCACCCACACCACCTCGGTGATGCCCTCCTCGCCCTGCCCCTGCCCGCGGGGTTGGACTCCCGGGCAACGGGCTGCAAACCAGGAGGTCTGCTTCAGGTGCCATCCGCCGTAGAGGTTGAAGATGTGGTAGGTTTTAGTGGGTAGTGGGTAGTTGGCAGTGGGTAGTGTATGCCCTTGTGCGCAGTCCGCTTTAATGCCGGTCTCTTCCTCCACTTCGCGGAGGGCGCCCTGCAGGAGGGTCTCGCCGGCCTCCACTTTGCCTTTCGGCAGGTCCCAGCGGCCGTTGCGAAGTATGAGGAGCATCATGC
>CAMNIH010000080.1 GCA_946540365.1 uncultured Bacteroidales bacterium
CCCGGCGTGCAGGCCTACTGCGTCGAGCGCTACCCCCTGAGCGGGGGCGACAGCGCCTGCGTCACCCTGCTGCAGACCGACGACAGCGCCGTCTACCGCACCCTCTGCCGCGAGCTGCACGAGCTGCCCTACACCACTACGCGCCCACATATCGACGGCACGATAAGCATCGAGTCGGACGACCTCGACTCGCACCCCAAGATACCCGACGGGACGATGCAACAGATGAAGCAGAAGGCCGACTCGCTGCAGCGGTACTGGCGCGAACACAAGCACCTGGTGGTCTTCAACGCCGACGGCCTGCCGGGCGACCGCGGCCACTACACCATCTACTGCCCCTCCGACCGCATGGTCGTCCTGGCCTTCCTCGTCGGCAGCGACGCCGAGAGCCTCAAGGTGGCAGGCCACATGCTGTCGACCGAGTTTAAGAACGAAAAAGAGAAATAGCCATGAAGAAGACCCTGCTACTCGCCCTGGCACTGCTCCCCGCACTGGCCTGGGCCCAAAGCACCGATAGCGTAAGCCAGGCAAAACTGGACAGCATCGACGCCAAGATGCAGCTCATGAAACTGAAGGAAATCAGCATTTCCGCTCCCAAGCCTGTCTACAGCATGACCGGCGAGGTGGTCAACTATAACGTAGAGAACGACGAGACGGTGGCTGGCCTCACCGCCTGGGATGCTATCCGCAACGCACCCTCCGTGCAGATCGACCTGGAGGGGAACCTCTCCATGCGCGGCTCTGACCACGTCGACGTGTGGCTCAACGGCCGCCCCACCGGCATGAACGGCCCCACGCTGAAAGCCTTTTTCGAGAGCATGCCCGCCGAGGCGCTGACCCGCGTGGAGGTCATCAAGAACCCCTCGGCCAAATACATGGTGGCCGAAGGACACCACATACTTAACATCGTCACCTCGGCCCGCCTGCGCACCAGCGAACTCTGGCTCCTGGGCCTCAGCGGCAACACGCGCCCCTACTACTCTCCGTGGTTCAGCTACGTGCGCAACACCGACCGCCTGAAGTTCTCCTTCCACCTGGCCGGCAGCCGCAGCCATTTCATCAACGACGGCCAAGGAGGCTACACCCTCACCTCCGGCGACGACACCACCAGCCAACGCACCTACCGCAGCCACTCCGACGGGTCGAGCTATTTCGGGAACAACAACATCCACATCGACTACAAGATCGACTCCCTCACCGACTTCAGCCTCATGTCGTGGAACATGCTGCAGGGCCGCTACAACGACTACCTCGGCTACCGCTACGAGCAGTGGGACTACCTGCCCGACACCGCCCACTACCGCTACCTCGACACCTCCGACAGCCGATACTACAGCGTCAACGGCTTCACCAATTTCGACATCAAGCGTCGCCTGCCCGGCCGCAAGGGGCACAACATCACTTTCGGCGGCACGTGGAACTATCTGTTCAGCGCCCATCACAACGAGAGCCAACGCCTCATCTCCCTGGCCGAAGGCAACCCCGCAGCCCTCCTCCTCGAGCCCTACGACCGCACCAACGACAACCACTACAACCGCAACACCGTCGACCTCTCGCTGCGTTACAACCGACCCCTCGGTCCCCACGACGAGCTCTCCATCCGCCTCGGCGGCCGCCCCTACGGAAACAGCCACCGCGACCGCAACATTCGCCTCGCAACCCCCGGTGCGGGGACGCAGCCCGACACGCTGCGCAACTACGTGAGCGACTACCACACCCGAAGCCTCTATGCCAGCCTCTCGTTGCGCCACGAGTGGGAACGCACCACCCTGGGCGCCGACCTCCATGCCTCGCACGACTGGCTCCGCATCGACAATCGCGGTCTCTTCCCCGACGACACCCTCTTCCGCTTCGTCGCCCTCGAACCCTCCTTCTCGCTCACCCATCGCACCCCCTCCATGCACTACTTCCGCTTCAACTACTCCTACTCCGTCTCCACCCCCTCGGGCGCCGACCTCACCGTGAGCCGCATCTATGGTGACGACTCCTACTCCGTCGGCAACCGCCATCTCGGCAACGCCGCCACCCACAAGGCCTCGCTCTCCTGGAACCGTTATTTCGAGAAAATCGGCAACGTCAGCATCGAAGCCTACGCCAATAGCACCTCGGGCGGTATCGAGAGCATCACCGCCTCCACCCCCGGCGTCGACCCCTTCCTGGGACGTGTCATCACCTACTCCATGCCCTTCAACATCGCCTCCTCCTACAAGACGGGCGCCGACGCCAACTTCACCTACCGCCCCGCCGCGTGGGCCAGCCTGAGCCTCAACGCCAGCCTCTTCCGCCAGGGCTACCGTGTCGAGGGCGAGCCCTGGCAGGAGCGCCTCTCGTGGACGCTCTACGCCCGCCTCTGGGCCAAGGTGGCCAAGCTGGTCAACCTCGACGCCAACGTCAACTACGGCACGCCCACCCTCGGACTCTACACCACCCGCGAGCGCAACGTCACCGTCGACCTGGGCCTCTCCGCCACCCTCCTCGACGGGCGTCTCTCGCTGCGCGCCAACGTCAGCGACCTCTTCGACAACAACCGCTACTTCGAGACCGTCAACGCCCCCACCGTGGCTACCAGCGAGACGTCGCACTCCGCCTACCGCTTCGTCACCTTCGGTATCACCTACCGCTTCGGCAAGCTCGACCTCGAGTGGCAGGCCCGCGGCGGCGCCGCCGGACAGTGAGGAGTGTCGCGCCGACGCTCCCGCCCGGCACCCCCTTGACAAGGGGATGACTATAGGTTTTCTTCAGTCGTTCTTCAGTCGTTCTTCAGTCGTTCTTCAGTGATCACTGAAGAACGACTGAAGAACGACTGAAGAACGACTGAAGAAAAGGTAGAGTCAGGGTATACTCAGGCACGCCTTGGTGGATTCATAACCCCGTGTTTTGGCTGGCTGCCCTGCGGCAAGTGATAATAAATTTTGCCGGTTTCAAAAAAGGTTGTATTTTTGCACCGGAAATGACAAAATACATTAACGTATGAAACTGTTAAGAAAACTGCTCAAGGGCGTGTCGCTGACGGCGGCCATGTTCGTCTTCCAGGCCTGCTACGGCACTGAACCGGATTATTGTGTAAGCGAGATGACCTTCCGTGTGGTGTCTGACAAAGACCAGACGCCGCTGCCCGACATCAAGGTGATGGCGCAGCAACAGAGCGGCTCGGACGACTGCGTGTACAGCTGGAGTCTGGGCGACTATACCGATTCGAACGGTGTGGCCCGTGTGCAGGTGGACCTTTGGGATTGTCTCGAAGCCGACTACAAGTTCCGTTTCTCGGACGAGCAGTCGCAGTACGAGCTGCTGGACACGGTGATCCACGTCGGCGAGCCTGATACTGTCGACATAGTCCTCCACCGCATCTAAATGACGGGTACACCCATACGTGATTTCCTGCACCGCCGCTTCCGCGATATGGAGGTGCGCACCCACGAGCTGAACTACCTCTTCTGGGAGTGTACGACGCGGTGCAACCTGCATTGCCGCCACTGCGGCAGCGACTGCACGGCGCCGGGCGGCGAGCCCGACATGCCGCTGGCGGACTTCCTGCGGGCCTTCGACACCATCCTGGAGCGGGAGCGCCAGCCGGGCTTCACGGTGGTGGTGACCGGCGGCGAACCGCTGCTGCGGCCCGACCTGTGCGAGCTGGGCGTGGCGCTGAAGAAGAGGCATGTGGGCTGGGGCATCGTCAGCAACGGGTGGCTCTACGACCGCGACATGCACCGCCGCCTGATGGAGGCTGGCCTGGGCGCCCTCACCATCAGCCTCGACGGCCTGGAGGCCGAGCACGACTGGATGCGGGGCCGCGAGGGAAGCTACGGCCGCACGCTGGAGGCCATCGCCATCGCCGCCCGCGAGCGGCGCCTCAACTTCGACGTGGTCACCTGCGTCAACCAGCGCAACCTGCCGCAGCTGCAGGCCATCCACGACCGTCTGGCGGCGCTGGGGGTGCCGCAGTGGCGTCTGTTCACCATCATCCCCATCGGGCGCGCCGTGGGCCAGCCGGAGCTGCACCTCGGCGACGGGCAGTTCCGCCAGCTGATGGACTTCATCGAGGCCAAGCGCGAGCGGCCCGAGAGCCCGATGCGGGTCACCTTCAGCTGCGAGGGCTACCTGGGGCGCTACGAGCGGCGGGTGCGGCCGAACCCCTACTTCTGCCATGCAGGCGTCAACATCGCCTCGGTGCTCATTGACGGCACCATCAGCGCCTGCCCCAACATCGACCGGCAGGCCTTCGGGCAGGGCAACATCTACAAGGACAGCCTGTGGGAGGTGTGGCAGACGCGCTTCGAGCCCTTCCGCGACCGCCGCTGGGCCCGCCGCGGCATGTGTCGCGACTGCAAGATGTTCGGCAACTGCCTGGGCGGCGGCATGCACAACTGGCACGGCGACTGCGCCGAGGTGCTCAACTGCCACTACAGGAAAACACTCGGCAAGTGAAAATAAATTTTGCCAGTTTCAAAAATAGTTGTATCTTTGCAGCGGATTAGGAGAGGTCGAAAGCCTCTCTTTTTGTTGATTATGATAGAGAAAATCAAGATATTAGAACTGGTGAACCAGGCCCTCGAGGGGACTGATAAGTTCCTTGTAAACCTGAAAGTGACGCCCGATAACCGCATTTATGTGGACATCGACGGCGATAATGGCATCACGGTGGACGACTGCATCGAGTTGAGCCGCGCCATCGAAAGCCAGCTGGACCGTGACGAGGAGGATTTCGCGTTGGATGTGAGTTCGGCCGGGGCCGACCAGCCGTTGAAGCTGACGCGCCAGTTGGTGAAAAACATCGGCCGCGAGGTGGATGTGCTGGCGATGGACGGCGAGAAGACGACGGGCGTGCTGACGGCGGCCGACGAGGAACGTGTGTGTGTGACGGTGGCCGGCAGCAAGAAAGCGGCTCCCCGCGAGGTGGAGTTCCCGCGCCGCGATGTGAAGAGCATCCGGGTGGTAATCAAGTTCTGAGGAAGAAAATAGAATAAACAAACAACGATATGGCAAAGAACCAAGACCTGAGCAGCTCCTTTCAGGAGTTCAAGGAGTTTAAGAACATCGACCGCGAGACGCTGATGCGCATTTTGGAAGAAGTGTTCCGCGCTGCGTTGGCCAAGCACTACGGTTCGGAGGACAACTTCGACATCATCGTCAATATCGACAAGGGCGACCTGGAGATCTTCCGCAACCGCACCATCGTCGAGGACGGCGAGGTGACTGACCCGACACGCGAGATCGCGTTGAGCGACGCCCTGAAGATCGAGGACGACTTCGAGGTGGGAGAGGAGTTGTCGGAACCGATTCCGATGACCGAGTTCGGCCGCCGCGAGATTCTGAGCATCCGTCAGAATCTGGTGGGCAAGATCCAGGACTACGAGAAGAGTCTCATCTTCCAGAAATACAAGGAGAAGGTGGGTGAGATCATTGTGGGCGAGGTCTACCAGCCCTGGAACAAGGAAATCCTGGTGCTCGACGAGGAGAAGATAGAGCTGATCCTGCCCAAGAGCGAGCAGATCCCGAGCGACCACTACCGCAAGGGCGACACGGTGAGGGCCGTGGTGCTGAAGGTGGAGATGAAGAACAACAATCCCATCATCGTGCTCAGCCGCACATCGCCCATCTTCCTGGAGCGTCTGCTCGAGGCCGAGGTGCCGGAGATCTACGACGGCCTGATCACCATCCGCAACATCGTGCGTCAGCCCGGCGAGCGCGCCAAGGTGGCGGTGGAGAGCTACGACGACCGCATCGACCCCGTCGGATCGTGCGTGGGTGTGAAGGGCGGCCGTATCCACGGTATCGTGCGCGAGTTGCGCAATGAGAATATCGACGTGCTGAACTACACGCCGCGTGTGGACCTGATGATCCAGCGCGCTTTGAGCCCCGCCAATGTGAGCAGCATCAAGATCAACGAGGAGGAGAAGAAGGCCGAGGTGTTCATGCAGCCCGACCAGGTGAGCCTGGCCATCGGCAAGGGCGGCTACAACATCAAGCTGGCCTCGAAGCTGGTGGGCTACGAGATCGAGGTGTACCGCGACACCGACGAGGACTACGACGATGTGGCACTGTCCGAGTTCAACGACGAAATCGAGCAGTGGGTCATCGACGAGTTGGTCAAGATCGGCTGCGATACCGCCAAGAGCGTGTTGGCCCTGCCCAAGCAGGAGCTTATCGCCCGCACCGACCTCGAAGAGGAGACCATCGACCACGTGCTCGAAGTGCTCAACGCAGAGTTTGAATAATTGAAGTCCAAGTTATTTCAATTTTCAATTTTCAATTTTCAATTCAAAAAAGAAAGGACTCGACAAAATGGCAAGTTTCAGACTGAATAAAGTAGCGAAGGACTTCAATGTGGGTATCCAGACCCTCGTGGAGTACCTGGCCAAGAAGGGGCATCAAGTGGACTCGAACCCCAACACGAAGATCAGTGAGGAACAGTACGAACTGTTGTCCGTTGCGTTCCAGGGTGAGCGCAAGGTGAAAGAAGAAGCCGACAAGATAGAGCTGATGACCAGTGGCGCCAACCGTGTGGTGGAGGCCAGCAGCAGGCCGGATGCCGAGCCCGAGGTGGAGGAGGTGGTGATCAAGAGCTTCAAGTCGCAGCCTCATGCGGCGCCGGCCCCCGAGGCCGAAGCCGCACCGGAACCCGAGCCGGCACCCGCTCCCGAGCCCGAACCGGCGCCGCAGCAGGTGGAAGAGCCTGAGCCCGCACCGGAACCCGAGGTGGAAGTGCCGGCCGAGCAGCCCGACGAGTCCGACGTGGTTGACGAGCCCGACAGCGCCGACGAGTCCGACGAGCCTACGGCGGTGGCCGCCGAGGGCGTTGCCAGCCCCTTCAACGTGGTGGGCAAGATCGACCTCAGCGCCATCAATCAGCGTATGCGTCCCGACAAGAAAAAGCGTCCGCGCAAGGGCGAGAAGAAGGAAGAGGCCAAGCCCGTGCCCCAGGCACCCAAGGCCGTCGAGTCCAAGCCCCAGCCCGCCCCCCAGCCCGCTCCGGAAGCGGTTGTTGCGCCCAAGCCCGTCGAGCCTGCCAAGCCCGAGCCCGAGTTCATCGAAACCCAGTACACCAAGCTGGAAGGCCCCAAGGTGCTCGACAAGATCGACCTCAGCCAGTTCAAGAAGGATGGCGCCGACACTCCCGGCAGCAAGCGCAAGCGCAAGCACACCAAGAAGGAGGCCGTCAGCGCCCAGGAGGTGAAGAAGATCGGCGCCGAGGTGGCCAAGAAGGAGAACAAGGAGAAGGAGAAAGCCAAGAAGGAAAGCCAGAAGCAGGCCGCTCAGCAACAGGGTGCCGGCAAGAAGAAGAAAAAGAAAGAGGAGAAGAAGCCTGTCGAGATCGACGACAACGAGATCGAGAAGCAGATCCGCGACACGCTGGCGCGCCTCTCGCCCATGGGCAAGTCGAAGACTTCGAAGCACAACCGCGAGAAACGCCAGAAGGTGCATGCCCAGATGGAAGAGGAGCTCCAGCATGAGATGGAGAACCAGAACGTGCTGCAGGTGACCGAGTTCGTCACCGCCAACGAGCTGGCCACCATGATGAACGTGCCGGTGACCAAGA
>CAMNIH010000081.1 GCA_946540365.1 uncultured Bacteroidales bacterium
CTTCGAGGTCTATGTCAACGGCGAGCGCCAGCAGCGCGTCCACATCTGGCGCACCACGCCCACCCGTACCGCCATCCAGGCCGGGAAGGGCAAGAGCTATAAGATAGAAGTGCGCTTCCAGACCGTCAAGACGTGGGGTGCCAACCTCAAAATCAACGTGGCCCGCGAACTGCCCATCGACTACCAGCAGACCATCCGCCAGCTGGACGGCATCCAGACCGTCGTCTTCTGCGGCGGCATCTCGGCAGCCCTCGAGGGCGAGGAGATGCCTGTCGACATCGAAGGCTTCCGCGGCGGCGACCGCACCAGCATCGAGCTGCCCCGCGTACAGCGCGACTTCCTGCGCGCCCTCAAGGCCGCCGGCAAGACCGTCGTCTTCCTGTGCTGCTCGGGCTCGGCCATCGCACTGGAGCCCGAGACAGCGTCGTGCGACGCCATCCTGCAGGTGTGGTATCCCGGTCAGGAGGGAGGCACCGCCGTGGCCGACGTGCTCTTCGGCGACGTCAACCCCTCCGGCAAGCTGCCCGTCACCTTCTACCGCCGCACCGACCAGCTGCCGCCCTACGAAGACTACTCCATGCGCGGGCGCACCTACCGCTACTTCAACGACGCCCTGTTCCCCTTCGGCTTCGGACTCTCCTACACCACCTTCCAGGTGGGCACCGCCGTCCGCAGCTTCGAGGGTGACCAGATGCTCTTCACCATCCCCGTCACCAATACCGGTTCAAAGGACGGCACGGAGACCCTCCAGGTCTACGTGCGCAAGGTGGACGACCCCGAGGCGCCGCTGAAGACGCTGCGTGCCTTCCAGCGCGTCACCCTCAAGGCCGGCGAGACCCGTCAGGTCACACTCGCCCTCAGTCCCGAGTCGTTCACCTTCTACGACGACGAGACCAACACCATGCGCGTCACCCGCGGCCGCTACGAGGTGCTCTACGGCACCAGCTCGGCCGACAAAGACCTGCAGCGACTCGACATCACCATTTAAGCAACAATCACTAAACTCAAAACAAAATTCCGTATGAAGACAACACTCAAGACCGCCCTTGCCCTGGCCCTCGCGCTGAGCGCCACGAACACGTGGGCACAAGGACTGAAGGACGCCTACAAGGACTACTTCCTCATCGGCGTTGCCGTCAACCAGCGCAATGTCACCAACGCGCAGCAGCAGGCCCTGGTGCGCCAGGAGTTCAACTCGATGACGGCTGAAAACGACATGAAGCCCGAACCCACCGAGCCCCGCGAGGGCCAGTTCCAGTGGGACGGCGCCGACCGCATTGCCAACTTCGCCCGCCAGTCGGGCATACGCATGCGCGGCCACTGTCTGATGTGGCACAACCAAGTGGGCCGCTGGATGCTCGAGGACAACCCCACCAAGGAAGTCTTCTATGCACGCATGAAGCGCCACATACAGGCCGTCGTCTCACGCTATAAGGACATCGTCTACTGCTGGGACGTCGTCAACGAGGCCATCACCGACGACCCCAATGCCAAGGACCCCTACCGCCAGAGCCCCATGTACAAACTTTGCGGCGATGAATTTATCGTCAAGGCCTTCCAGTACGCCCGGGAAGCCGACCCCAAGGCACTGCTTTTCTACAACGACTACAACGAGTGCGACCCGGTGAAGAGCCAGCGCATCTTCGACATGGTCAAGAAGCTCAAGGCCCAGGGCGCCCCCATCGACGGCATCGGCATGCAGGGCCACTACAACATCTACGGCCCCACCGAGCAGGACGTTGACAAAGCCCTCCAGCTTTACCGTCAGATAGTCAAGCACATCCACGTCACCGAACTCGACATCCGCGTCAACGAAGAGATGGGCGGACAGCTGCAGTTCTCGCGCGACGGAGCCACCGTCACCGACAGCGTCAAGCAGCACCTTGCCGACCAGTACGCCCGCGTCTTCCGCGCCTTCCGCAAGCACAAGGACGTCATAGACTGCGTCACCTTCTGGAACCTCGGCGACCGCGACTCCTGGGTAGGCGTCAACAACTACCCACTGCCCTTCGACGTAGACTACAAGCCCAAGATGGCCTACGACTACATACGCCAGATGAAGGCCCCCCTGTGGGACATGCCCAAGAAACCCGCCCGCAAGCCCCGCCAGCGCGGACCCCAGGGCGAGCAGCGCGCACCCTTCAAGCCCGAACTGGCCTTCCCCGAAACGGACGGCGTAAAGGAAGACTTCAAGCCCTCCACGAAGAACCAGCCCTTCCAGCAGTACCCCATGGTGAACAGCCAGGGCTACGTACGCTTCCGCATCGACCTGCCCGACGCCCGTGACATCACCGTCAGCCTCGGACTCGGCGGCCGCGGCGGCACCAAGCTCCACAAGACCTACGACGGCTCCTTCGTCGGCCAGACCGAAGGCCCCATGGACGAAGGATTCCACTACTACCATCTGACCGTAGACGGCGGCATCGTAAACGACCCCGGCGCGCAAAACTATTACGGCTCTACCCGCTGGGAAAGCGGCATAGAGATACCCGCGCACGACCAGGATTTTTATGCTCTTAAAAATGTGTCACATGGCAACGTGCAACAAGTACTCTTCTGGAGTGAGAGCACTCAGGAGGTACGTCGCGCCTTCGTCTACACACCGCCCACCTACGGTCAGAACCCAACACAGCGCTACCCCGTGCTCTACCTGCAGCACGGCTGGGGCGAGGACGAGACGGCCTGGAGCCGACAGGGCCACGCCAACCTCATCATGGACAACCTCATTGCCGAGGGAAAAGCGCTGCCCTTCATCATCGTGATGACCTACGGCATGACCAACGGCGTGCGCTTCGGCGGACTGCACGAGTTCACGGCCAAGGAGTTTGAGACCGTGCTCGTCGACGAACTCATTCCCTACATCGACCAGCACTTCCTCACCAAGAGCGACAAGTGGAACCGCGCCATGGCCGGACTCTCCATGGGAGGCTTCGAGACCAAGCTCATCACCCTGCGCCGACCCGACGTCTTCGGCTACTACGGACTGCTCTCCGGCGGACAGTACGAGCCCAACGACATCAAGTCGAAGGACCAGGTACGGCTCATCTTCCAGAGCTGCGGCTCCAAGGAGCGCCCCGACGCCATACGCCAGTCTACCGACGCCCTGAAGAAGGCCGGACTGAACGCCGTCGGCTACGTCTCCGAAGGCACCGCCCACGAGTTCCTCACCTGGCGCCGCTCGCTGCGCGAGATGGCCCCCCTGCTCTTCCGCTAAACCCCGACGCCCGCCAGGCCGTCTTCCTTTGACTCCCCGGCGGCACCCGCCGCGCGCCTGGCGTCGTTCTGTCCTCGTTCTGTCCTCGTTCTATCCTCGTTGTTTTTTACGAGGGTGGAACGAGGACAGATCTTTTGTAAAAAAACGCCAGCCTTGCGCTGCTGTTTCGTACCTTTGCCGTGGTAAAACAAAAAAGAAAGGACAAGACTATGGCAAAATGTGGCAAGTGGCTTTACGGCTGTACGGGCAGGCTGGCGGGGATGAGCCTGCGCTTCGACGCTCACTGCGGGTATATCGCGCGTGAGATAGTGACTCCCCATGACCCGAAGACGCCGCGCCAGCTGGAGCAGCGCCGGCTGATGGCGACGGTGATGGTGGCCTACCGCAGTATGAAGGCTCTGGTGAGCGACTCGTTCGAGGGTGTGGCCGCGGGCTTTCCCTCGCTGCAGTGCTTCAAGCGTATGAACCTGAACCTGCTGCGGCAGCAGCTGGACACTGTCGTGGCCCAGGGCGGCCGGGCTGAGGATGCCGGTCCGCTGACGCCCATCGGCTCGGTGCAGCTGGTGGCGCGCCGCTATTTCGTGTCGCAGGGCACGCTGCCCGGCGTGCAGGTGCGCATGGTGGGGGCCGGCGGGGCCTTTGCGCTGGACGACAACAGCTACCGTGCGGTGCTGGCGCGCTACGGGCTGCAGCGCGGCGACCGGCTGACGTTCGTGGCCATGCACGAGGTGCAGCCCGGTCGGCAGCTGGTGCGGCTGGTGCGTGTGGTGCTCGACCCGCACGGGGCCGACGGCTTGCGGACGTCGTTAGACGTGCCCTTAGTGGGTGTCGACGGTGCGGTGAACATGCCGTCGCCGGAGAACGAGGGTGCTTTCGGGACGCTGTGCTACGTCGCCGGCGCAGCGGGGCCGGGCGACGGCGCGGAGGGCGAGGTGAGGTTCTGTCTGGACGAGGGTTCGATGACGGCGGCGGGCATCGTGGTGAGCCGTCGTGTGGGCAGCCGTTGGCTTCATTCTACGTGCCAGCTGACGCTGGGCGGCACTGTGGCCGTGTCTGGACCGCAGGAGGGGGGCTCTGGCGCGGGGTCAGGGCATGGCGATGGTGGCAGTGAGGGCTTGTACGCCGAGGACCTCGCTGCGGGGCGAGGGGGCTGCGCTGGCCACGGTGAGGGTGTGGAGTCCGGGCAGGAGCCGGCTGCTGCCGTCGTCCGTGACGGTGGCGAGTCGGTCGGCGGGCACGTGGAAGGTGACGTCGCGCTGCTCGCCGGGTGCGAGGGTGACGCGCTGGAAGTCGACGAGCTGTCGCAGGGGTGCCGAGGTGCCGGCGCCGGGTGCGCTGGCGTAGAGCTGCGGGGTGTCGGTGACGGCGGTGTGGCCGTGGTTGGCGAGTGTCACGGTGACGCTGACGTCGCCGTCTGCGGCGGCACTGCCGTCGGCGGGCGGCGTGGCCGTGGCGGGCGTGCTGACGCGGAGGTCGGAGTAGCCGACGCGGCCGTAGCTGAGGCCGTAGCCGAAGGGGAAGAAGATGTTGTCGGTCATGTATTTATAGGTGCGTCCCTGCATGGAGTAGCTGTCGAAGGGCGGCAGCAGGTCGCCGTCGGCGGGGAAGGTGACGGGCAGGCGGCCCGTGAAGTCGGCGTCGCCGAAGAGCAGGTCGGCCAGTGCGTAGCCGCCTTCCTGTCCTGGGTACCAGGCCATGACGACGGCGTCGGCCAGCCGTGTGACCTCGCGTACGTCGAGCGGGCTGCCGCCTGTCAGCACGACGACGACGCCTTGCTTCTTGCGGGCGCAGATCTGTCGGAGGAGGTGCATCTGGCTCTCGGGTATGCGTATGTCGCGGCGGTCGCCGCTGGGGGAGTCAATGGTTTCGCCTTCCTCGCCTTCCAGGTTGCCGTTGAGTCCCATGACGACGATGGTGCGCTGTGCGCTGACGGCTTCGTCGACGGCCCAGTTTATCTGGTTCAGTGCGGGCGTGTTCTCGAGTGCTCCGGGGCGGTAGTTGACGGCGGTGCCGTCGCTGACCTTCGAGACGATGCCCTGGAGGTAGGTGCAGTAGCGGTCGGAGATGCCGAAGTAGTTGCCCATGAGCCAGAAGGCGTCGGCGGCGCCGGGTCCGGTGACGTAGAGCGTGTTGAGGTCCTTGGGCAGTGGCAGCACGCCGTTGTTCTTCAGCAGTACCATGCTCTCGCGTGCGGCTTGTCGGGCCAGGCTTATGTGTTCGTCGCAGCCCACCACGTCGGCCGGCGTGTCGTTGTAGGGACAGTCGGGGTCGTGGCCCAGTATGCCGAGCTTGAGGCGTGTCATGATGAGCGGCCGCAGGGCGCGGTCTATGTCGTGAGTGGTGAGGAGCCCCTGGTCGAGGGCCTGTCTGAGGGCTTTGAACGACGAGCCGCACTCTACGTTGAGTCCGGCCTTGACGGCTATGGCACAGGCCTCGGCCTCGGTGTCGGCGAGGTGGTGTCCTTTCCAGATGTCGGTCACGGCGTCGCAGTCGGATACGATGTGTCCTCGGAAGCCCCACTGGCGTCGCAGCACGTCGGTGAGCAGGAACCTGGAGCCCGAGGCGCTCTCGTTGTACACGCGGTTGTAGGCACCCATGATGATTTCTACGTTGGCCTGCTCTACGAGCATGCGGAATGCCGGCAGGTAGGTCTCCCAGAGGTCGCGCGGCGAGGGCTCCACGTTGGCCGAGTGGCGTGTTGCCTCGGGTCCGGAGTGTACGGCGAAGTGCTTTCCGCATGCTGCCACCTTCAGGTACACCGGGTCGTCGCCCTGCATGCCGCGCACGAAGGCCGAGCCCATGGTGCCGGTGAGGTAGGGGTCCTCGCCCCATGTCTCCATGCCGCGCCCCCAGCGGGGGTCACGGAAGATGTTGACGTTGGGGCTCCAGAAGGTCAGTCCCGTGTAGCGGGCGTGGTTGCCGTCGCGGCGTGCGCGCTGGTATTTGGCGCGGGCCTCGTCGGCTATGGCGCTGCCGATGGCTGTCATCATCGGTACGTCGAAGGAGGCGGCCAGTGCGATGGGTTCGGGGAACACCGTAGCGCGACCGGCGCGGCCCACGCCGTGCAGCCCCTCGTTCCACCAGTCGTAGGGTTCTATGCCGAGACGCGGTATGCCGGGGGTCTCGTTCATCAGCTGTGCGAATTTCTCTTCGAGCGTCATCTCGTGGATGAGCGCATCGGCTCTTTTCTCAAGTTTCTCCATATTTATAGTTGTTTGGGTGCAAAGGTAAGCATTTTCCGTCTTATATGCAAGCCCGTGGCAGGCGGTGATACAAGAGCGAAAGAACGTGATACACAGCGGAACGCCACTTTCGGCAGTTTTGCGTAACTTTGCAGAAAGTATTAAACCGAACGATGATGAAACAGAAAACATTTCTTACCGCTGCCCTGGTGGTGCTGGCTATGGCCAGCCGGGGGCAGGACGTTCCGCGCGTGTATGACGCGGAGCACACTACACAGTCTGACTCGCTGCTGCTGCAGGACGCCGTCAATGAGAAGGTGCGGGTGAATATGCCGCTCTTCCAGACAAAGTACACGGCTGACCCCTCGCCGCTGGTGGTGGGCGACACGCTGTTCCTGTACACGTCGCACGACGCCTCGCCGGAGGACATACCGGACCCGAACGAGCGCTCGTCGGCAGGGTTCTTCATGTACGACTGGCTGCTGTGGTCGACGACGGACATGGTGAACTGGACGGAGCACGGTGCCGTGGCCTCGCTGAAGGACTTTGCGTGGCGCTCGCGCGAGAACGGCGCCTGGGCCATTCAGACCGTTGAGCGCGACGGCAAGTACTACTTGTACGCCCCGCTGCACGGCCACGGCATAGGCGTGCTGGTGGCTGACACGCCGTACGGGCCCTTCCGTGACCCGCTGGGCAAGCCCCTGGTGTGGCAGCAGGAGCACTGGGAGGACATCGACCCCACGGTGTGGGTGGACGCCGACGGACAGGCCTATATGTACTGGGGCAACCCGCACACGTACTGGGTGAAGCTGGGGCGCGACATGACGTCGACGGTGGGCGAGATTCACCGGCTGCCGTACCACATTGAGCACTACCAGGAGGGACCGTGGCTCTACAAGCGCGACAAATACTATCTGGCGTATGCCACGACGTGCTGTCCCGAGGCGCTGGGCTACGCCATGAGCGACGGGCCTGAGGG
>CAMNIH010000082.1 GCA_946540365.1 uncultured Bacteroidales bacterium
CGTCCTGGATCGTGAACTCGATGTCCAGCATGTCGTGGTAGTTCTTCTCCAAAATCTCGCGGATCTCGCAGAGTTCTTTATACGTCTCCGGCATCAGCTCCTGCATCGAGTGCATATGCTTGTTCTGCTCGTTCTTCGTCTCGTCGTTCAGGGGGTTCGGCGTCCGGATACCGGCCACCACGTCCTCGCCCTGCGCGTTGATCAGCCACTCGCCGTAGAACTGGTTGTCGCCCGTCGCCGGGTTCCGCGTGAAGGCCACGCCCGTCGCGCTCGTGTCGCCCATGTTGCCGAACACCATCGCCTGCACGTTGACGGCCGTGCCCCAATCGTCGGGGATGCCCTCGATCTTGCGGTAACTGACGGCCTTCTTGCCGTTCCAGCTCTTGAAGACCGCCTTGATGCCGCCCTCCATCTGGGCGCGGGCGTCGTCCGGGAACTCCACCCCCAGCACCTCCTTCACCCTCACCTTGAAGGCCTCCGCCAGCTTCTTCAGGTCGTCCGCCGTCAGCTCCGTGTCGCTCTTATAGCCCTTCACAGCCTTGTACTCGTCCAGCATGTCGTCCAGCTGCTTCCGGATCCCCTTGCCGTCCGCCGGCTCGATCCCCTCGCTCTTCTCCATCACCACGTCCGCATACATCATGATCAGACGACGGTACGAGTCGTACACAAACCGCGGATTGCCCGTCTTCTTCAGCATCCCCGGGATCGTCTTGCTGCTCAGACCGATGTTCAAGACGGTGTCCATCATGCCCGGCATCGACGAGCGCGCACCGCTCCGGCAGCTGACCAGCAGCGGATTCTCCGCGTCGTCATACTTCATGCCCATGATCTTCTCGATATTCTCCACTCCTTTCCACACCTCCTCCATCAGGCCCTGGGGCAGCTCGCAGTGGTTGGCGTAGTAGGCCGTGCAGCACTCCGTCGTGATCGTCAGGCCCGCGGGCACGGGCAGCCCCAGCAGGCACATCTCGGCGAGGTTGGCTCCTTTGCCACCCAGCAGGTTCTTCATCTCGGCTTTTCCCTCGGCAGTCTTCCCGCCGAACGTGTAAACATACTTGGTCATCTTCAGTAAAATGTTAGTTATTAATTTATTATTAATTATTTCCCAAAAATTCAGACTGCAAAAATACGCTTTTTTTCAAAACCGACAAAAAAAAATGAATTATTGGCTGTTAGGAAGGAGTATACAGCATCGCTGCACCGCCCCAGGTACACGAGGTGACGGCTGGATGTACGCAGAGATGGTGCAGAGGGGTTGCAGAGTGGGTGCAGGGGTGGTAGGCGTCAAATATGGCTGGTTGGTGCCTATATGATGCCTGGATGATGCCTGGATGATGCCTGGGAAGCGGGTGGTAGGTAGTGATAAGTGGTTAGCGTTTTGTGTTAAGCGGCTGTGCAGGTCATCGTCCGGAAACTCCGCATTTAACACAAAACTCTAACCACTAACCACTTCTGTGTGGCGTCAGGCGTCGCCAAGGGTCATCTTGTACAGCTGCACCGAGCCGTCGACCGTCTTCTCCTTGGCCGAATTGCCGTACTTGTCAACATCGAAGACGTTTTTCGGTGACCGCGTGATGCTCAGCGGCCCACCGACACATCCGCCGTCGCAGGCCATGCCCTCGAAGAAGTTGGCAGTAGCTTTCTTGGCGCGCAGCAGGGCCAGGTGCTGCCGACACTGGTCGATGCCGTTCATCACCTGCGGCTTCACTCCCTCAACGCCCAGCTGACCAGCTACATAGGCCACGCCCTGGGCCAGTCCGCCGCTTTTGGCGAAGATGCGTCCGTAGTAGGAGGCGTTGTCCAGAATGGTGTCTTCGCACTGGGTGGTGTCGATGCCGCGGGCGTCGACGAAAGCCTGCAGCTCCTCGAAGCTCATCACCGAGTCGATCAGGCCGCCGGTCTTCTCCAGGGTATACTCCGCCTTCTTGGCGGCACAGGGGCCGATGAAGACCACCTTGGCGGTGGGGTCGCTGTGCTTGATGAGGCGCGCCGTCATCACCATCGGCGAGACCGACGAGGAGATGGCGTCCTTCAGCTCGGGGAAGTTGGTCTCGACAAAGCGCACGAAGGCCGGGCAGCAGCTGGTGGTCATCACGGCGTCGGGGTTTTCGGCCGCCTTCTCCTTGAACTCGCGGGCCTCGTTGTAGAGGGTGATGTCGGCACCGAGGGCCGCCTCGACCACCTGGTGGAAGCCGAGGCGCTTGATGGCCGTGACGACCTGTTCGATGCGGCCGAAGCGGCACTGGCTGACGATGGCGGGGGCGATGACGGCGTAGACGCGGTAGCGGGTGTTGTTTTCCGACTGTTTGAGCATGTGGATGATGTCGAGGACGAGGCTTTTGTCGCTGATGGCGCCGAAGGGGCAGCTCACCACACAAGCGCCGCACTGGATACACTTCTCGTTGTCGATTTGCGCCTTGTCCTCGTCGTTGATGCTGAGGGCCTTGACCTTGCAACTCTTGATGCACGGCCGCTTCTGGGCGATGATGGCGCTGTAGGGGCAGGCCTGGGCGCAGCGTCCGCATTCGATACACTTGCTCTTGTCAATCATGCAGCGGTGGTTCACGATGGTGATGGCATCCTTCGGACACACCTCTTTGCACGAGTGCATCAGGCATCCGCGGCAGACATCGGTGACCATCATTCCGCCGGCGGGGCACTCGTCGCAGGCCTCCGGAAGTACCTCTATCACGTTGGGGTTGTGGCGGTTGCCACCCATAGCCAGGCGAACGCGGTCCATGAGGACGGCGCGCTCCTTGTGGATGCAGCAGCGCGTGTCGGCCTTCGGACCCGGCGCGATGGCGCGGGGGATGGTGTAGGCGTCCTCCAGCCCGCCCTCATAGGCACGCCGGATGACCTCTTTGAGGACGCGGTACTTGATCCACTGTACGTTGGTGTCAAACAGTTTTTGTTCCATATTGCAATCAATCGTAGTTTACAGTTACTTGTTTGCCCATGCGGCGCAGGTTCTCGGCCAGCCGCTCGACGAGCTTCAGTTTCATGGTGATGTCGATGTCCAAGCCTTGATGGGCCGCGTTGACGTTTTGGCCGACGAAGAAGACCACGTGTGTCGACTCCTCGAAGACGATGTTCGCCAGCAGCGAGCCGCCGTCCTTCTTGACGTAGGTCTTGGGGGTGAGGTCCTTGATGGACACATACTTCTCGCTGAGGGCCAGCAGACGGCGCAGGGTGATGACCCCTTCGGTAACCAGGTCGATGCCACTGATGAAACCGATGGGCGGCACCTCCTTATCGGGGAAGTCGAAGCTGGTGGTCAGTTTGCGGTCGAGGCAGCGCGCCACCACCTGCGAGGTGGTGCCTCCGCAGACGATGCGCTTGTCGGCCCCTTCCATGAAGTGCTGCACGTAGACCTCGTCTTTCTCCTTGTCGACAGGCGGGCCCACCATGATGTGCACCTCGCAACGGGGCCGGATGCGCACGGCGGCGACGGTGGTGTCGTCGCCTGGGCGGTCGAGGTAGAGGTCGTTGCAGGCGGAGGCGAGGAGGCAGGCGGCGGCGCGGGCGGACATGTGTGGGTCGATGTTGGCGGTGAGGTGTTCCATGATGTCCTTGCGCTGCCATCCGAAGTTGAGCATTTGTCCGATGCCGGCATGGATGGTGCCGTCGGACATGACGAAGACCATGTCGCCGGCGGAGAGGGCGAGTTCGGTGTGGAAGACCTGTTTGCCGCAGATCTGCAGTGCCTCGCGGTTGGGGAAGTCGACGGAGCGGCCGTTGTGGTACCAGATGGCTTCGGGGTTGTCGAATTCGAAGAGGTGCCCGTGGCCGGTGTTGTCGACGTGGATGACGGAGAAGGTGCTGTAGGCGACCTGTCGTTCTTTGCAGACGGGGAGGGTCTGGATGATGGTTTCGACGCAGTCGTCCATGTCGGCGCCGCCGGCGACCATGGTGCAGAGGATTTTGCTGGTGAGGGTGGAGAGGATGTTGGCTTTGACGCCGCTGCCGAGGCCGTCGGCGAGGACGAGGGTGGTCCAGCCGTCGCGGACGCACATTTCGACGTTGTCGCCGCAGAGTTCTTCGCCGACGTGGTTGAGCGAGGTGTAGCCGTATTCGATACAAAGTTCATTCATGGCAAGTCTCCTTCCCTATTTTTTAGCGGTTTTCCAGTCTTTTGGGCGCCCGTCGGCCTGGAAGTCGGACTGTCCGTCGGCGAGCATGCGCTTGAGGTTGAGGAGTGCGACCTTGGTTTCGGCGGTGGTTTCGCCGAGGAGGGAGGCCACTTCCTGGGCGACGCGCATCTGCTTCATGATGAGGCTGTCGGTGGTGGCGATGGTGTCTTCTTTGACTTTGCTGAGCTTTTTGTCGTAGTTGACCTGGTCCGAGATGTCCTTCATGAGGCCGAATAGCAGGCCCTGTTCGCTGAGGAGGCTGACGGTGAGGCCGACATAGCAGTCGGTGGCGGCGATGTGGAGGCAGGGGTTTTCGGTGCGGCGCTTCTGGTTGTAGGCGTTGTAGAATTCGATTGGCGGGAAGCTTTCGGCCACGGGGCGTCCGTGGACGCTTTCGGGAGTGCCGCCGAGTCCGAGCATTTTCATGGCGGAGGCGTTGATGTCGACGATGCACATGTCGGGGTCGACGATGACGACGCCTTCGGGCGAGTTGCGGACGATGTCGACGGCGAGGCTTTCGGCGCGCTTGCGCATGTAGGGGAGGCAGATGTCGATGTCGGCGTAGCCGTTGACGACGGCCCACGCTTTCTCGCGGCAGGTGCTGTAGCCACAGGCGCCGCAGTTGAGCTCGTCCTCTTTGGTGAATTTGCCTGTGCGGTGCAGCACATCCTCGATTTCTTTTTCGGAGGCGGGGCGGCTTTTGGCGCGGAGGCGAGGATGGGCGAAGGCGAGGCTGACACCGGCGTCGGGGGCCGGGTCGTGCCGATGGGTGGCCAGTTCGTGCTCGACGTAGGCGTCGATGTCGGCTTCGGCCTGGAGGAGGCCGCCGGGCTGTTCGATGGCGCAGGGGCCGTTGATGCAGCCGCCGGGGCAGACGTTCATCTCAATGAAGAGGTGGTCGAGGCTTTCGATGTTCTCGAGCACGTTGGTCAGCCGTTCGACGCCGTCGACGGCCATGTAGCGGTAGCCGTCGGGCAGGGCATCGAAGGAGCGGATGATGCCCTTGGTGGCCGGGAATGCCTTGGCGCGGTTGGCGCTGGCGCCGTCGGTGCCGACGCTGAGGCGGTTGATGGTGGAGAGGTCTATGTGGTTTTCCTCCAAAAGGGAGAGCAGTTCGTCGAAGGTCAGGACGGCGTCGATGCCGTGCTCGTCGGCTTCGCGTTTTTTGGCGATGCAGGGGCCGATGAAGACGACCTTCAGGCTGGGGTCGTTCTTGCGCAGCATTTTGGCGTGGGCCACCATGGGCGAGTCGACAGGTGCCAGGTAGGGCAAGGCCTTGGGGTAGTACATCTGTATGAGGCGGCAGGCGGCGGGGCAAGCGGAGGTGATGAAGTTGCGCATCTCTCCTTTGCCGAGCACCCGCTTATACTCTTCGACCACTGCCTGGGCGCCGACGGCCGTTTCCTCGGCGACGGCGAATCCCAGCTTGGCCAGTGCAATGTGCAGGACAGAGAAATCGTTCTGTCCCAGGCTGCTGACGAACGACGGAGCCACCGTGGCGGCCACGCGGACGCCGCTGCGCAGCAGTTCGCGCACGACAGGCAGTTCGCTGTGTTCGATTTTGGCTTTCTGCGGGCACACCTTGGTGCAGTGGCCGCACAGAATGCAGTGTTCTTCTATGATTTGGGCGTGGTGGTCCTTGATGTTGATTGCTTTCACGGGGCACTCGCGCAGACAACGGTAGCAGTCCTTGCACTGCACCGTCTTGAATTCCAGATATTCAGACATGGCAAAACAGGTAGACCTGCCGTTGGGCGACAGATCCGTTCTTTTTAATTAATATGTAGTGGTTTAGTTGAGTTCGAGTTTGGGATAGATTTCGCTGGCGAATATCTCCTCGACGTTGGCGGCGTTGACGCTGTGAACGATGAAACCGCCGTCGACCTCTTCGACCTGCGGGCCGTTGGCAGCAGCCGTGCTGCCCTCGCACATCACCGTGACGCCTTTGGCGCAGTGGCCCAGACAGAAGCTGGCCTGTAGATCGACCAGATCTTCCACATCGTATTTTTTCAACACTTCTTTGAAGGCCTCAATGACCTCGTATGATCCTTTCAGATGGCAGGAACTGCCTACGCAGACTTTGATTGTCATGTTATTTTTTTTTGTAGTTTTTCCCTATCGGGAGTCATTCACTTTCTTTACAATTCTTTCCCTCTCAGCCCACTACCTCCCCTTCTGGCTGCAAGGTTCTGGGCGCAAAGATAGCAAATGTTTTTTGATTCGCAAGTCTTTTTCTTCTTTTTCTGCCTTTTTTATCCCCCCTTCCGGTAGTGCGGGTGGCAGCGCGACACCGTCTCCCGCAGCCTCTCCCGGCTCAGGTGCGTGTACACCTCCGTCGTCGCAATCGTGGCGTGCCCCAGCATCTCCTGCACCGACCGCAGGTCGGCACCCCCCTCGACCAGCTCCGTCGCAAAGCTGTGACGCAGCGTGTGGGGCCCCACCCGCTTGGCGATCCCCGCAGCCTTCGCGGCATCCCGCAGAACCATGAAAACCATCTGGCGGCTCAGGCGGCGACCCCGCCGGTTCAGAAAAAGGTAGTGCTCCTCGCCGCGCTGCACAGGCACGTGGGCACGCACGCCCACAACGTACGTCTCGACAAGCTGCAGCGCCCGCTCCCCGACCGGTACCCACCGCTCCTTGTCGCCCTTGCCGATGACCCGCACGTAGCCCTCCGCAGCGTAGATGCTGGAAAGGCGCAGCTCGACAAGCTCGCTGACCCGCAGACCGCAGTCGTAGAGCAGCTCGACGATGACGTAGTTCCGCATCCCCTCCGGCTGGCTCAGGTCGAAGGTGGACTGGAGGCGCCCCACCTCCTCGTCGGTGAGCACGTCCGGCAGATGCTTGCCCCGCAGCGGCAGGTCGAGCAGGTCGGCGGGACTGTCCGACAACTCGTCGTCGATGACGAGCATGCGGAAAAACATGCGCCATCCGGCGATCATCCGGCGCTGGGTGGTGGCGGCGATGCCGGCCTCGGCAAGCTCCTTCAGTAGCGCCTGCAGGTGCCCCGTCTCGACCCCGCAGGGCTCGATGCCCTGCGCGCCCATGTACCCCGCCAGGTGGTCGTAGTCGGCCAGGTAGGCCCGGACACTGTTGGCGGGCATCCCGCGTTCGAGACGCAGGAACGCCTCGAAGTCGCGCTTCCGTCGCTGCCATGTTTCGGTCGTATCCATCTGATTGTCGTTTGGTTGGCGGAACTGTCCTCCGCCGTGTGCCGACTGCAAAGGTACACA
>CAMNIH010000083.1 GCA_946540365.1 uncultured Bacteroidales bacterium
GGTCTGGCTGGGTTGGCACTTTGCGCCAGGGGTTGAGGGTGAGGATGCAGAACCAAACGCTGGCGCCGATAAAGATGATGTCGCGGATGAATTTCACCCACATGTTGTCAGCATAGAAATTTATGGCTAAGAGGATGAGTATCAGTGTGGGTACCCAGCGGATGATGTTGGCGAAGTCGACAGGGAAGTCGTCGCTGTCGGCATAACGCTCTTCGTTGGCACGCTGTACGGCCCGTTTGATTTTCAGTGCCATCTGTACCGACAGGAAGAAGTAGCCTACAAATACGATACTCACGGCCCCCACCGCCCAGGAGCGCCATCCCAAGGGTAGGAAGGTATGGGATACAGCCTGCAAAAACATCGGTACCAGCACCACAATGGCTGGCAACACAATCCAGTATGCCTTCAGAGGGTGCTTCTTCTCGGGAAAGAAATAACCTTCGCACATGAAAAGCATCTGCAACGAGAAGAAAAGCAGCGAGAATGCGTTGACATAGAGCAACGCGTCGCGGTTACCGATCTGAAGCGTGTAGGGCAGTTCGAACAGTTGTAGCAGGTAGATGAAACCTACGGCCCGATGAGCGGGGAAGAGTTCACGGAAGTGGTCGTCGTAGGCTGTGGGACGATAGAACCACTTTAACAGCCAGCTGTAGAGGTGTACGGCGACGAACACCACGTTGGCAGCAAACAGTATCAGGTATGATGTGTCGGGTGTGGCCATATCACGACATGACTTGACGGGACGATATCGCTAATCAGGGCTATTGCCAGAAGTTATCGTTATCTTCGGTCCATGAGTTGTGGGTTGAGAAGGTCTCCATCTCGCGGTAGTCGTTGTTGCCATTGGTCAGCCACAACAGTTGAAGAATACCGAGTGCCTGGTCGCTGCCCGAATAGCCTCGTTCGCAAGGGACTGTGACTACCGTCAGGTGAGGTGCGATATATGTCCGTTTGTCCATTGCCGCGTTATTCTGCCGATAAGAGTTCGGTGGCTACGTACTGGCTTGCACCACGCCACGGGAGAGTTCCCATGTAGCGCTTCCAGCGGAGTTCCACATGTTTGCCGGAACAACGCATCAGGGTGTCGGCCAGTTCCTTGTCGGTGACGGAGAACTTGAATTCGTTGCTCTGCAGTCTGGCGGTGCCGGACACCGATTTGAATCCGCTCTGTATCATCTTGCCCTCGTAGGTCTTGAAGACGACACCTTGGCGCTGGAAGTAGTTGATGTCACCTGCGTTGACGCCGGAGCTGTAGACGAAGAAGAAACGGAAATAGATGAATACTGCCAACGCCAATACGAGGATGGTGGCGATGATTGCAATGACTTTGCCTTTTTTGCTGTTCTCTGCCATGATGTTTGTGTTCTTTTTATCTCAATTCGAGAGTGCAAAGATACGCATTATTTTTTATATGGCAAAAAATGTTTTTCCACATGGGGGGGCAAATGGGAAAAGCAAGGGTGTTTCCAATGCTTTGGAAACACCCTCATTGCTTTTATCCGGTGCGGTTGAACCGTCAGCGAGTCGTTTCTCCGCTCGGCTTCTGGACAGGCTCGGAGGTGAGTCCGATGCCGAGTTTTTTGAATATCTTGCGATCCACCTCGCTGGTCATGACGGTGGTGTGTACCTGGCAGCCGTCGAGGAGCGGCAGGCAGTCGAGGGCGCGGCGGCAGTTGTCGTCGAGCAGGCTGAGGATGGAGAGTGTGACGAGTACCTCGTCGGTGTGCAGGCGGGGGTTGCTGCCGTGGAGCATGGAGACCTTGGTGTGCTGGATGGGTTCGATCATCTTCTGCGAGATGAGCTTCACGTCGTGGTCGATGCCTGCAAGGTGTTTCAGCGCGTTGAGCAGCAGTGCGGCGCAGGCGCCGAGGAGGTCGCTGGTCTTGGCGGTGATGATGGTGCCGTCGGCCAGCTCGATGGCGGCGGCTGGTACGCCTTCCCGGTCGCGGCGCTCCTTGGCGGCGACGGTGGTGCGACGGTCGTCGGTGGTGATCTTGGCCTGCTTCATGAGGAGGGCGATCTTGCTGACCTCGTTGGGTGAGGCTTTCCCTATGGCACAGTCGCACAGGGCGGAGTAGTAGCGGCGGATGATCTCGTCGTTGGAGGCACGGCAGCAGACCTCGTCGTCGCTGATGCAGAAGCCCGCCATGTTGACGCCCATATCGGTGGGCGACTTGTAGGGATTCTCGCCGTAGATACGTTCGAAGATGGCGTTGAGCACGGGGAAGATCTCGATGTCGCGGTTGTAGTTGACGGTGGTCTTGCCGTAGGCCTCGAGGTGGAAGGGATCGATCATGTTGACATCGTTGAGATCGGCGGTGGCGGCCTCGTAGGCGATGTTGACGGGGTGTTTTAAGGGGATGCTCCAGATGGGGAAGGTCTCGAACTTGGCATAGCCCGCCTTGACGCCGCGACGGTTCTCCTGGTAGAGCTGGCTGAGGCATACGGCCATCTTGCCGCTGCCGGGGCCAGGGGCGGTGATGACCACCAAGGGGCGCGTGGTCTCGACGTACTCGTTGCGGCCGAAGCCCTCGTCGGAGGCAATTAACTCCACGTTGGTGGGGTAGCCCTCGATGATGTAATGATAGTAGGCCTTGATGCCGAGCCGTTCGAGGCGCTCGCGGTAGGCGGTGGCGCTGGCCTGGCCGCTGTAGTGGGTGATGACGACACCACTCACCATAAAGCCCCGTTGCATGAAGGCTTCACGCAGGCGTAGCACGTCCTCGTCATAGGTGATGCCGAGGTCGCCGCGCTTCTTGTTCTTTTCGATGTCTACGGCACTGATGACGATGACTATCTCGGCATCGTCTTTCAGCTGGGTGAGCATCTTCAGTTTGCTGTCGGGCTCGAAGCCCGGCAGGACACGACTGGCGTGGTAGTCGTCGAACAGTTTACCGCCAAATTCAAGGTAGAGTTTGTTGCCGAACTTGGAGATGCGCTCCTTGATGTGTTCGGACTGTATCCGAAGATACTTCTCGTTGTCAAAACCGTATTTCATAAG
Organism: uncultured Bacteroidales bacterium; assembly: GCA_946540365.1. Next base: position 3,002 of record CAMNIH010000083.1, read on the forward strand.
ATGATGAAATATATATATGATAAAACAAAAAATACGGGATACAAAATTAGGAATAATTTTTATTCTGGCAAAATATTTAACATTTTATTGTTATAGTTTCCTAATAGTCAGTAAGAAAATTAATGCTGTGTGATGATTTGATGCAGAATAAAAAAGATGCAAGGCCAAACCGGAAACCGGAATTTGACCTTGCATGGTGTGTTGTGATGCGAAGGATTGCTCTTGTGTTTTGACAATCAGGCTGAAAGCATCTCGTCTACCTCGTCTCGGTGTTCGTAGAGGGTGCATCCGCCAGTGTGTTCCCAAGCCAGGGCACTGGCGTCGCGCAGTTTGCTGAACAGGGGCGAACGGAGGGCGGCACGCAGGCCGTCGCGCGCGGCATTGGTGTCGCTGTGTGGCGAGAAGGGGCAGGGCTCGGCGGCTCCGTCAGGGCCGATGTGGAAGAAGCCGCGTCCGGCGGCCATACAGCCGTCCAGCAGCTTCTCGTCGCCGGGGAAGGAGACGAAGATCATGTCCTGTCGCTCGGTGCGCAGCGTGTCGACGGTGCGCTCCATCCATTGAACGTCTTCGTCCTTGAATGCCAGGTGCTCGGTACCCGCGTCGATAGGCACGTACTCGACGTAGAAGACCAGCTTGCATCCCAGTCCGTGCAAACGGTCGATGTATTCGGGAGCAGTGACGGCTTCCTTGTTCTCGGTAGTGACGGTGATGCTTGTGCCGAAGAAGAGGCCGGCCTCCTGCAACATCTGCATGCTCATCAGGGCGCGCTCATGAACACCCTTGCCGCGTCGGGCATTGGTGGACATGGCGTCGCCTTCGAGGCTGATGACGGGCAGTACATTGAGGTGCTTCTTGAAAAACTCCACGTACTGAGGACCGATGAGGGTGCCGTTGGTGAAGACGGGGAAGAGCATCTCTTTCACCTCGGCGATCTGCTCCAGCAGGTCGCGTCGGGTGAGGGGTTCGCCGCCAGCCAGCAATGCCACGCTGAATCCCAGGTCGACGGCCTCCCGGAAGAGGGCGTTCCACTCTTCGGGTGAGAGGGTAGGCTTGGTGGGAGTGTCGCCGGCAATACCGTTGCTGCGGGCATAACACCCTTTGCACGAGAGGTTGCATGTGGTGGCGATCGAACAGATGAGGAACGGCGGTACGGCCAGACCTTCTTTCTTGAGAATCTGTTTGCGGCGTCGGTCGCCGCGGGCCATCGTGCGTTGGAGCTGCAAGGCGAAGCGCGCCTCGCGGGGATTGCTCAGGACGGATCGGTAGCCGGTCTGCACCAGTTGGCGCAGGTTGTCGGTCATGAATTGTGCCAGGTCTTTCATTTTCCGTTGAGGGTACTGATGATGGAATCCAGTGTTGAGACCAGCTGGCCGATTTTTTCTTCGTCGAGGGACGCGTCCTGCCAGCATTGAGTCAGGCAGGACGGCACATCTTTGGCCTTCTTCTCCAACCGACGGCCGGCCTGCGACAGGCTGACCACCGTCTGGCGCCGGTCGGCGATGCCGTGGGTCCGCACCAGCAGACCCGCCCGCTCCATACGTTGCAGCAGCGGAGTAAGCGTGTTGCTGTCGAGTTTCAGCCGATGGCCTATCTCATTGACTGTCTGGTTGTCTTTCTCCCACAGCACCATCATTACCAAGTACTGTGGATAGGTCAGTCCCAGCGGTTCCAGCAATGGGTAGTAGGCCTGTGTGATCAGACGCGAGGCCGTGTAGAGCCTGAAGCAAATCTGGTTGTCGAGTTTAAGCTGTTCGTACATGAATAGGAATCAATAAGTTTGTTGTCCAAAAAGCGGAGATGCGTCAAAGCATCTCCTCGATGGCCTTCTCAAAGTCTTTCGGCTCGGTGGTGGGAGCGAAACGCATGACGGTCTTGCCGTCCTTGGCGACAAGGAATTTGGTGAAGTTCCACAGAACGTCGCCTTCCTTCTTGGCGCTCTTGCTGATGCCTTTGAGCATGGTGTGCGTGGCTTTGGCTTTTAGGCCTTTGTACTCCTCGGTCGGGGCTTGGGCTTTGAGGAAGGTGAACACGGGGTGTTCGTTCTCCCCGTTGACGTCGATCTTCTTCATGATTTGGAAGGTGACGCCGTAATTCATGCGGCAGAAGCCTTCGATTTCGCTGTCGCTGCCGGGGTCTTGCTCTGCAAACTGGTTGCAGGGGAAGCCGATGATGACTAGACCGCGGTCACGGTATTTCTCGTTGAGGGCTTCCAAACCATCGAACTGGGGGGTGAATCCACACTTGGATGCGGTGTTGACAATGAGGAGCACCTTGCCCTCGAAGTCCTTGAAATTAATCTCTTTGCCATTGCTGGCGGTGGCGGTGAAATCGTAAATCGTTGCCATTGTTTTTTTTGTTTTGGGCCACTGCGCTGCTGCCCGCGATGGCGAGCAGCAACACTGTGGCGATGGTTAATATTCGTTTCATTGATAATTACATTTGACGCATAAGCCAGTTCTGGCGGCCGATCTGTGCAATGAGCTCGATTTGTTCTTCGTCCCAGTAGAGGTCTTCCTCTTCGTCGGCCAAATAAGCTTTGGTGATGTCGTAGGTCGTCGGGTCGGCAGCCAGGGCCGGCATGATCTTGTAAAGCGATTCTACACCCTCGCGCTGCAATTTGAGGTCGGCCTCGATGTATTCCACGGGGTCGTTGATCAGGGCAGTGTCATTTTCAATCTTCGACTGCGGCACGCAGCCCAGGTCCATCATGCGGTTGGCATATTTGTTGATCCACTCCTGCTCCTCGGCATAGTGGTCCAGGTATTTCTGCCCAAGCTTCTCAAACCCCTGCGATTTGAAAAGCAAACCCTGCATTTTGTGTACGAACGAGGAGCCAGAGAGCTCGTTGATGATCATTTGTGACACCTGTAATGTTGCTGTAAAGTCCATAATTTTAATGTTTTATTTGTTGTTATATTTAAATCGTTCACGATGCAAATATACAACAATTTTATTACGTCGTAAAAATATTTCACCATTTTAACTTTATTTATGATTCAGTCGTGCGCGATATAAATATGCTGTTAAGAAAAAAATGCATATCTTTGCATCATGAATATAATACATATAAATAGTCTTGACGACGATGTTTTGGCTCCCTATAGTCGATTGACGGAGAGGCAGCTGCAGAATCATCTACACCCCGAGGATGGCCTGTTCATCTGCGAAAGCTTAAAGGTGATTCGTGTGGCTTTGGCCCAGGGAATGGTGCCGGTTTCGTTTCTTTGCGAGGAAAAATTCGTTGGCGAGGTGCCGGACTGCGGGGCGCCAATATACACTGCCGAACGGGCTGTGCTGAAGAGTTTGACAGGCTACGAACTGTCGCGTGGTGTGCTTTGTGCCATGCGTCGTCCACAACTTCCAAGGGTGGATGAGGTGTTGCGGAGCGGACATCGCGTAGCGGTGCTCGATGGGGTGGTGAACAGTGAGAATATTGGTGCCATCTTCCGGGCCGCTGCTTCGTTGGGTATGGATGCCGTACTGCTCACTCGCTCCTGCTGTGACCCGCTGAATCGGCGAGCTTGCCGTGTCAGTATGGGCACGGTGTTCCAGCTGCCATGGACCTTCCTCGACGGTTATGTCCAACTTCATGATCAGGCTTTCTCTATCGTGGCGCTGGCGTTGACAGACCGGTCGGTGTCCATCGACGACCCCGTACTGAAGAGGGAGAAAAAGATAGCCATCGTCCTCGGTACTGAGGGCGATGGCTTGAGCGATGCTGTGTTACAGATGGCTGACCATGTGGCGCGCATCCCGATGCAGCGCGGGGTTGACTCGCTCAACGTGGCTGCCGCTGCCGCTGTGGCGTTCTGGGAATTAGGCAAGCCACTCGCAGGGCAAGCGTCAGAATGATGGGCAGGATGGCGACCGACAGGCCGCAGACGACGACCCACAGCGCCGCCACGGCGAAGCAGCCTTCCTGCAGCCACAATGCCCAGCGGGGACTTTTCTGCAGCCGGATAGCTATCAGCAGCAGTAAGGGTGAGAGCCATAGGATGTTCAGGTTCCATCGTGTACACCAGTGGCCGGTGCCGAACCACATGAAGCAGAGGAAAAGACCAGCGACTCCGGCCACGATGAACAGCACGCGGTCCATCCAGGGGCGCCACCAATGGCGCCAGCTCGTTATTGCCATAAGGGCAAACAACAGTGTAAACGCTGAGAGTGGCGGGAAGCTGCGGCGCAGCGGTTCGCGATGGTCGACGAGCAGCTGACGGCTGTCGGCCACGAGGGGGCGGCCGTCACGTGTGGCGTCGGCGTAGAGCTGCATCATGGTCAAGGGGTGGAACATGGCCTCGCGGCAGTCGGTGCGGTGGGCGGCCGGCAGGCCC
>CAMNIH010000084.1 GCA_946540365.1 uncultured Bacteroidales bacterium
CCGCGGCCCCAGCGCGGGTCGCGGAAGATGTTGATATTCGGAGTGAAGAAGGTGAGCCCCGTGTAGTCGCCCGTGCCGCCGGTGTCCTGCGCCTGCTGGTACTTGAGGCGTGCCTCGCGGGCCACGGTGCTGAACACCTCTCGCACCAGCGCGGGCTCGAAGGTGGCGGCCAGCGCTATCGGCATGGGGTACACCGTGGCCAGGCCGGCGCGGCCCACGCCGTGCAACGCCTCGTTCCACCAGCTGTAGGCCGGCAGGCCCAGTCGCTCGATGGCGGGGTTCTGGTGTACCATGAGCGAGAGCTTCTCGTCGAGCGTCAGGCGCTCGATGAGCCATTCCACCCGTTCGTCGAGATCGCGCTGCGGGTCTTGCCAGGGGTAGTCGTAGACGAGCGGCAGCAGCTCGCGCTCGAAGATGTCGCGCCGCACGATGCGGTAGTGGGGGTGGTAGGCCATGTTGAAGGCGCGGCTGTGGTGCTTCACCTTCGAAGGATCGACCGGCGGGAGGCCTTCGGCGCTGCGCAGTACGGCCGATACCAGCTTCTTCAGTGCGATGCGGCCATTCTTGACCAGCACCAGGTTGACCCGCACGAAGTGGCTGTCGCACAGGGTGTATTCGTATAGCGGCCAGTCCGATTCAGCCTCCATGGCTGCCACTTCGCGTTCGATGTACCGGGCGCAGGAGGCGGAGTCCTTGATGAGGTGCCCGGGGCCATAGGTGTCTTGAAACACCAGTTTGTCCAGGTCTTGCTGCTCGGCGGCAGGATAGCGCTGGGCATAGCGCTGCAGGGCTTCATGGCAGGGCGCCTGTGCAGAAGCGCCTATAGGTCCTATAAGTCCTATAAGTCCTATAAGCCTTATATAGAATTGTCTCTTCATTTCTCTACACGTTTAACTATTAGTATGCTCAGTTCCCACAGCAGGTAGATGGGCACCGAGACCAGCGCCAGCGTGAAGGGGTCGCCGGTGGGAGTGATGACGGCGCCGATGACCAGGATGACCACGATGGCGTGGCGGCGGTAGCGGCGCATGAACTGCGCCTTCAGCCCCCCGATCTTGGCCAGCAGCCAGCACATCACCGGCAGCTCGAAGACCACCCCCATCATCAGACTCATCACGCCCAGCACCGAGATATAGCTGCCGAGGGTGATGCTGTTCTGCACCTCGGCGCTCACCTGGTAGCTGCCGAGGAAGCGCACCGTGATGGGGAAGATGACGAAGTAGTTGAGCGCCACGCCGCCGAGGAAGAGCAGGTAGCCCGCCGCCACGGCCCGGATGGCCAGCCGCCGCTCGGTGCGGTAGAGGCCGGGGGCCACGAAGGCGAACATCTGGTAGATGACGTAGGGCGAGACCACGATCAGGCCGGCCCACAGCGCCACCCGCATGTGGATGAGCAGCTGCTGGGTGAGCTCGATGTTGACCAGCTGCATCCCGGCCGGTTTGGGAGCCAGCACCACGGCGAAGAGCTGCTCCTTGAAGCAGAAGCAACCCACACCAGCCACAACCGCCGCCAGTAGCACATACCACAGGCGGCGGCGCAGTTCGTCGAGGTGTTCCCAGAAGGTCATCAGGCCTTGGCGGACGGGTCAGACTTGTCCGACTTGTCAGACTCGTCGCTGTCGATGCCGTTCACACCGTCCTTGAAGCTCTTGACACCTTTGCCGAGCCCTTTCATCAGCTCGGGGATCTTCTTGCCGCCGAAAAGCAGAAGCACCACGACGGCGATGATGACTATTTCCCAACCTCTCATACCAATGAATCTTTAAGTTTGTTTGTGTAATCCTCTATCATGCGCATCTTGTCGGGGATGGCGATGTGCTGTGGGCAGTGCTTGAGGCATTCGCCGCAGCCGATGCAGTGGTCGGCCTGGCGCAGGCGCTCGATGCTCTTGCCGTACTCCGTCAGGAAGGCGCGGCGTGCGCGGCGGAACTCCTTCTGCTCCACGGTGCCCTCGGTGGCGATGTTGCCGTCCGACAGGCTCTTGTTGTAGAACGAGAAGATGCCCGGTATGTCGAGCCCGTAGGGGCAGGGCATGCAGTACTGGCAGGTGGTGCAGGGGATGACGGGGAAGTGGGCGTACTCGTCGGCCACGCGGTCCAGCAGCGCCATCTGGTCGTCGGCCAGCGGCGTGCAGGGGCAGTGGCTGCGCACGTTGTCCTCCACATGCTCCATGGCGCTCATGCCGCTGAGCGACGTCATGATGCGGGGGAACATGCCGAGGTAGCGGAAGGCCCACGAGGCCAGGCTCCGCTCGGGCTCGCGCTCCTTCAGCTTGTGTGCCAGCGCGTCGTTGAGGGTCGCCAGGCGGCCGCCCAGCAGCGGCTCCATGATGACGATGGGAATCTCACGCTTGTCCAACTCGCCGTAGAGGTAGTTGGCGTTGACGTTCTCCTCCTCGATCTCGTGGGCGTAGAGCCAGTCGACGTAGTTCATCTGGATCTGGGCGAAGTCCCAGTGGTACTTCTCGTGCAGGGCCACCACCTTGTCGAACTCCGACTGCTGGCCGTGGAACGACCAGCCCAGGTTGCGGATGCGGCCCGCCTCGCGCTCCTTCACGAGGAAGTCGAGCATGCCGTTGTCGACGAAGCGCTTCTCGAAGTCGCTTGTGCCGTCGGGGTCCACGCCGCCGAAGGAGTGGAGCAGGTAGTAGTCGATGTGGTCCACCTGCAGCTTCTCGAAGCTCTCGCGGTACATCTTCAGGCTGGCCTCGGGGGTCCAGTTGCGGAAGTTGCTCATCTTGGTGGCGATGAGCCATTTGTCGCGGGGGTGGCGCTTCAGGGCGATGCCGGTGGCCTCCTCCGACATGCCGCGCAGGTACACCGGGGCGGTGTCGAAGTAGTTGACGCCGTGCTCGATGGCGTAGTCCACCATGCGGTTGATGAGCTCCTGGTCCAACTTGGCGTCAGGATTGTCGCGCAGGCTGCCGCCGCCTTCCACAGGCAGGCGCATCATGCCGAAGCCCAGCAGGCTGACCCGCTGGCCGTGGGCATCGCTGCGATAGGTCATCTGGCCCAGCGGCACCTCGCCGCTCTGGAAGCCCTCGGCCTGCCGGCTGTTGGGGTTCTTGCACCCCGCCGCCACGGCGGCTCCCGCCACGGCCCCGCCGGCCATCACTTTCAAGAAGTTTCGTCTGTCCATATTATATTTGCAAATCACTAATCACTATCCACTACCCACTACCCACTACCCACTACTAACGCTTGTCGTTCTGCTCTTTGAGCTGCTTGCGTTTCTTGCCGCTCGACCAGAGGCCGTAGACCTCGCTCACGTTGCCGGCCGTCGAGAAGGCGTCGATCTTCTCCTCCTTCATCCAGTTCAGGATCTTGCTGAATTCGTCCTTGTTGAGCAGCACCTCCAGCTCGATGCTCTTCTCGCCGCTGTAGCCGCCCGTCACCTCGTAGAGGGTGCAGCCGCGGTGCAGCGTGCCGATGATGTACTGGCGGATGCGCTCATAGTCCTTCGACACGATGCAGAGCCGCTTGTGGTTGTTGAGCGACGCGGTGAAGTAGTCCACCACCAGTCCGTTGATCCACGTGCCGATGAGGCCGATGATGACCATGCGGAAGGGGTTGATGAAGAACGCCGTGCAGCAGATCACGGCACCGGCGATCGAGACCGACGTGCCGATGTCGAAGTGCAGGTACTTGTTCACGATCTTGGCCAGGATGTCGAGGCCGCCGGTCGAGGCGTTGATGCTGAACATCAGGGCCTGCGAGGCACTGAGCAGCAGCACGAAGCAGCACAGGTCGAGCCACGGGTCGCCCATCACGCTCGGCGTGCCCGTCACCGGGTTGGGGTTGGCGATGCGCTCCCACGGGAAGACGGCATCCCAGAAGTTGGTCAGCGGGCCCAGGATGAGGGCCGTGTAGACCGTCTTGGCGCCGAACTCCTTGTTGATCAGCAGGAAGGCCATGATCAGCAGCACGATGTTGATGCCCATGATCCAGTTGCCCAGGTTGCCGCCGAAGATGTTCACCAGCACGATGCTCAGACCGCTGATGGTACCGATGATCAGCTTGCTCGGCACTAAGAAGTAGTAGACTGCCGCCGCCGTGACGGCCATGCCGAGGGTCATGATGACCAGCTCTTTCCAGAATTTGAAAGTACCCATGTACTTCACAAAGTCGATAAGTGTTTGTTTGATGTTCATTATATTTTTTATAGTTTTAAATTTTTGAGGCTGTAGAGACGCGGCGTGCCGCGTCTGCATTGATTTAATGTTTATGGGTCTTATGGGTCTTATAGGTCTTATAGGTCTTATAGGTCTTATAGGTCTTATTGGTCTTATTGGTCGCTTATATTTCTGTGTGCTGTTCTCTTCCTTCTACGTAGATGGCCGTCATGGGGCGTGCGGGGCAGTAGTACTCGCAGGCGCCGCAGCCGAGGCATTTGGCCTCGTTGACCGCCGGCATCGGATGTCCCTGCTCGTTGGTCACCATGCTGATGGCCGCCGCCGGACAGTGGCGGGCGCAGGCGCCGCACTGGTCCTTGCCGGTGGCCGACAGGCAGTTGTCCTTCAGCACCACGGCCACGCCGATCGAGATGGCCGTCTTCTCCTCCTTGCTGACGGGCCGTATGGCGCCGGCCGGGCACACCTCGCTGCAGCGCGTGCAGGCCGTGCGGCAGTAGCCGTCGGTGTAGTGCATCTCGGGCTGCAGCAGGCTCTCCAGCTTGGTCGAGGGGCGCAGCACATGCTCCGGGCACTGGCTGACGCACAGCTGGCAGCTGGTGCAGTGGCTGGCGAAGTGCTTCAGGCTCTGGGCGCCGAAGGGCTTGAGTGGCGTCTTGCGCTCGGGGACCGTCTTGCCGGCGATGGCCGCCAGGCCGCCGTCCAGCTTCTGCTCCTGCGCCTGCACCGCCATCGTGGCACCCACGGCCGCCGTGGCGGCCATGAACTTGCGGCGCGAGGAATCTATGCTTTCCGTTTTTTGCTCCCCTTCGAGGGGAGCTGTGTACCTTCCGCTTTTCTTGTTTTTTTGCTCCCCTTCGAGGGGAGCTGTCCGCAGGACTGAGGGGTGCCTTCTTTCCTCGTTTTTTTGCTCCCCTTCGAGGGGAGCTGTCCGCAGGACTGAGGGGTCGTTCCGCTTGCCGCTCAGCGTGATGGCACCTGTCGGGCACTGGGCCAGGCAGTTCCAGCAGTCCACGCAGCGCGAGTGGTCCACCCGCTTGCCGCCGTCGATGTCGATACACATCGCCTTGCAGCCGTGCTCGCACTTGTGGCAGCCCACGCACTTGTCGGCGTCGATCCGGATGCCGAACAGGCGGTAGCGGCTCACCAGGCTCAGCAGCGACCCCACGGGGCAGATGGTGTTGCACCACAGGCGCCCCATCGTGAAGCTCATCAGGCCGATGACCGCCAGCGTGGCGATGGCCACCCACTGGATGGTGCCGCCGGCATGCAGGCCGGTGACCATGCGGGCGTAGGCGCTGTAGGGGGCGATCAGCACGGCGAGGCTGTTCAGCCCCACCAGCATGGCCGCCACGAAGAGCGCCAGCACCGTGTAGCGCAGCCAGTTGGCCGGCTTGCGGTAGCGGTAGGGACGCTTCTTGCCGAAGACGAGCTTGTGGGCCCAGACGAAGAGGTCCTGGAAGACCCCCATCGGGCACACCACGGCGCAGTAGAAGCGGCCTATGACCAGCGTCACCACCAGCACGGCGGCCGCCAGGCCGAAGCTGCCGGCCAGCAGGGCCGGCAACAGCTGCACCTTGGGCATCCAGCCCAGCCACTGGCGCAGCACGCCCGTGGCGTCGAGCAGCAGCGCCGTGATACCCAGCAGCATCAGCGCCGCCAAAACAATGCGAATGTATTTCAATCCTTTCATAAACAGTTATAAATTCTCAATTTTTTTTAACGGCGAATTACTCGAATTACTCGAAGGCTACGCAGGTCAAATTTCAGCGAATTACTCGAATTGCCTACGGCTGGTATTGTCTTAACTCCTTTAACTTCTTAACTCCTTAACTTCTTTAACTTCTTAACACTTAACACTTAACACTTAACACTCAACTCTCAACTCTTAACTCTTCTTCAGCATCGCGTACACCGCCAGGCCGGCGACGCTCTTGATGCCGGTCTTGCGGGTGATGGACTTGCGGTGGGTGTTCACCGTGTTGACGGCGATCGAGAGGCGCTGGGCGATCTCCTTGCTCGAGAGGCCCTGGGCCACCAGCTCGAGCACCTCCTGCTCGCGGTCGCTCAGCGCGTAGTCCTCGGACGGCAGCAGCAGCATCTCCTCGATGGCGGCGTGCTTCTCCAGGTCGCGGCTCAGCTGCAGTATGTCGAACACCAGCTCCATCATCTCCTCGTTCAGCCGCTCGCCGGGGATATACTTGTAGATGATCTGCGTCAGATCCGAGAGCTTGTCCTTGATGTTGTCGTGGCTTTTCTGGTACTGCTCGCTGACGGCGCGGCCGCTGGACTCCTTGTCGTCCATGCTCTCGATCATCTGCATCAGGTTGCGCTCCTCGCGGCGCACGTGGTCGCGCACCTCGCGGCAGTAGTCGGCGAAGTATTTCTTCAGGATGGCCGCCGACTGGTCGCCGACGTGCTCCACGATGTGGTCTAAGTGGTGCTGCAGGTGCGGCAGGCGCTCGTCGATATAGTAGCGGTGGCTCGCCTGCAGGTGCCCGGCCACCATGCGCCGGTCGATGGCCGCCAGCTCCTCGTCGTCAGGCTGGAAGTCGTCGAAACTGTAAATGTTGCACACCGTCAGGAAGAAATTCTCGTCCACGCCGCTCTCGCGGCAGACCTCTTTGACGCTCTTGTCGCCGAAGCCCAAAGGGATGCCAAACCGAGGCAGCATAAGGATCAGGTCGTAGTTCGACGCTATCATGTCGGCCATCTTCATCCGGCCGGTGAATATACTCCGTTTCATGCGGCAAAAATACAAAAAAAAAATGACATACGAAGAACATAAATTTAAATGGCAGGATTAACAGATATATATATATGGCGTGCCATCCGCCGCCGATGCCGGCCGGCAACCCCGTCGGGGACTTGGGCTCTTGTGCCCCTGCGGGGCGCAGGATGGTTGGGTGCGCCGCGACGGGGGCGTTGCCCCCGCCTAAGCTCTTGGTCCCCTGCGGGGACGATGGCCGCATGCCGCCAGTCCGGATGCCCGGCACCCCGCAGGGGTGCAAGCACTTAGGCGGGGGCAACGCCCCCGATGCCGATGCCCCATTTGTTTATTACGCCCCGCAGGGGCATAAGAGGCCCCCCCCTCCGAACGATAGGATGAGCAAGGGATGACTCTACCATTTCTTCAGTCGTTCTTCAGTCGTTCTTCAGTCGTTCTT
>CAMNIH010000085.1 GCA_946540365.1 uncultured Bacteroidales bacterium
CAACGGCTCCTTCGGCCCCGACGACCCCATCAGCAAGGAGAAGATGTGCCCCGTGCTGGCCGCCTTCCCCTACCAGTATTTCGACCAGGCGCTGGAGATCGCGCAGACCAACCTCAGCTTCGAGGGCAATGGCCACACCGCCGGCCTGCACTCCAACAACCAGGCCAACATCATCAAGGCCGGTACCGAGCTCAGCGTTGCTCGTCTCATCGTGGGCGCCATCTGCGCCACCACCGCCGGCGGCAGCATCCAGAACGGACTGCCGGTGACCAACACCCTCGGCTGCGGCTCGTGGGGCGGCAACTCCATCAGCGAGAACTTCACCTACAAGCACCTGCTCAACATCACGCGCGTGGCCCCCGTCTCCACCCGCCTGCATGTGCCGAGCGACGACGAAATCTGGAGCTGCTAACGGCAGCCGTAAACAGAAAGGGCATCCCTCGGGATGCCCTTTTCGTTTATATAAGGTTGTGTGGCTATTCTACCGTTACCGACTTGGCCAGGTTGCGGGGCTGGTCGACGTTGCGGCCCTTGGCGGTGGCCACGTAGTAGGCCAGCAGCTGCAGCGGGATGGCCGCCAGCAGCGGCACGAAGCAGTCGCGCGTGTCGGGAATGGTGAAGCAGTAGTCGCTCATGCCCTTCACCGTGGTGTCGCCCTCGGTGACCACGCTGATGATCTTGCCCTTGCGGCTCTTGATCTCCTGGATGTTGCTGACGATCTTGTCGTACATGCCGCGCTTGGGGGCGATGAAGACCACCGGCATCTCCTCGTCGACCAGGGCGATGGGGCCGTGCTTCATCTCGGCCGCCGGGTAGCCCTCGGCGTGGATATAGCTGATTTCCTTCAGCTTCAAGGCGCCCTCGAGGGCCACGGGATAGTTGTAGCCGCGGCCGAGGAAGATGAAGTTGTGGCAGTAGGTGAACATCTGGGCGAACTGGTCGATGTTCTTGTTGTTCTCCAGGGTCCACTGCATCTTGTCCGGGATCTTGTACAGCTCGTCGACCAGCAAGTGGAACATCTCGTCGCTCAGGGTGTGCTTCTCCTTGGCGATGGCCAGGCCCAGCAGGCAGAGGGTGATCACCTGACCGGTGAAGGCCTTGGTGGAGGCCACGCCGATCTCGGGACCCACGTGGAGGTAGGTGCCGCTGTGGGTGGCGCGGGCGATCGAGGAGCCGATCACGTTGCAGATGCCGTAGAGGAAGGCCCCTTTCTGCTCGGCCAGCTGGATGGCGGCCAGCGTGTCGGCCGTCTCGCCGCTCTGGCTGACGGCGATGACCACATCGTCCGGATAGATCACCGGGTTGCGGTAGCGGAACTCCGAGGCGTACTCCACCTCGACGGGCACTTGGGCCGCCTCCTCGATGAAGTATTTGCCGATGAGGGCCGAGTGCCAGCTGGTGCCGCAGGCGCAGATGATGATGCGGCGGGCGTTGATGAATTTCTCTTTGTGGTCGATGATGCCGCTGAGCACCACGTCGTGCAGGCGCGGATGCAGGCGCCCCTTGATGCAGGTGCGCAGGGCGTTGGGCTGCTCCCAGATCTCCTTGAGCATGAAGTGCGGGAAGCCACCCTTCTCCAGCTCGTCGAGCGAGAGGCTGAGGGTGTGCATCTCAGGCGTCTGGTGTACGGCGCTGAGGTTGACGATGTCCAGCTTGCCGCTGCGGTCCATGTAGGCAATCTCCTCGTCCTTGAGGTAGACCACCTGCTTGGTGTACTCCACGATGGGGGTGGCGTCGGAGCCGAGGTAGAACTCCTTCTGGCCGCGGGCGTCGGTGCCCACGCCGATCACCAGCGGCGAGCCCTTGCGGGCGCAGACCAGCTGGTCGGGGTGCGACTTCTCGAGGATGGCGATGGCGTAGGCGCCGATGACGTTCTTCAGCGCACGCTGCACGGCGGTGAAGAGGTCGGTCTGGCCCTTCTTCTGCGTGTACTCAATCAGCTGCACCAGCACCTCGGTGTCGGTGTCGGAGCAGAAGGTGTAGCCCTCCTTCTCCAGCATGGCGCGGAGGGTCTTGTAATTCTCGATGATGCCGTTGTGGACCAGGCTCAGGTTGCCGCTCTGTGAGAGGTGCGGGTGGGCATTGACGGTGTTGGGTTCGCCGTGGGTGGCCCAACGGGTGTGGGCGATGCCGAGGGTGCCGCTGACGTCCTCCGAGGCGCACTTGTCCTCGAGGGCCGCCACCTTGCCGGTGGCTTTGTACACATGAAGGTCGCCCTTCGGGTTAATCATGCTCACGCCGGCCGAGTCGTAGCCGCGATATTCGAGCCTGTGGAGGCCCTTGATCAAGATGGGGTAAGCCTGCTGCTCACCGATATAGCCTACTATTCCACACATAGTTAGTGTTGTTAAAATAATTTGCAAAGTTACAAACAATTCTCGAACCTGCAAAAAAATGTTTCAAAAATCGCATCGTGTACGATACAAACGACATCTCCGCCACCCCTCCGTCGCCGCAGGATGCACCGGGGTGACCCCACGATGAGTATACTATGACTCTACCATTTCTTCAGTCGTTCTTCAGTCGTTCTTCAGTCGTTCTTCAGTGATCACTGAAGAACGACTGAAGAACGACTGAAGAACGACTGAAGAAATGGTAGACCTGATAGAGTGTTGGGGTAGGGGTAAGGAGTGGGTGAATTTAAGTGATTTCTTGTTATAATTTGCTGATTATTAGTTTTGAATATGATTTATGGGTCAAGTGTGCGTTCCGGGCGGTCGGTCGGGCAAAGGGGTGGGGGAGAATGGGGTGGGATGGTGGGGGAAGTGGGACGGTGGGTGAATGGTGTTTTATATGTCGTGTGCGATATAAGTTTGTTTTCGATGCGGTCGGTGTGTGTGCGGACTGATGCTGTCGGTGGCGGCCGCAGGGCTTTTCTTCCGGAGGCTACGGCGGAGGAGCGGCCATGGAATGTTGCGAGGGCGTCCCGATTCCATTTTCGGCAAACCACCCGTCGTCGGGCATGGAATTGCCCTGCCGGCAGGGGAATGTGGGTGGAAATCGATTGTGTGTAAGTTACTGGTTGTTAGCGTGTATCTGGTGATGGCCATGGCGTATGCAATTTTTTTCTCGGCGGTATGGGAAAAAAATCGTAACTTTGCACCCGAATTGTCTGTAAATAAAAATAAGAATCAATAAATAACATGAAGAAGTTTTTACTGACCCTGCTGCTCTTCGCCAGCCTGCCTGTCGCCTTGATGGCACAGACGCCCGACATGATGTCGATGGCCCGCAACGAACTACAGAAACGCGGTCTCGAGGAGACCGAGGTGCGCGCCCGCCTGCTTCAGGAGGGGATCGATGTGGACAACATCCCCCCGACCGAGTATGCCAACTATCAGGGCCGCGTCACCGCCATCCTGAACCAGATGCAAGCCGAGAAGGCTTCGCAGAATAACGCCGCCCCCACGGCCGCCACGTCGGCCAACGAGGCCACGGTGACGGCCAGCGACATGCCGCAGACCACCGTGGGCGAGGCCGCCGCCGAAGTGGCCCTCGAGGAGGCCCTCGATCAGAACAATGTGTCGCCCACCGAGGGCTCGGACATCTACGGCCATTCGCTCTTCAAGGGCAAGGGGCTCGAGGTGTTCCGCACCACCGACGGCGCCCAGGCCCCTGAGACCTATGTGCTCGGCGAGGGCGACGAGGTTCACATCTCGATCTTCGGCTCGTCGCAGACCGAGATGCACCAGCGCGTCGGTGCCGACGGCAGCATCCAGCCGGCCGGCGCCTCCAAGATCTTCCTCAAGGGCATGACCCTGGCCCAGGCTCGCACGGCCATCCGCAGCAAGCTGGCCCAGCACTTCTCCTTCCGCGAGGACCAGATCGCCGTCACCATCACCACGGCCCGCACCGTGACGGTGAACATCTACGGCGAGGTGGGTGTGCAGGGCGGCTTCACGCTGAGCGCCCTCAACACGGCATTCAACGCCCTGGCCGCCGCCGGCGGCCCCACGGTCCTGGGTTCGGTGCGCAACATCCAGCGTTCGCGCGCCGGCAAGACCGTCACCCTCGACCTCTACAAGTACATGACCAACCCCACCGAGGGCGTGCAGTACGACCTGCAGAACAACGATGTGCTCTTCGTGCCCATCGCCCAGAAGGTGGTCAGCATCGAGGGTGCCGTGCGCCGTCCGATGCGCTATGAGATACTCGACAGCGAGACGCTGCTCGACCTGATCAACTACGCCGGCGGCCTCTCGGCCAATGTGAACCCCGACTTTGTGCAGGTGGAGCGTTTCGAGAACGGCTCGAAGAAGTACCTTGAGTTCAACCTCAAGGACGTCATGTCGGGCAAGACCAAGGTGAAGCTGGAGGCAAGTGACGTGGGGCGCATCCGCAGCGGCAACGAGCCGATGGATCAGTATGTGTCGATCAGCGGCGACGTCTACTACGGCGGCAACTACGACCTCTCGAAGAACCGCAGTCTGAAGACCCTGCTCGACAATGCCAAGCCGCGCTACACGGCCCGCACGGAGTATGTCTACGTGGAGCGTCGCCGTCCGGACGAGACGGTCGAGGTGCTCACCGTGCCCTTCCCCGGCGAGAACGGCAACCCCGACTTCACCCTGCAGGAGCGCGACGCTGTGCGGGTGCTCAACCAGGCCTCGTTCCGCGATGTGGAACAGATCTCGGTGACCGGTCAGGTGCGTAGCCCCTTCACCCGCACCTTCGGCCTGAACGACCGCATGACGGTGGCCCAGGCTATCGAATATGCCGACGGCCTGAAGCCCAGCGTCTTCCCGGTGGCCTATATCTTCCGCCGCGACCTCACCAACAGCGACAAGATGCAGTACATCCGTGTCAACCTTGACACCGACGGCGATATGCAGCTGCAGCCGGGCGACCGCCTGCAGGTCTACGACAACGCCACCTACACCACCATCGGCGAGGTGCGCGTCAGCGGTGCCGTGAAGAACCCCTTCGGCACGGCCTTCGACCCGTCGCTGACTGTCAAAGACCTCCTCAGCATGGCCGGTGGTTTCACCGTGGGTGCCGCCTTCGACCGCGTCGAGGTCTTCCGCCTCAACATCTCGGATAAGGATGAGGCCAAAATGGAGCTCATCACCCTGCATGTCGACGAAAACTACAACCCCAGCGACGCCACCTTCCAGCTGCAGCCTTACGACCACATCGTGGTTCGCATGACGCCCAACTTCAGCACGGGCCGCACCGTCGAGGTCAACGGCCGTGTGCGCTATCCGGGCCTCTATGTCATCGAGGACAACCGCACCCAGCTGGCTGAAATCATCAAGATGGCCGGCGGCCTGCTCGACGACGCCGACCCCTATGCCCGTCTCACCCGTACCAACGGCCGCAATCGGGGCAGCATCGGCCTCGACCTGCGCAAGGTGAAGCGCAACAAGGGCAGTCTTAGACATGATCCCATCCTGACCGATGGCGACGTGATCAACATTGTCCGCCAGGAGAACACCGTGGTCATTCGCGAGACGGGTACCCGCATGTCGCAGTATGTGCCAGCCGACTTCTCGGCCTCGCAGAAGACCATTGTCTATCAAGGTCCCCACACGGCGTCCTGGTATGTGAAGCATTTTGCCGGTGGCTTCGACAAGTATGCCGATCGCAACAGCGTCATCGTCACCATGCCCAACGGCCAGTCGGAGGGCACCAAGCACTTCCTCTTCTTCCGCCGCACCCCCACCGTGGAGCCTGGCGGCGTGATCACCATGCGTATGGACACCGAGAAGCGCGAACGTGTGGAGAAACCGAAGGAGAAGATCGACTGGGGCGCCGAGGCCCGCAACTCGTTGGCTGCCCTTACCTCCGTCGTGTCGATCATCCTTCTGATCAGGAACCTGAAATAGTATTGCCCAATGGATAATAACAAGGAATATAACAACCCCGAAGTGCAGGAGGAGGAAGGCATAGATATCATGGCCATGCTCCGTGGCCTCTGGGACGGCCGCAAGACCATCATCATCTGCACCGCCATCTTCCTGGTGCTGGGCCTGCTGGCGGCTCTCACCATGAAACACACCTACTCTGTCACCTCGGTCATGGTGCCCCAGCTGGGCTCCTCGAAGAATTCAGGTCTCAGCAGTCTGGCCTCGCTGGCCGGATTCGACATGGGTATGGCCAATGGCGGTGACGAACTCTCGCCGCTGATCTACCCACAGATCGTCAGCAGTGTGCCCTTCCGTCTGGCATTGATGCATGCGCCGCTGCACTATGAGAAGTGCGATACTGCCATCAGTATGTTCGACTATGTGCAGTCCGACTACAACAAGCCGACGGTGGTCGACTATGTGAAGCGCTACACTATCGGCCTGCCGGGCGTCATCATTGGTGCCATCCGCGGCAAGCAGGAGGAACCCACCTACACCGTCGGTGGCGGTGAGGGCCCGAGCGGTCCCCGTCCGGTGGTGATGAGCGCCAAGGAGTACAAGATGCAGCAGGCCTTCGACCAGATTGTCACGCTCAATGTCGACAAGAAGGAGGGCTATGTCACCCTCGTGGTCAATGGCTCTGAGCCCGTGCAGACTGCCGAACTGGCCATGAAGGCCCAGCAGCTCTTGCAGGACGAGGTGACGCGCTTCCGCGTGGAGAAGTCGGAGAGCGAGTTGGCCTACATTCAGGCCCGCTACGACGAGATCAAGGCGGAGAACGAACGCTACCAGGTGATGCTGGCTTCGGCCCGCGACCGCTCGCAGAACGTGGCCACCACGACCGCCCGCGTGGGTACCGACCGCATCCAGACAAAGTACAATGTCTCCAACGCCGTCTTCACCGAGATGGCCAAGCAGCTGGAGCAGGCCAAGATGCAGGTCAAGAAAGATACTCCCGTCTTCACGGTCATCCAGCCGGTCACCGTGCCGATGAAGCCCGCCAACAGCCGTGCCAAGACCCTCATCGTGTGGACCTTCCTGGGCATCGTGCTGGGCTGTGGCATCGTCATTGTGAAGGGCTACTGGCCCAAGCTGATGGAGAAGCTCAAGGCACCCCAAGAGGAGGAGGCTGAGAAGGAGTAGTTCTCCCCTTGCGGTGAATACAAAAAGAGAGGGCGTCCCGTCGGGACGCCCTCTTGTTGTATCGGTACTGGTGCCAGTCGCTTAGAGCTTCTGGACGCATTCGATGATGCCCTTACCGATCTCGATAGCCTCTTCGTTCTGGGGGATGAGGTTCCAGTGGCGCTGGGGCAGCGAGTGCTCGAGGCCTTCGTGGATGTACTGCTTGTCGACGATGGGTTTGAGCTTCAGGAAGCCGCCGAGGACCACCATGTTGAACACCTTGCTGA
>CAMNIH010000086.1 GCA_946540365.1 uncultured Bacteroidales bacterium
TTGTCACACAGAAATCACGGAAATCACAGAAATTATGCTGACGCATCATTTTGTTGAGCAATATTCAATTGGCTATTCGAGTGATTGATGTCAAAATGTTGTCCGTATTGAAATTCACCAGTATTCCAACTCTTCTGTCCAATAAGCGAAGGTATGTTAATAGTTGTTTGGCAAACACTTTTTTCATTTCCTCTACAGATTTCAACTCGATGATAACTCTGTCCTCAACAAGAATATCGAGTCGTAAATCTGTTTTTAGTCTGCTGCCCTTATATATGACAGGTACCTGTTTTTGTCGTTCAATAGATAATCCGCGTTGTTCCAGTTCAAAACACAATGCCTCCTCGTACACGCTTTCCAATAATCCAGGCCCAAGTTCTTTGTAAACATCGTATATAGCGCCCCTAATTTCGTATGTTATTTCATTCGGTGTCATGGAGTTGACGGCTTTTTCTGTGATTTCTGTGGTTTCTGTGTGCCTTAATCTGCATGGTGCAGGCGGCGGACTTTCTGTATGTCGTGCTGCACCATAAGCTTTACCAGGTCTTCGAAGCTTGTCTTCTGCGGGTTCCAGCCGAGGAGGCGCTTGGCTTTGCTCGGGTCGCCCAGCAGCTGGTCCACCTCGGCGGGGCGGAAGTATTTGGGGTCCACCTCCACGAGCACCTTGCCAGTCTTCGCGTCGATGCCCTTCTCGTCCACGCCCGAGCCTTCCCACTTCAGTTCGATACCTGCCTCCTTGAATGCCAGCGTGCAGAATTCGCGAACCGAGTGGTACTGTCCGGTGGCGATGACGTAGTCGTCGGGCTGCTCCTGCTGAAGGATGAGCCACATGCACTCCACGTAGTCCTTGGCATAGCCCCAGTCGCGCAGGGCATTGAGGTTGCCGAGGTAGAGCTTGTCCTGGAATCCCTGGGCTATGCGGGCGGCGGCCAGCGTGATTTTGCGCGTGACGAAGGTCTCGCCGCGTCGCTCGCTCTCGTGGTTGAAGAGGATGCCGTTGCAGCAGTACATGCCGTAGCTCTCGCGGTAGTTCTTCATCATCCAGTATCCGTAAAGCTTGGCTACGCCGTAGGGACTGCGGGGGTAGAAGGGCGTGGTCTCGCTCTGCGGCACCTCCTGCACCTTGCCGTAGAGCTCGGATGTAGAAGCTTGGTAGATGCGGCATGTCTGGGTGAGGCCCGTGATGCGCACGGCCTCCAGCAGGCGCAGCACCCCGTTGGCGTCGGTGTCGGCTGTGAACTCCGGCACATCGAAGCTCACCTTCACATGGCTTTGTGCTGCCAGATTGTATATCTCGTCGGGTCGCACCTCGCTGATGATACGGATCAGGGAGCTGCTGTCGGTCATGTCGCCCCAGTGGAGCTCCACCAGACGTTTCTGGTGCATGTCGCGTACCCACTCGTCGAGGTAGAGGTGTTCGATGCGGCCGGTGTTGAACGAACTGCTGCGACGCAGGATGCCGTGTACCTCGTAGCCTTTCTCGACGAGGAATTCGGCCAGATAGCTGCCGTCCTGACCGGTGATGCCGGTGATGAGTGCTTTCTTCATCTATAGCTGCAATTTGATTTGTGTCTCAATCAGATTGAAAAGAATAATTAGACCTGATTGTGTTTTATTGGACTTTCGGATTGGTTCTGGTGATTCGGTTAGAGGCCTACATTTTGTGCAGTATGCTTTTCGGTTTCTCGGCGTGCGAGGTGAGCGAGGCGAGGAGCAGGGTGGGCTCGCTGTCGCGGAAGACCATCCTGCGCTTCCATGCCTGCGCTTTCCAGCGGCGCAGCTTCCACCCCAGGCGGGCCAGCCCGTCGGCGTGCTTGTCGGCAGTCTCGGGGCTGCCGTAGACGATGTCGCGCTCCAGCTGCCGGATGTTCCCCACGTTGTCGGGGCCTTCTGTGGAACGGAGGGGCGGACGGTAGCCCAGCTGTCTTTCGGCAACTCCGTCCAGCGCACTGACGAAAGCGGTCATGCCGTAGTCGTCGACGGCACGTTGCACCTGCTCCCAGTCCACCTGCCCCTCCATGGCGCGGCAGGTGAGCGTCCAGTCCACCAGGTCGCGCAGCGTGATGCGGCTGGAGGCGAAGTGGCACGCCATGTGGCGCAGCAGGAAGAGCACCTCGAAGGCGGGCGACGGGGCCGCCTCCTTCAGCAGCGCCTCGTAGCGCCGGTTGCTGGGCGGGTAATGAGTATTGATAAAATCGTAGTGGCTCTCCACGGTGACGCCGCTGTAGTTGTACTTCGAGTGGTGGTGGGCGTCGTTGCCGACCGTTACCTTCAGCACCTCGCAGGCCACACGGTCAGCCTCGTCGTGCCGGTCGTAGAAGTAGAGGTCCAGGTCGCCGAACTCGCGCTCCTCCGGCCTCGGGTAGTACTGTGACATGTGTGTCCCCTTCAGCACGAGGGTCTCGATGCCGTGCTTCGCCATGGCGTCGACGATCTCCTGCTGCACCCGTCGCTGGTAGCGGTGCCAGCCGACGGCCTTCTCGTGCTCTGCCAGCCACGGCATCAGCACCTCGCGCGGGGCTCCTGCGGCCGCGGCGCCTTCGTAGCAGAGCGCCGCCACATGGTTGCGCTGCAGCAGGCGGAAGAGGCTCCACCAATGGTCGGCATCGGGCGCTTCAATGCCCAGATAGGGCTTGCCTCCGTCCAGGGCGGCCTTCAGCAGGCTGTATGCCAGTTGCATCTCGGTCATCGTGTCCCTTATCTAATTTGGCGGGATCTGTCGGCAATACTATCGGCTTGTGGGCATATCGCCCGACCACCCGTGACCGAGGTCCCAATGTTCATCGTAGACGAACTCGAAGTAGGGCAGGGCGAACTCTTGTTCAATCAGTTCGCTCAGCTCATCCTGGATGGGTTCGGC
Organism: uncultured Bacteroidales bacterium; assembly: GCA_946540365.1. The sequence continues at coordinate 2,861 of CAMNIH010000086.1, forward strand.
CCAATGGCCTACAAGGACGATGAACTTGTCTATCGTCCATGCCACACGGCCACGCGGTATCTGCGTGTAGTCTCCTTTAAACTTCGTGTCCAAGTGTTTGGCCTGGGCACGGAAATATTCCTTGGCCCATACTTGACGATGCAGGTGCGGGTAGTTGATGAACGGCTTCCCTTTTTCGGCAGCCTCTTCCACCTCGCGTGGGGTTATCTCTTTCTTCCGTACCCCGAAGAGTGTGTGGTCTTCAGGGTCGTACCAGAAGATGCCGACGGCAGGCATTGGCTCGTCGAAGGAGCGCATGTCGTCCATCTGGGCTTTGTGTTTTTCTTCAGAAAGTATCGTCATTGTACAGTCCTTTCGAATTCTTTTGCTGTCTGATTGAGGATATTCCGGTCGTTCCGGTGATTCGTTCAGAGCCTCACACCGTGTCCATGAAGGTGCGCTGCACACGGTTGAAGATCACGATGCCCACGGCCAGCAGCACCACCATGAAGGCGAAGCTGTAGGCCAGCATGCCCCAGCTGAATTCGCCGGCCCCGAGGAAGCCATACTTGAAGGCCTCGACGATACCCGTCAGGGGGTTGAGGCTCATCACGAAGCGCAGCTTCTCGTTGGTGATGGTGCTCAGCGGGTAGATGATAGGCGTGGCATACATCCACAGTCGCACGAAGTAGTCGAGCAGGAGCTGCATGTCGCGATACTTGGTGGTGAAGCTCGAGAAGAGGATGCCGAAGCCCAGCGCCAAGCCCGCCAGCATGACCACCAGCACCGGCAGCAGCAGGGCGTACCAGTTGGTGTGGATCTGCCCCGGGATGATGAAGATCTGATAGACGGCGTAGACCACCAGGAACAGCGCCAACTGGATGCCGAAGCGCACCAGGTTGCTGATGACGGTCGAGAGGGGTGCGATGAGCCGCGGGAAGTAGACCTTGCCGAAGATACCCGCGTTGGCCACGAAGGTCGACGAGGTCTTCGAGAGGCAGTCGTTGAAGTACTGCCACAGGCACACGCCGCTGAGGTAGAACAGCGGCTCGGGCAGCCCGTCGGTCGGTATCTTGGCGATGCCGCCGAAGACCACCATGTACATCGCCACCGTCATCACAGGCTGTATGATGTACCACAGCGGGCCGAGAACGGTCTGCTTGTACTGGGTGGTGACGTTCCTCTTCACGAAGAGCATGCACAGGTCGCGGTAGTTCCATATCTCTTTCAGGTCCACCTGCAGCAGCTTCTCCTTGGGCTTGATGACGGTGGTCCAGGTGTTGTCGGTGTTGTTGTCTTTTGTCATTGATTTAGTGTGTCGCCCCTTCAGGGCTCCTTTTTTTTGTCTGTATTGTCCCCCGTGGGCTCACGTCCACGGCTAATGTGTGTCGCCCGTTGGCACGGGCTATTATGTGTCGCCCCTTCGGGGCTCCCGCCTCACGCCGAGTGCTTCCGGTGGAACAGGATATTCCCCACGATCCCCCAGAAGTAGCGCCAGTCGGTCTTGAACGGGTGCTCGAGGTAGGCCTCCAAGTAGCGGCGTTCGCTCGCCTGCACCTCGTCGAGGGTCTCGGGCGTGTGTGCCTCGTAGTAGAACGGCGGCAGCAGCCCCGGCTTGGCGCGGGTGCGCAGCTGCTGCATCTCAGGGCTGTAGAGGCTGAAATACTGGTGGCTCAGCGGCCGCACACCCACCAGCTTGAGGTCGCCCCGCAGCATGTTCCACACCATCGGCAGCTCGTCGAGCCACACCCGCCGCAGCACACGGCCCCAGAAGTTGACGCGGTAGTCGTCCTTGAACTTGCCCCCGCGTTCGAGGCTCTGGTAGTGGTAGATGTAGGGCTGCACGTACTCGGAGTAGGTGTACATCGTGCGGAACTTGTGTACCACGATCTCTTTGCCACCCTTGCCCACGCGGCGCAGGTGGATGATGGGCGACCCGGTGGGGGCTGTGTCGTCGACCGGCTCCTTCACCTTGCGCCCTGTGACGAAGAACTCGCCCTCGCGAAACTTCTCGTCGACCACTTCGAAGCCGGCCCTGTACAGGCGGCCGATGATCTCCACGCGGCTCATCGTGCGGTCCTTGCCGCCGGTGACGGCGAAGTAGAGGCCGTGCGTGAGTCGCAGCTTGGGGCACACGCGGTGCCACAGGTACTGCCACCCCGCCACCAGCTGCCGCACGCCCCACGGGTAGCGCTCGTTGATCAGCCGTCGCTTCAGCACCGCCGTCATCGAGTGGCAGCAGATGTAGCTGTCCATCGGCAGCCCCCGGTTGGCGGCGTAGAGCAGCTCGTCGAGCCGCTCCACGGTGTGCAGCGGGCGCGCCATGAAAAGCAGCTGCGGCTGGCGTCCCTCCAGGCGGTAGGCCATCGCCTCGGGGGTATGGGTCGTGAAGGGGGTGATGAGGATGCTCTCGGAGTAGTCCTGCTGCTTGCTTTTCAGGTAGCTGAAGGTCTCTTTGTACCCCATCGCTGCCGTGTTGTCCAGGAAGCGGCGCACGTCGGCGTTGTCCACCTGGGCCAGGTCCAGCTTGGCCCCCTGCTCCGTCCCTTGTTCGGAGTAGGCCTTCTGTCCTTCGAATTCGTATTGTAGATGAAACAGTGCGCGTTTCATAGTGTGCGGTCGTTTGTGTGCCGTACGGCCCCGTTGTCGGGGTGGGCGGCCTTCAGGTCGCGGGGGCCTCCTCCACCTTGCGCAGCAGGCTGGGGTGGATATAGGTGGTGGCGACAGCCACCACGCCCCGGATGGTGACCACCAGGCGGCGGTCGCGTTTGATGCGTTTGATGTGCCCCTCGGCCCCTTTGAACACGCCGCCGGTCACCACCACGCGGTCGCCCTCGTGGTACTCCGGACGGTCGTCGCCCAGCAGCGTCAGCCCCTCGCGCCCCGCGCTGACCACGAAGCGGAACACCTCCATCTCGCGGTCGGGAATCGCCGCCGGACGCCGGCTCGACACCTCGCGGTAGAGCCACACCCGCTGCCAGCGCTCGGCCACGAACCGCTGCACCTCCTCTTCGCTGCACTGCACAAACAGCAGGCTTCCGATGACGTCGGTCGGGGCGAAGAAGTCGAGCCCCGCCTCGCGGGCTTCGCCGATCAGGGCCTGCACGCGGTTGTAGTAGACCTTCATCGCGTACCAGTGACGCTGTGTTTCGCTGTGGGTTGTCATCTCGGTGGCGGTCGCCGGTGGGCATTATCTCCCCTCCTCCACGCGCGTGTGTGGAGTCCTCCGGAGGTTCGTCAGCGGGGATAGGTCTGACCGACGGGCGTTCCTATCGCAGGAATGTTGCCGCAACCCCCTGGTTTATAGTGCAAAAAAATTGTTTTGCGCAATATAAACCTTCTGCAAAGGTACGAATATATTTTTATATTCGCAAAATTTTATAGTTGTTCAGCCGTAAAAAGCCATCTGTCCTCCAGGCATCAACCAGGCATCCCCTCTGCTTGTCGGCCTGGCGAGAGCATAGAAAAAGCCCACCATCGGCAGGGATGGTGGGCTGTAGGGATAGGGGCTAAGGTCAGAGACCCAGCACGTCGGCCCCCTGTTTGTACACGATGTCGCGCGGGATGTTGGCGTCGCGGATCTGGTCGAGGTCCTTCTGCAGGTCGGCGCTGATCTTGCCGTTCTTCTCGCTGTAGGCCTTGGCGGCGGCCATGTCGCCCTCGCCTTCCATGGCGATGATGACGGCAGCCCAGCCGCGGGCGGCCTCGCGGGCCTTGTCCACGTCGATGACGTACTTGCCGTCGGCATTGCGCGTGAAGGCGCCATGCTCCAGGAAGTAGTTGTAGCACATGATGTTGGCGCGGCCGTGGGCCTCGGTGGCACCGAAGCGCACCGAGCGCAGCAGGCCGGCGATGAAGGTGATGTAGTTCTGGGCCACGGTGGTGTTGGTGATCTCGCCGCGCTCGATGAGCTGCTCGGTCAGGAACAGACCGCAGACGTCGGCCTTGGCTTCCTCCCAGGCGCTGTATTCGGCGCCGAGGGCCTGGCGGCAGGGACCGCGGCCGGTGACGGTGTTCTTGATGCCCAGGCCGTGGGCCACCTCATGGTAGCAGGTGTTGCCGAAGAAGGCGTTGAAGGTCACGCTGTCCACCTGCTCGGGGCAGAGGATGAGGTTGGCGATGGGCACCATGATGTTGTCGTACTTGGCGCGCATGGCGTTCTTCAGCTGCAGGCGGCGGCTGCCTTTGGCCAGCTGCACGCGCTCGTCGTTGGGCAGGTTGATGGCGATGGTCTTCGAACCCGCATTGCAGTCGCCGGCGTAGTAGACCACGTCGTAGACGTTGATGTCGCAGTCGGTGCCCGGCACCTCTTTCTTGTACTTCTCGTCGCAGGGCAGCAACTTCTGCATCTCGGGCAGCATGGCGGCGAACTTCGAGAGGTCGTTGCTCCACTGCT
>CAMNIH010000087.1 GCA_946540365.1 uncultured Bacteroidales bacterium
CAGTGACGCAAGGATTTTCAGTCCTTCGCTCTACCAACTGAGCTACGACGCCATCTCTTTCGATTTCGAGTGCAAAATTACTAACTTTTCGTAAACTGACCAAATTTTTTTTCACTCTTTTTCTTCCTCTGTTTCTGTTGTCTCTGGTTTTGAGGGTTTTGGAGCTATAAAAAGTTGGTCGATGACCAGCCATACAACGCCGATTGTGACTGCCGAATCGGCTACATTGAAGATGGCGTTGAAAAATTCGAAGTGCTTTCCGCCTACAAACGGCATCCATGTGGGCCAATCGAACTCAAACAGAGGGAAATAGAACATATCGACCACGCGGCCTTGCAGCAGGGGAGCGTAGCCGCCTTCGGGCGGGAAGAGGGTGGCCACGGAGTAGTAGCTCTCGTTGAAGATGAGGCCGTAGAAGCAGCTGTCGATGATGTTGCCCAGGGCGCCGGCGAGGATGAGGGTGAGGCTGAGGATGAGCGACCGCCGCTGCTCCTGCCGTATGTATTTGGCGATGAGCCATACGATGATGCCCGAGGCGACGATGCGCAGCAGGGTGAGGGCGTACTTGCCCACCATGCCGCCGAGGGTGGCTCCGAAGGCGAAGCCCTCGTTTTCGATGAAGTGGATGTGGAACCAGCTGAGCAGGGCGATGTCTTCGCCGATCTGCATGTGGGTCTTGACGATGATTTTCACCACCTGGTCGACCACCACGATGGCGGCGATGAGCAGGATGACGAGGCGGGAGAGTTTCTTTTTATCCATTGTTGCGCAGGGTGATTTGTTCGGTTAATTCCTGGTACCAGTCGCTGCCGAAGCGACGGATGAGGGGTTCGCGGAGGGCGATGTAGAGGGGCTGTCCGTGGCCGCGTGCGCAGCGGCAGATGTCCCATTGGTGGTAGTTGACGGCGGTGAACTCGCCGTAGTCTTCGACTCGGATGGGGTAGAGGTGGCAGGAGACGGGCTTGTAGAGGTGTTGGAGGGCGCAGAGGGCGGTGCCGTCGGGGGCGTAGGTGATGAAGGCGCAGGCGCCGCCCTCGATGAGGGGAGTGCCGAGGTCGCCGTCGGCGTCGCGCACGGCCACGCCCTGGGCCTCGACGGCGTCGCGTCCTTCGGGTGTCATCAGGGGGAGCGCCTCGGGCAGCACGCGCTGCAGGTCGGCCACCTCGCTCTCCTGCAGGGGGGCGCCGCTGTCGCCGTCGACGCAGCAGGCGCCGCGGCAGACGGCCAGGTCGCAGCCGAAGCACTGGTCGGCGATGTCGTCGCTGACGATGGAGTTGCCTACGATGATCATTTCAGTGTCTCTATTATCTTGTCGGCCAGCACGGCGGCCAGTTTGTATTTCGATTCGACGGTCCATCCGGCCACGTGGGGGGTGAGCACGGTGCGGTCGCTCTGCATCAGGCGGCGCACCGACGGGGGCACCTGTCCCAGGCTGTCGGACTGCATGTTTTCGTATTCCAGCACGTCGAGTGCGGCGCCCCGGATGCGGCCGCTGTCGAGTGCGTCGGCCAGTGCCTCGGTGTCGACCACGGCGCCGCGCGAGGTGTTGAGCATGAAGAAGGGCTTGGCCATGGCGTCGACGAAGGCGGGCGAGAGGTAGTGGCGCGTCTCGTCGGTCAGGGGGACGTGGAAGCTGACCACGTCGGCCTCGGCCTGCAGCTGCTCGAGGCTGACGCGGGTGGGGGCACTTATAGGACTTATAGGTCCTATAGGACTTATAGGATCTATAAGGTACTTGTCGTAGTAGATCACGCGGCAGCCGAAGCCGCCGAGGCGGCGGGCGAAGGCCTGGCCCATGTTGCCGTAGCCGATGATGCCCACGGTGAGGCTGCCGAGTTCGAGGCCCCGGTTGGCCTCGCGCAGCCAGAGGCCCTGGCGCACCTGGGCGTCGGCCCGCGCTATGTTGTCGAGCAGCGCCAGCAGCAGGCCCACGGTGTGTTCGCCGACGGCGTCGCGGTTGCCCTCGGGGCTGTTGAGGCAGCGGATGCCGCGGCTCTCGGCGTAGGCGGTGTCGATGGTCTCCATGCCGGCCCCCACGCGTCCGATGCAGCGCAGCGAGGGGACAGCGTCGATGAAGGCGCGGTCGATAATGACCTTGCTGCGCACCACGAGGGCGGCGCAGCCTTGGGCGGCGGCGACCAGCGAGCGGTAGTCGTGGTCGGGTTCGACGCTGACGTCGTAGCCCGCCTGGCGCAGGCGCTCTTCCAGTACGGGATGTGTGCGGTCGGAGATGAGGATGCGGGTCATGGGGAATGGTTAGTGGTGTATGGCCTCCTCTTCCTCGTCGAAGTCCTTCTCCATGTCTTCGACCACCTTGAGGGTCTTGCGGAGTTTCTTTTCCTTGCGGCTCTCGTTGATGGTCTCGCCGGCCACGATGCCCATGGGAACGGCGATGATGGAGTAACCGAGCAGCATCACGAGCACGGCCAGGAAGCGGCCGCCGGCGGTGACGGGCACCACGTCGCCGTAGCCCACCGTGGTGATGGTCACCACGGCCCAGTAGATGCCGCTGAGCACGCTGTCGAACTGGTCGGGGTTGTACTTGCCCTCGATGGAGTACATCATGGTGCCCAGGATGATGGCGGCCACCAGGATGAAGAGCATGAACACCATGATGCGCAGGGCGCTGTTCTTGAGGGCGTTGGTGAGTTGTGTGGCGGCGTCCTGGAAGCGTTGCAGGCGGAAGATGCGGAAGATGCGCATCACGCGCAGCAGGCGCAGCACGGTGAGGGCCTGGGTGGTGGGGATGAAGAGGCTGAGGTAGGCCGGGAAGATGGAGAGGAAGTCGATGATGCCCCAGAAGGAGAAGACGTAGCGCAGGGGGCGCTTGAGGCAGTAGATGCGCAGGTAGTATTCGAAGGTGAACAGCAGCGTGAAGCCCCATTCGAGGCCTTTGGTAATCCAGAAGGAGAGGCTCTTGTGGGCCCCGGAAGTCATGGTGCTCGACGAGCCCACGAGGCTGTCGAAGATGAGCAGCAGGATGTTGAGAATGATCAGCACGAGCAGCCAGATGTCGAACTTGCGTCCCGCGGGGGTGTCGCTTTTGAAGATGATGTCGAAGATCTGGCGTTTGGTGATGTTTTTGTACTTCTTGGGCAGCAGCACGCCGAAAAGCACTTTGTGCATGATGCGCCCGACGAAGTCGATTATCTCGCGGCAGACGTGGCGCCAGTTGACGTGTTCGAACCAGTCGACAAAGCGCTCAATCAGCCCTTTCAGTCTTTCTTTTAACGTCATAGCTTTTCGTAATAAAGTCGGTTCTCACGGTACGGGACGAACACCTCGCGTGCAGCCTCGAGCAGGTCGTCGGGCGTGAGGCGCCGGTACTCGTCGGGTTCACGGTTCACAAGGTCGGTGTCGCCCAGCCAGGTGTAGTGGCAGAGCGCCATTGCGCGGTCGGCGGCTTTGTACTGCGACAGGACGAAGGTGTTCTCGTACTTGTTCTGCACTTTCTGCAGCTCGTAGTCGCTCACGCGGGTCTCGCAGAGCGCCTGTGCCTCGCGGCGCAGCGCCTCGAAGGCCTGGTCGGTGGTCACGCCCTGCTGCAGCTTTCCGCTGAGGAGCAGCATGCCGGGCCCGTCGTCGCCGCTGATGCAGGCCTCGGCCTCGACCATCAGCTGCTGCTCGACGACCAGGCGTCGGTGCAGGCGGCTCGAGGTGCCGGTGGCCAGGATGTCGCTCAGCAGGTCGCAGGCGCGGAAGTGGCGCCCTAACCGGTCGCCCATGGGGTAGGCTAAGTAGACCATCGGGGCAGGGATGTCGCGTTGCACATGCAGTTCGCGGGCCTCGCGTTGTTCGGGTTCGGCGGGATAGGTGCGCTCGCGCGAGGGGGCGCCGGCGGTCCGGGGCGCGGCTGTCGCGGGGGATTGCCAGGCGGTCTGCGCAAGCTGCAGCATCTCGCTGTGCGGCAGCGGGGCGGCGATGGCCAGGATGGCGTTGTCGGGCCGGTAGAAGCGGTGGTGGAAGGCCCTCACGTCGTCGAGGGTGGCCTCGCTGACATGCTTGATGTCGGCCCCGATGGTGGCCCAGCGGTAGGGGTGGGCCTGATAGCAGAGGGGCCTCAGCAGCAGCCACGTGTCGCCGTAGGGGCGGTTCATGTAGCGCTGGTTGTACTCCTCGGTGACCACGTGCTGCTGCACCGAGAGCGCCTTGGCGCTGATGTCGAGGTGGGCCATGCGGTCGGCCTCCAAGGCCAGGGCCGTCGCTACCGCGTCGGCCGGCACGGTGGTGTAGTAGTTGGTGTAGTCGCAGGTGGTGAAGGCATTGTCGTCGCCCCCGAGGCTGCTCACCACGCCGTCGAAGTCGGGCACCTGCGGGGTGCCGCCAAACATGAGGTGTTCGAACAGGTGGGCGAAGCCCGTGCGGGCGGGATCCTCGTCGCGCGAGCCTACGTTGTAGAGCAGATTCACCGTGGCCAGCGGTGTGTCCCACGCCTCGTGGGTCAGCACTGTCAGCCCGTTGGCAAGCCGGTGTTTCTCGTAATTAATCACAGTCTACTTCAGCAGGTTCCCCAGTATGTCGCGGGTCAGGGTGCGGGTGACGCTGCTGGTGGTGTTCTTGACGATCTTCTGCCCGACCGACGTCTTGCTCTTGGTCTTCTTGCCGCTGACGGCGTTGCTGACGGCCGTTCCGGCGGCGGTGGCCAGGGTGGCGGTGGCGGCGGTGAGCACCGACTTCAGTATCTTGCTGGCCAGCCCGCCGCCCTTCTTGGCCTCCTTCTTCGGGGCGGCCGTGGCGGCTGGGCTGTCCGGAGCAGCTTGCGGCACGGGCGCGGTCTGCTCGGCGGCCGTGGCGGCCTCGGCTTCGGCCTCGGCGGCTTCGGCCTGCTTGAGGAGCACCTCGAAGGCGCTCTCGCGGTCCACCATGGTGTCGTATTTGCCGTAGATGCGGCTGCTGCGGACGATGGCGCTGCGCTGGCTGTCGGTGATGGCGCCGATCTGGCTCAGCGGGAAGAGGATCTTGGCGCGTTGCACGACCGAGGGGGCTCCCTTCTCGTCGAGCAGGCTCACCAGCGCCTCGCCGGTCTCGAGGTTCATGATGGCCTCGTCGGTCTTGAAGGCGGGGTTGGGGCGGAAGGTGTCGGCGGCCGTCTTGACGGCCTTCTGGTCCTTCGGCGTGTAGGCGCGCAGGGCGTGCTGCACGCGGTTGCCCAGCTGGCCCAGTATGTTCTCCGGGATGTCGGTGGGGCTCTGGGTGATGAAGTAGATGCCGACCCCCTTGGAGCGGATCAGGCGGATCACCTGCTCGATTTTGTCGGTCAACGCCTTCGAGGTGTCCTCGAAGAGCATGTGGGCCTCGTCGAAGAAGAAGACGAGCCGCGGCAGCTCCTGGTCGCCCACTTCGGGCAGGGTGGAGTAGAGCTCCGAGAGGAGCCATAGGAGGAAGGTGCTGTAGAGCTTGGGCTGGAGCATCAGCTTGTCGGCCGCCAGCACGTTCATCACGCCCTTGCCGCCTTCGGTCTGCAGCAGGTCGAAGATGTCGAACGAGGGCTCGCCGAAGAAGCGGTCGGCCCCCTGGTTGTCCAGCTGCAGCAGCGAGCGCTGGATGGCGCCGATGGTGGCGGTGGAGATGTTGCCGTAGAGGGTGGTGTACTCCTTGGCGTGGCGTGCCACGAAGTCGAGCATGGCGCGCAGGTCCTTCAGGTCGAGCAGCAGCAGGCCGTTCTCGTCGGCGATGCGGAAGACGATGTTCAGCACGCCGTCCTGCGTCTCGTTGAGGCCCAGCAGACGGCTGAGCAGCTGCGGCCCCATCTGGCTCACGGTGGCGCGGATGGGGTGGCCCTGCTCGCCGAAGACGTCGAAGAAGCGCACCGGGCAGGCCTGGAATTCAGGGTTGGGGATGCCGAAGGCGTCCTTGCGTTTCTCGATGAAGGAGCTCATCTGGCCGGCCTGGCTGATGCCGCTGAGGTCGCCTTTCATGTCGGCCATGAAGCAGGGCACGCCGGCCTGGCAGAAGGTCTCGGCCATCACCTGCAGGGTGACGGTCTTGCCGGTGCCGGTGGCGCCGGCGATCAGGCCGTGGCGGTTGGCCATGCGGCCCACCAGCGCGAGGTTCCCCTCGTCGCAGTGGGCTATGTACAGTCCTTGTTCTTTGGTATACATCGCTTGCCGGCGTTAGAATGTCCAGTTGAATCCAAGCCGCAGCATGGGACTCTCCCAGCGGAGGGTCTCCATGAGGGTGTTGAGACCGGCATAGAGGGTGCGGACGCGGTGTACCTGGTTCTCGCAGTAGATGTCGCCGTCGAGGTATTCGAGGGCGCCCTCGTTGTCGTAGTGCGGCACGAGGTGGTCGTCGTAGCTGCGATGGTCGATATAGCCGATCGACAGGAAGTCGAGGCTCAGCTCGGCGCTCAGGTGGCGCGAGAATTCATAGGTGAGTGTCGGCCGCAGGCTGACGCCCCAGCTGAACGAGCGGATGCTGTCCTCGACGGGCTCGCGCTCGAGGTACTCCCCGTTGTTGCGGAAGGGGGTGTTGTAGCTCTCGTTGAGGGTGGTGTAGCCGGCCTTGGTGTAGGTGCCTTCCAGCAGCAGGTGGAAGTGCATGTTGCCGTATTTCAGGAATTCCCACTTCACCTGGGGGGCCACCGTCCAGGCGCTGTGCTTGGTCGACAGCAGGCGGTTGTCGACGGTGCGGATCATGCCTTCGAACTCGATGTTGTTGTGCAGGTAGAAGGTGTCGGCGCTGAAGCTCTGGTAGTTGCCCGAGATGCCGACGTAGAGCGTCGGGGTGATCATGTAGCCCACCTGCAGTCCGCCGAGCCAATCGTTCGACTGGCGATAGTTCTCCGTGTCATACGACTGGGTGAGTTTCTGCCAGTGGTAGCCACCCTGAATACCTACCACCACCTGTGCGTTGGCCGCCGACATAAGTGCCACAGCGGCAATGAGAAAGATTATTTTCTTCATCGTTTTTATGATTAATTACAAAGTGCAAAGATACAATCTTTTTTTCAATCCTGCAAAAAATAATCTGCGCAGGGGGGTCGGACGCCACCCTCGAACCACTGGCCGACTGTCCTTGTTGTATGTCTGTAACAATTTGTATCATAAATTGTTGTGTGTCATGTGTTGGCCGTCGTTCCCCGCCGGAGGAGGCCCATTTGCGCCCCCCCTGCGCCCCGCCCTCTGCACCCCCTTGACGAGGGGTTGACTCTACCTTTTCTTCAGTCGTTCTTCAGTCGTTCTTCAGT
>CAMNIH010000088.1 GCA_946540365.1 uncultured Bacteroidales bacterium
CATGGACAAGCCGAAAGACATTGGTCTGTTCGTCGCCGAAGAAACCGAGTGTCACGCGATAGTTCACGGCGGAATGTATGCGACGACGAAGATTCTCTTCAATAGGCAATGCAGCCTCGTCGGCATCGAAGGTAAGCACTTTGCAGATGATGCTCTCGTTCTGGAAGTGACCCATGGCCATCCATTGACCGTGTGCGTCGACGACATCGACGAGGTCACCTTCTTGCGGTTCGCCCACGATGCGCTTTACCGCGCCGGAGAATATCCAGGGGTGGCGGCGCAGGAGGGCTTTCTCCTTGCCGGGGGCGATAATGAGCTGCGGACGCTTCATTGTTTCATCATGTGGATGGTCTGCTGAGGATTTTCGCTCTTGAAGACGGCGTTGCCGGCCACCAGCACGTCGGCGCCGGCCTCGAAGAGCAAGGGGGCATTCTGCAGGTTGACGCCGCCGTCGACCTCGATGAGGCACTGCGGGTTCTTGCGGTTGCAGAGCTCGCGCAGCTGGCGCACCTTGTTGTAGGTGTTCTCGATGAACTTCTGTCCGCCGAAACCGGGGTTGACGCTCATCAGGAGCACCACATCGCAGAGCTGCACGATGTCCTCGAGCAGACAGACGGGGCTAGAGGGGTTGAGCACCACCCCACCCTTCATGCCGGCGTCGTGGACGGCATGGAGCACCCGGTCGTGGTGGCGGCAAGCCTCATAATGGATAGTGAGGATGTCGGCACCGGCATCGCGGAAGTCCTGGACATAGCGGCTGGGATCCTCGATCATCAGGTGGACATCGAGGGGCTTCTGCGCATGCTTCTTGATATGCTTGACGATAGGCTGGCCAAACGAGATATTGGGCACAAACAGGCCGTCCATCACGTCGACGTGCAGCCAGTCGCACTCCGATGCGTTGAGCATCTCTATGTCGCGCTGCAGGTTGCCGAAGTCGGCACTGAGCAGCGAGGGGGATATCATCTTCATGAGAATTGAAAATTGAGAATTGAACCTTAAACTTTAAACTTTAAACCTTAAACCTTATAACTTCAGCTTTTCGAAATTCTTGCCATAGACGCCCTGTGCCTTGCTGACGCTGACAAAAGCGTTCTCGTCGATGCGGTGGATGATCTGCAGCACATGCTGCTTGTCGGTGCGGTGTACCATCATCAGGAGCACCTTCTGCTGCTGCTTGGTGTAGCAGCCCTCGGCGTCGAGGAGCGTGGCACCGCGGCCCACCTCGCGGGTGACGGCCTCGCCGATCTCCTCATTCCGGAGCGAGAAGACCATGATCTGGTACGACTGCTTGTTGCCGTCGAGCACCATGTCGAGCACATAAGTCATGGTGACCATGACGACATAGCCGCAGACGACGTTGTCCAGGCGGTGACTGACGAAGAAGGAGCAGCCGATGATGACCACGTCGATGAGCATGATGACACGGCCGGGCGAGACGTTGTGGTACTTGCACACGATGAGTGCGATGATGTCGGTGCCGCCGCTGTTGCCGCCCATGATGAACGACAGGCCGATGCCGGCACCGCAGCAGAAGCCGCCAAGCACGGCGCACATGAAGACGCCGAAGTGCTCGACGTCGAACCACGTGTCGACGTGCAGCACCTGCTGCCACAGGATGAAGCAGAGGGACGACATGATGATGCCGTAGATGGTGTTGGCGCCGAACTTGGAACCCAGCACCTTGAAGCCGATGGCCACCAGGATGGCGTTGAAGACGAAGTTGAGCACACCGATGGGGATGTGGATGCCGACGGCGTAGTAGAGGATGGCGCTCATGCCGCTGACGCCGCCACCGACAATCTTCATGGGCAGCATGAAGGCCGACCAACCGAAGGTGTAGAGCATCAACCCCAGCGTGATCACCACGTAGGAGAGGATGATGTGTTTGCTTTTAGTGAATATTTGCATGGGAATTATCGTTTGAGTTTTGAATAATCGCGTTCACCGAAGATGCTGGTGCCCAGCCGCACCAGCGTGCTGCCCTCGTCGACGGCCAGCTGCCAGTCGTGGCTCATGCCCATGGAGAGCTCGCAGAACGACGCCTGACCGGCGAAGGGGCCCGCCTGGAGGCGTTCGAAAATGCGGCGCGCCTCGCGGAAGTCGGCCCGCACACGGGCGGTGTCGTCGGTATGGCTGGCCATGGCCATCAGGCCGCACACGCGGACATGGGCCAGAGCGGCCAGCGGAACGTGGAGCGACTCCAGCTCCTCAGGAGCAAAACCGAACTTAGTTTCCTCCTGGGCCACATGCACTTGAAGCAGCACGTCGACCATGCGTCCCGCCTTGGCGGCGGCGCGGTCCACGTCCTCCAGGTGCTCCAGCGAGTCGACGCCGTGGATCATGCTGACAAAGGGGATATAGTACTTCAGCTGCTTCGACTGCAGGTGTCCGATGAAATGCCACTCGATGTCCTTGGGCAGCGCGGCGGCCTTGTCGCGCAGTTCGGTGGCGTAGTTCTCGCCGAAGAGGCGCTGGCCGGCACCGTAGGCCTCCATGATGTCCTCGTTCGGCTTCAGCTTGCTGACCGCCACCAGCCGCACACCTGCCGGCAATGCGGCCTTGATCCGTGCTATGTTTTCTGCAATCATAATGGATTTAAACGTCAATCGGTATTATTTAGTATTAAATAGTAAAAAAAAACACCTATTTTCAATAGGTCATGCGGCGGGTGCCGTCGGCAATGACTTCCTGCACCACCTGAGCGGTCATCTGTTTCAGCTCGTCGATGAACTGAGTGGCCGAGTACTTGTGCGCCTCGATGTCGCGCAACTTCTTCTCCCACTGGCCCGTCAGCTCGGCGCTCTTGAGCAGGTCCTCCTGTATGACGCCGATCAGGGCGATGCCGGTGGGCGTGGGCTCGAGGCTCTTGCGCACCTTGCTGATGTACTGCCGCTTGTAGAGGGTTTCGATGATGGCGGCACGAGTCGATGGGCGTCCCAAGCCGTTGGCCTTCAGGGCGTCGCGCAGTTCCTCGTCGTCGACAGTCTTGCCGGCGGTCTCCATGGCGCGCAGCAGCGTGGCCTCGGTGTAGGGCTTGGGGGGCGTGGTCTGCTTCTCGGCCAGGGTGGGCTCGTGGGGGCCGTGCTCGCCCTCCTCGAAGGCGGGCAGGGTCTGCTCCTTGTCGTCGGTCGCCTCGGACGGGTCGGACTGGTCGGTCTTGCCACCATACACGGCACGCCACCCCTCGTCGAGGATCTGCTTGCCGGTGGCCTTGAACTCCACCTGTTCCACCTCGCCCAGCACCGTGGTGGTGCTGAACTTACAATCAGGGTAGAAGACGGCGATGAAGCGCCGCGCCACCATGTCGAAGACCCGCTTCTCGTCGAGCGAGAGACTGACATTCTGCGGGTTCTGTCCCGTGGGGATGATGGCATGGTGGTCGGTCACCTTCGAACTGTCGAAGACCTTCTTGCTCTTCTTCAGGCGTTTGCCCATCAGGGGCTGCACCAAGGGGGCGTAGGGGACGATGCCCTGCAAGATGCTGGGGCACTTGGCATAAATGTCGTCCGAGAGGTAGGTGGTGTCCACGCGGGGATAGGTGGTCAGCTTCTTCTCGTAGAGACTCTGGATATGCTTCAGCGTGTCGTCGGCCGAAAGGCTGTATTTCTTGTTGCACTCCACCTGCAACGAGGTGAGGTCGAACAGCCTGGGTGGTGCCTCGGTGCCGGCCTTCTGCTCGACGCTGGTCACCGTGAAGTCCTTGCCCCGGATGGCATCCATGGCCTGCTGCCCCTCCTCGAGGCTCTTCATCTTGCCCTTGGTCGAGGTGAAGGTCACCGCCCGGTAGAGGGTGGAGAGCACCCAGTACTTCTCGGGCTTGAAGTTCTTGATTTCCAGATGCCGCTTGACGATCATCGCCAGCGTGGGGGTCTGCACCCGCCCGATGCTGAGCACCTGTCCTTTGGCGGTGGCGAAGCGCATGGTGTAGAGGCGGGTGGCATTCATGCCGAGCAGCCAGTCGCCGATGGCGCGGCAAAGGCCCGCCTCGTAGAGGCTCTGGTAGTCGTCCTGCGGCCGCAGGTGGGCGAAGGCTTCGCGGATGGCCTCCTCGGTGAGGCTGCTCACCCACAGGCGCTGCACCGGACACTTGGCCCGCGCTTTCTGCATCACCCACCGCTGGATGAGCTCGCCCTCCTGACCGGCATCGCCGCAGTTGATGATGCCGTCGGCGGCCTGCATCAGGCGTTCGATGACGCCGAACTGTTTTTCATAGCTCTGGTTGGGGATGAGTTTGATGCCGAAACGCGGCGGGATCATCGGCAGCGCCGACAGGCTCCACCGGCGCCAGTGGTCGGTGTAGTCCTGCGGCTCCTTGAGGGTGCAGAGGTGGCCGAAGGTCCAGGTCACCTGATAGCCGTTGCCCTCCAGGTAGCCGTCGTGCTGACTGTTGGCACCCAGCACCTTGGCTATCTCGCGCGCCACACTCGGTTTCTCGGCAATACATACAATCATATTTGATTTCTAACGGCTAATTAAACGAATTATGCGAATTGTTTTCAACTCATCCTAATTACCTGCCAATTACTCTAATTCTGCATAATACTTAGAGAAATTAACTTTAAATTAACCTGCGTAGCATTAGATTAATTAGTTTAATTCGCCGTTCTTTTTAAGTTCCAGCGCCGACCACTGCTCCCTGTTTTTCTTGCCGGACAGCGTCATACCCAGCGTGTTGGCCTTGGCGATGAGGGCACCCTCGTCAGCCTCGTAGAAGCCGCTGAGCAGCAACGTGGCACCCGACGCCATGACGGCGGCGTAGCGCTCCATGTCGGCCAAGAGGATGTTGCGGTTGATGTTGGCGATGACCACGTCGAACTCGCCTTTCAGCGTCGAGGCGTCGCCCAGCCGCAGGCTGACCTCCACCCCGTTGGCGGCGGCATTCTCCTGCGCATTGCGGTAGGCCCACTCGTCGACGTCGACACCCTCCACGTAGGCCGCCCCGCGCATCTTGGCCAGGATGGCCAGCACGGCGGTGCCGCAGCCCATGTCGAGCACCCGCCGACCCACCAGGTCGAGCTCGGCCACATAGCTGAGCATCATGTAGGTGGTGGGGTGATGGGCCGTGCCGAAACTCATCTTGGGCTCGATCAGCAGCTCGTAGTCCACGTCGGTGCGGTGCGGATGGAAGGGGGCGCGCACCCAGATGGTGCTCCCGTTGTCGGCCCGCACCAGCACCGCCTCGTGCCCTTTCTCCCACTCGGCATTCCAGTCGCGGTCCTCCATCTCGTGGGCCTCGTACTTCAGCGGCAGCGGGAAGGCCTGGGCCGTGGCGGCCAGGTACTTGGGATCGTATTCCGACGCGGGCACATAGGCCTTCAGGCCGTCCCGGGTCTCGACGAAGCTCTCATAGGGGCCTTCGTTGCCCAGCGTGTCCACCAGCATGTCGCGGAAGACACCGGTATCGTCCATCGTAAAGGTTACTTCAATGTATTTCATTCCTAATTATTAATTCTTAACTCATAACTCTTAACCCCGAAGGGTACTCCACCTTGGTCAGGAACAAGCCGCAGGCCGGCATGCTGACGCCGGCGGCGCAGCGGTCCTTCTTCTCTATGATCTCGCGCAGACCGTCGATACTCAGTTTTCCGCGCCCCACGTCGAGCAGCGTACCCGTCACGCTCCGCACCATGTTGCGCAGGAAGCGGTTGCTGCGGATGGTGAACACCCACTCGTCACCCACCGTGTCCCAATGGGCTTCGCTGAGGTGGCAGATGTTGGTCTTCACCTGCGTGTGCAGCTTGGCGAAACTCGTGAAGTCGTCGTACTCCATCAGCACCCGCGCCGCCTCGTTCATCCGATCCAGGTCGGGCCGGAACCAGATGCGGCAGTACTGCCCCTGGCGGAACGGCAAACGGCAGTCGCTGACATGGTACTGGTAGGTGCGGGCCACGGCGTCGAAGCGCGCATGGGCATTCGGCGCCACCTCATAGAGGTCGTAAACGGCAATATCCGGAGGCAGCATGTTGTTCAACTTGAACACCAGATTAGCGGGGAGTGGGGAGTGGAGAGTGGGAGGCACTTGACCTTGATTGCTACCAACTACACACTCCCCACTATCCACTCTGATGTCGAAGTGGGCATAGAAGTCGCTCGCATGCACGCCGGTATCGGTACGGCCGCAGCCCACCACGGCAACCGGCTGCCGCAGCAGGATGCCGAGTGTCGTCTCCAGCGTCTGCTGCACGGTGGGCAAGCCCGGCTGCGTCTGCCAGCCATTGTAACTCGCTCCATTATAGGCTATATGTATAAAATAGCGACCCATATTTCAATTTGCAAAGATACGAAAGTTTTTCCATCCCTGCAAGCACAAAGAAAAAGCCTCTCGTTTGGAGAGGCTTCGTACCGCATATCAGAGTCGAACTGATGATCTTCTGCGTGAGAGGCAGATGTCCTGGACCACTAGACGAATGCGGCATTTTGTTTTGTCCCGAGGACGCTTTCTCTCTTGAAAGCGGGTGCAAAAGTACGAACATTTTTTGAACCGACAAAATATTTTTTCAAATTATTTTTCTTTACATTGGTAATCAACATACTACAAACACACTTTCCACCTCGTTCAGGAACTCCACCAAGCCTCCACGAGCCACAAATCTCACCATTTTGCACCTCATTTTCGCACACCAAAAACGCAATTCACTGACAACATGCACTATGACCGTACACACACAGCATCCCTTCCGCACACAAGCAGAGATGATGCAGAGGGGATGCCTGCTTGATGCCTGGTTGATGCCTGGTTGATGCCTGGAGGAGTATGCTCAACGTGGGCGTCGCCCCTTGGTAGCCACAGGGCTGAAAAGCAGGGGAATGAATCGAGCCAGGCCACCCTGGCGAAGGCTCTGTATGATGTCGCGCTGCATCTCGGGTTTGTAGAAGAAGAAGAGGCGCCGCTGGTCGGCCTTGTCGCCCGGCGTGGTGGCCACGTAGACGGGTTTCATCGTCGTGGGGTCGATGCCGGTGTAGTACATCTCGGTGCTCAGCGTCATGGGCGTCGGCGTGAAGTCCTGTATCTGCTCTAAGCGGTAGCCCATCTTCTTCATCTGCACCGCTAGGTCGGCCATATCTTCGAGACGGCAGCCGGGGTGGCTGCTGATGAAGTAGGGTATCAGCTGGTACCGCAGCC
>CAMNIH010000089.1 GCA_946540365.1 uncultured Bacteroidales bacterium
CCAGATTATGAGTCTGTTGCTCTAACCAACTGAGCTACAAGTCCAGTGCTTTTGATAAAAGCGGTGCAAAGGTAAGCAGATTTTCTTAAATATCCAAATAAATTTGGGAAAATCTTTGTAACTTTGCAGCCGATATATGAAAGAAGAGATACAAGGGCTGTCATTGCAGCAGGTTGAAGAGAGTAGGCGTGCGCACGGCGAGAACGTGCTGACGCCGCCCCCGCGCCAGTCAATGTGGCGGCTTTATTTGGAAAAGTACGACGATCCTATGGTACGCATTCTTTTGGTGGCTGCCGTAGTATCGCTTGCGCTGGCCTTCGTGAAGCAAGACTTTGTGGAGACGCTTGGCATCATAGCTGCCATTATTCTGGCTACGACCGTAGGTTTCTATTTCGAGCGCGACGCCGCCCGTAAGTTTGATGTGCTGACCCAGTTAGGCGAGGAGCAGCCAGTCAAGGTGCTGCGCCGGACGGCGGAGGACAACGCGACTGGAAAGTCTTCCAGTAAGGTTATAGAGATAGCTCGTCGCGAGGTGGTGGTGGGCGATGTCGTCATTGTGGAAACGGGCGACGAGGTTCCGGCCGACGGTCGTTTATTTGAGAGTACCGACCTTCAGGTGGACGAATCAAGTCTGACCGGTGAGTTGCTTACCAACAAATCGGTGGCCGGCCCGCGCGTCACAGCGAGTAGCGCGGGGGCAGGTCAGCGCATGGCAGAGGGCGCTCCGGGCGTAGCAGCGAGCAGCGCTGGGAGCGGGGAGGCTTATCCGAAGGATGTGCTTCTGCGCAGCTCGATGGTGATGAACGGTACGGGGCGTTACGTCGTGACGGCAGTAGGCGACGAGACGGAGATAGGCCACGTAGCGCGTCAGTCGACGGAGATTACCGGCGTCAAGACCCCTCTTAACCTTCAGCTGGACCGCCTCGCCAAGCTTATCAGCAAGATAGGCGGCGGCACGGCCATGGCGTCGTTCGTCCTTTTCCTTGGCCACGACATACTTACCAATCCCCTTTGGCACAGCAGCGACTATGTGGGCATGCTGGAAGTGGTGCTGAAGTACTTTATGATGGCCGTCACCCTCATCGTCATGGCAGTGCCCGAGGGTCTGCCCATGGCCGTCACCCTGGCTTTGGCGCTGAACATGCGGAGGATGCTCAAGTCTAACAATCTGGTGCGCAAGCTTCAGGCCTCTGAGACGATGGGTGCCGTCACCTGCATCTGCACCGACAAGACCGGCACGCTGACGCAGAACCGCATGACAGTAGCCGAGGTGGAAGTGTACGGCGAGCAAGAATCTGCAAGGGACATGCTCTACCGGTCCATAGCTCTGAACACCACTGCCACGCACGAGGTGGGCAATCCTACCGAGCAGGCCCTTTTGCGCTGGCTTGCAGCACAGGGCGTGGACTACCAGCAGCTGCGTTCCCAGAACCCCTTCACCTCGCGCGAGCCCTTCTCCACCGAGCGCAAGTATATGTCGACCACGGTGGGCGGCACCCGGTATATTAAAGGTGCCCCCGAGATAGTCATGTCCATGTGCAGCCTTACCGACGCTGTTCGCCGGCAGGCCTCCGAACACCTCATAGAGTGGCAGCAACACGCCATGCGCACCCTGGCCGTAGCCCAGGACGACCGTCTGCTGGCCATCATAGCCATCAGCGACCCCCTGCGCGAGGAAGTGCCCGACGCCATCCGCCAGTGCGAACAGGCCGGCATCGACGTCAAGATAGTCACCGGCGACACCGCCGAAACGGCCAGGGAGATAGGCCGCCAGATAGGTCTCATCCCCGACTCCTCTCCAGCGGTGGGAGTGGGGAACGTTCTGTCCATCACCGGCTCCGAGTTTGCGGCGATGAGCGACGAGGACGCCCAGAAGATAGTGACAGGCCTGAAGGTGATGTCGCGTGCCCGTCCTACCGACAAGCAGCGCCTGGTCAGCCAGCTGCAGCGTCAGGGCCAGGTGGTTGCCGTCACCGGTGACGGCACCAACGACGCCCCCGCGCTGAACCACGCCCATGTCGGCCTGTCGCTTGGCAGCGGCACCAGCGTGGCCAAGCAGGCCAGCGACATCACCCTGCTCGACGACTCCTTCCGTTCCATTGTCCATGCCGTTATGTGGGGCCGGTCACTCTATAAGAACATCCAGCGCTTCATCTTCTTCCAGCTTGTGGTCAACGTCACGGCGCTCCTGCTGGTGCTCTTCGGCGCCTTCGTAGGCACCGAGCTGCCCCTTACCATCACGCAGATACTCTGGATAAACCTCATTATGGACACCTTCGCCGCCATGGCCCTGGCCTCGCTGCCTCCCAGCCGCGAGGTGATGCACGAGCATCCGCGCTCGCGCGACGCCTTCATCATCACGCGTCCCATGATGCACGGCATCCTCGTCGTCGGCGGGCTCTTCTTCCTTGGCATGTTCGCCCTGCTATGGTACTTCGAGCGCATTGCCGGCGTCAACCCCACCGAGCTCACCGTCTTCTTCACCATCTTTGTCATGCTGCAGTGGTGGAACCTCTTCAACGCCCGTTCGCTGGGCTCCCACCACTCCGCCCTGCGCCGTCTGTGGGCCTGCCGCGGCTTCCTGCTGGTGCTGGTGCTGGTGCTGGTCGGCCAGTGGCTTATCGTCACCTTCGGCGGCAAGATGTTCCGCACCGTACCCCTTGCGCCGCTGACGTGGCTGTACATCATAGCCGGCACGAGTCCGGTGCTGTGGATAGGCGAGCTGTACAGGAAGTTCTTTGACCTGAAGGGCAAAGCGAGCGGAGCTCGTGGGAGAGTTGATAGTTGAGAGTTGATAGTTGACAGTTATTCAGGTCAGATGTCTGGTTACGTTGCCACGATAGGAATGTTCGACGGTGTCCATGCCGGTCACCGTTTCGTGCTGGGGCAGGTAGTGTCCGAGTCGCGTCGCCGTGGTCTCCGGTCGCTGTGCATCACCTTCGACCACTCCCCCCGCCACGAGCAGGTGCTCACCCCGCTTGCCGAGAAGCGCCAGCTCATCCTCGCCACCGGCATCGACCGTGTCGAGGTGCTGCCCTTCACCCCTGCTCTCAAGTCCATGACCGCCCGCCAGTTCATGTGCGACGTGCTTCGCCGGCGCCTCGGTGTCGAGGTACTGCTGACGGGCTACGACAACCGCTTCGGCCACAACCGTGCCGAGGGCTTTGCCGACTACCGTCGCTACGGTCTCGAGCTGGGCATCGACGTCGTCGCCCTGCCTGCCGAGGGCAGCGTCAGCTCGTCGCGCGTGCGCCAGCTGCTTCAGGACGGTCAGGTGGACGAGGCCGCCCGCTGTCTGGGCCGTCCCTACAGCATCAGCGGCACGGTGGTCCACGGCGAGCATCTGGGCACCCGCCTGGGCTTCCCTACGGCCAACATCGTGCCGCACTGTCCCCAGCAGCTCGTCCCTGCCCCCGGCGTCTATGCCGTCACCTGCGGCCCACTGAGGGGCATGATGAACATCGGCACGCGCCCCACCTTCGGGCCCCATGGCCAGACCCTCGAGGTCCATCTCTTCGACTACCACGGCGACCTTTACGGCCGCCAGCTCACCATCGGCTTCGTGCGCCGTCTGCGCGCCGAGCGCCCCTTCCAGAGCGCTGCCGAACTGATAGAACAACTTAAAAAAGACGCCCTTCAGGCGCAACAGCAACTATGAAAAAAGCCCTTAGCTACCTTCTCGTCTTCATCGGCCTCCAGTTGTTAGGAGGTGCCGTCATCCCCCCTGTCTGGGCGGCCGTCACCCACTCGCCCGATATGACCCCGGCCAAGCTCATCGTGACTACCACCATAGTCGGCCTTGCCACCATCCTGGTGTTCCTGCTGGCGCGGTGGGCCGAGCTGTCGCCCCGCTGGCTGCGCACGCGTCCCTGGAGTGTACTGCTGTGGACCGTCGTGGCCGCCCTCGGCCTCATCATCCCCTCCATGTGGCTGCAGGAGCACATGCCCGAGCTGCCCAACCTGGTGGAGAACGAGTTCGACATGATAATGCGCAACCGCTGGGGCTACCTGGCCATCGGTCTGCTGGCCCCCTTCAGCGAGGAGATTGTCTTCCGTGGTGCCATCCTCAAGCGCCTGCTTCAGTCGCCGCGCCTGTCGACCTGGGCAGCCATCGCCCTCTCGGCCCTGCTCTTCGCCCTCATCCACATGAACCCCGCCCAGATGCCCCACGCCTTCGTCATCGGCCTCCTCTTAGGCTGGATGTACTGGCGCACGGGCTCCATCCTGCCCGGCATGGCCTTCCACTGGGCCAACAACTCGGTGGCCTACGTCATGTACAACCTCTATCCCGACCCCGACATCAGGCTCGTCGACCTCTTCAAGGGTTCCCAGTCGCACGTGCTCATGGCCCTCGGCTTCTCGCTGCTCATCCTGCTGCCCGCGCTCTTCCAGCTGCACCTGCTGATGCGCCGTGCCGACGCGGGCGACCGTCGCAGCTGACCCCATCCCGTACGGACCCCGACACAAAGCGAGCGGACTGCCTCTGACACTTTCAGCAGGCAGTCCGCTCTTCGTTAGTATGTTATGAAAAAATTTGAGAGAAAGTAAAGCTTCACAGCTTCACAAGTGTGTTTTAACTAAACATGATGTATATAGAGAAAGCATAGAAAAAATTCTCAGTCCTTCGCCTCGACCGGCATCGTCACCTTCGAGCTGTCGCCCTGCGTGTCGGCCGCGTTCACGGCCTGTACCGGTCTCACCGCTGTCACGGTGTCCACGTCGTGTTCCAGCACCGCGTAGTCCTCCACCGTATTCCAGCTGCTGTCCCACGGAGCCTGCAGCGCGCCGCCGACGGTCAGAATGATAGCCACCACCGAGGCAGCCTTGAACAGCGGCATCAGCCTGTCCCTCAGACTCACCACCTTGGCCTTCACCATCGGGGCCTCGTCGCTGATGAGCCCCATCAGGCGCTCGTCGAAGTCCTCGCCCAGCGTCTCCTCCCCGGCCTGTGCCTCGAAGAAAGGCTTCCACTGGCTCAGCTCCTCGGCCACGTCGCCCCCGCGGAAGTACTCACGCAGCGTGCGTTCCTCCTCCAGCGAGGTCTCAGCCTCCCAGTAGCGCTCCAACAGCAACTCTATCTTTTTCGTATCCATACGTTATGTCGTTTCTAATAGTAAGACGAATCACACGGCAGAAAGTTACAGAAAAGACCCAAAAATTTGCTTTTTTCCTTGTTTCTTCGTACCTTTGCCCCCAGGAAAAGACATTCTGACAAGCAATGAAAGAGAAACTAACCCTTGTAAAAGTAGGCGGTGCCGTCGTCGAGGACGAAGCCCAGCTCACCCAGCTGCTGCGCGACTTTGCCGCCATTCCCGGCCGTAAGGTGCTGGTGCACGGCGGTGGCCGCCGCGCCACCAAGACCGCCGAGCGCCTGGGTCTGGAGACCCGCATGGTAGGCGGCCGCCGCATCACCGACGCCGACATGCTCGAAGTCGTCACCATGGTCTACGGAGGCCTGGTCAACAAGCAAGTCGTTGCACGCCTGCAGTCCGTCGGCGTCAACGCCCTCGGGCTCACCGGCGCCGACGCCAACGTCATCGTGAGCCACCGCCGACCGCCGAAGGACGGCATAGACTACGGCTTCGTGGGCGACGTAGACCACGTCAGCTGCGACACCCTCTCAGCCCTCATCGAGGCCGGCCTGGTGCCCGTCGTAGCCCCCCTGACACACGACGGCCACGGCAACATCCTCAACACCAACGCCGACACCATGGCCTCCGAGACCGCCAAGGCCCTGGCCACACGCTACGACGTCACCCTCGTCTTCTCCTTTGAGAAGCCCGGCGTGCTTCTCCGCCCTGACGACGACGCCAGCGTCATACCCGTCATCCGCCGCGCCGACTACGACCGCTACCGTGCCGACGGCACCATCAGCGGCGGCATGCTGCCCAAGATAGAAAACGCCCTCAGCGCCGTCGACGCCGGCGTCAGCCGCGTCGTCATCACCCTGGCCACCGCCATCGACGGCCAACACGGCACCGTCATACAACGGTAGCCCCCCGTCACCAGCGTTATCATACAGCAACAGCCCCCGTCACCACCCACGTCAAGCAACGACAGTGAAAGAACTGAGCTTCCAGCACGACATACTGCCCCTCAAGGACGAACTCTACCGTCTGGCCCTCCGCATCACCCAGAACCCTGCGGAGGCCGAGGACGTCGTGCAGGAAACACTCATCAAGGTATGGCGCCGGCGCGACACGTGGGCCGACATCCAGAACATCGAGGCCTTCTGCCTCACCACCTGCCGCAACCTCGCACTCGACAAGCAGCGCCATCTCGACAACCACGCCGTGGCCCTCGACGACGCCCACGACCCCATAGACCCCACCGCCTCGTCAAACCCAGAGCAGCACGCCATACAGCGCAACCGCGTAGAGCTGGTACGACGCATCATAGGCGCACTGCCCGAAAAGCAGCGCACCTGCATACAGCTACGTGACATAGAAGGGAAAAGCTACCGCGACATAGCCGACATACTCGGCATCACCGAACAGCAGGTCAAGGTCAACATCTTCCGCGCCCGACAGGCCGTGCGCGACCGCTTCCTGCAGCTCGACTGACCGCCAGCGCCACGCGCCTCTCTCCCCCCTGGGTTCACTTTGCGTTCACTTTGGGTTCACTTTGCGCTCACTCTATTTTATGCAGACAGAGTGTAGGCAGCGTTTACGTAAAATGCCGGCAGAGGGGCGCTGCTCCTGCTTTACTCCAGGTACGTATATCCGTAGAGGCCCGAGCGGTAGTTCGAGAGGAACTCCTTGCCCTCCTCCAGCGTTATCCTGCCCTGCTTGACGCTCTTGGCCACCCATATCTCCAGCTGGCGGACGAGCTTCTTCGGGTCGTACTGTACGTAGTCGAGCACCTCGGCCACGGTCTCGCCGTCAATGACTTGGTCAATGTGGTAGTGCCCGTCCTTCACCGAGATGTGCACTGCCGTGGTGTCGCCGAAGAGGTTGTGCATGTCGCCCAGGATTTCCTGGTATGCGCCGACGAGGAAGACGCCGAGGTAATACTTGTCGTTCTTGCGCAGCGGGTGTACAGGTAGGGCGTGCGAGTTGTGGCGGTTGGTGACAAACTGTGCTATCTTGCCGTCC
>CAMNIH010000090.1 GCA_946540365.1 uncultured Bacteroidales bacterium
CCCAGAGGGGTGCGAACTTCTGCGGGTCGCGCAGGCCGAGCTGCTGGCCCATCTCCAGGCGCAGGGCGCAGAGCTGGGTGCGCGTCTTCATGGCGGGGCCGCAGAGGATCAGCATCAGGTCGCCGGGCTTGGCGCCCATCTTGTCGGCGATGGCCTTGAGGGCCTCGGCGTCGTAGAACTTGTCCACGCTGGACTTGAAGCTGCCGTCGGCGTTGTACTTGATATAGACCATGCCGCCAGCGCCCACCTGCGGACGCTTGACGAAGTCGGTCAGAGCGTCGAGCTGCTTGCGGGTGTACTCGGCGCAGCCTTCGGCCACGATACCCACCACCAACTCACTATTGTCGAAGAGGCCGAAGCCGTGGCCTTTGACCACGTCGGTCACCTCCTTGAACTCCATACCGAAGCGGATATCGGGCTTGTCGGAGCCGTAGAGACGCATGGCGTCGTGCCATGTCATGCGGGGGAACTGGTCGAACTCAATGCCCTTCATCTCCTTGAAGAGGTGCTTGGCCAGGCCCTCGAACATGTTGAGCACATCCTCCTGGTGTACGAACGACATCTCGCAGTCGATCTGTGTGAACTCCGGCTGGCGGTCGGCACGCAGGTCTTCGTCGCGGAAGCAGCGCACAATCTGGAAGTAGCGGTCCATGCCGGCCACCATGAGCAGCTGCTTGTACTGCTGGGGCGACTGCGGCAGGGCGTAGAACTCGCCGGGATTCATGCGGCTGGGCACTACGAAGTCGCGGGCGCCCTCGGGCGTGCTCTTGATAAGCATGGGGGTCTCGATCTCGAGGAAGTCACGATCGGACAGGTAGTTGCGCACCAGCATAGCCATGCGGTGGCGCATCTCGAGGTTCTGGCGC
Organism: uncultured Bacteroidales bacterium; assembly: GCA_946540365.1. Next base: position 867 of record CAMNIH010000090.1, read on the forward strand.
ACGGGGTTGCGACGGATGTCGAGGTAGCGGTAGCGCATGCGCAGGTCGTCGCCGCCGTCGCTCTGGTCCTCGATGGTGAAGGGAGGAGTCTTGGCTTCGTTAAGCACAACAAGCTCTGTCACCTCGATCTCCACCTCGCCGGTCGGGATCTTGCTGTTCTTCGAACTGCGTTCGATCACCTTGCCAGTGACCTGAATCACGTATTCGCGGCCCAGCTTGCGAGCCTGCTCGCAGAGCGGCGCATTGGTCTCCATATTGAAAGCCAGCTGCGTAATTCCGTAACGGTCGCGTAGGTCGATAAAGGTCATGCCGCCGAGGTCGCGCGATCGTTGCACCCAGCCGGCCAGAGTTACCGTTTGTCCAACATTGGCGAGTCGCAACTCGCCGCAAGTATTTGTTCTATACATCGTTTCTCAATTAATATCTATATAAATTGATTTGCAAAGATACACATTTTTCGCGAAACACTTGAAAAGATATCACCGTCGCTTCATTCGCAGTAGCAGAGGCAGGTGGTCGCTGAGACCACCTTCGTAGAGGGGTCCACGATAGGTTCGATGGGGACGCTGCCCGGGGCCAGACGTATCGTCGACAAGCAAGTGGTCATAACGCATGAGCCTCATGTCTCGCACCATCCATCGCTCGTTGGCCAGCAGGAACATCTGGTCCAAGTATTCCCATTGGCCCTGATACTTATGTGATCCCCAGTTCTTAGGCATCTTGAGCGTAAGATTGCGGATACCGTCGGCATTGACACTGTCAGACCCGAAGCCCATAGCCTCGCTGACAGGGGCCTCGGCCGTCGTGGCGTTCAGATCACCCATAGCCAACACAACGGCATCGGGGTGGTCGGCATAGAGTGAATCCATTTTCGACCTCAACAACGAAGCAATACGGAGTCGATGCCGGTCGGCCTCGTCGCCACCACGCTTCGATGGCCAATGGTTAAGCAACAAGTAGATGCTATCGCCAGCGATAGTCGACCCTTCGACCAACAATATGTCGCGTGTAAAGAAATCGGAAGCGCTGTCACTGACGCCGATGGGACGGCTGGAATGCACCCGGAAACGGTCAGCCCTGTAGATAAGCGCCACATCAATACCTCGCCGGTCAGGCGAGTCATAGTGGACATAACGATAGCCCACCTGGCTGAGCGGAGTCCCCTCACAGAGGTTACGCAACACATATTTATTCTCCACCTCGGCCAGACCGACCACATCGGGCAAATCCATCATCGTAAGCGTCTTATAGACACCATACAATTTGTCCCACATCCGGCGTTGGGTCCAGTGCAGGTCCCCCTGCGGAGTAAACTCATCGTCGTTGGTCTTCGGGTCGTCACGGGTGTCGAAGAGATTCTCAACATTCCACCATGCGGCCGAGAATAACGAAGTGTCTTGCGATTGAACAGTAGCTGGCATAAACAATAACAATAGGGAAACGACGTGTCGGGTCCGCAGCAGACAAGCATGCCCTATGCGAACGCGGCACGCCGCGTCCCTACTTATCTTTTTCATTCAGCGGGAGCTTCTTCAACCACAGGTTCCTCGACGACAGGCGTCGTGTCGACCACCTCACTCTCGACCACTTCCGCCTCAGCCACAGGCTTGGGCTCCCATACCCAACGATGCTGCGTCAGCTTGAAGCCGACGATAAACAGCGCAGCAAGAACCACGAGCCAGATGAGGCACTTTTTCCACCAAGCCATCTTCTTGTCGGCCAGCGGGTCGTTCATCACCACCTTGGGATATTTGGCCATGCTGGTGAGGGTCTTGCCGAAGGTGGTGTTCACCTTCACGTTGCTATTGATGGCCCAACCGTTGGCATTGAGCACAGGACCCAGGTTGCGCTTGCGCAGCTTGATCCAGGCCAGCAGCATCGACGGACCGCTAATGAGGATGATCACGGCGGCGATGAGCAGGAGAATATTGTACCATTTGTCCGTCACGAACCCACCAAGCATGCCTAAGGCGGCACCGATGGCGCCCACGGCCAGGCCGATGGCGGCAAAGATACCGGCGAACTTGGCAATGTCGAACGGGGCTGCCTTCTTGGCGTCGGCTGCTGCGGCACCTTCGGCCGGGGCCGCTGTGAGGTTGGTGCTGGCTGTATCTGCCTTGGCAGTCATATTCTCAAATTGCTTGCTTTCCTTCTCCGTGGCGCTCTTGGTGATTTTCTCGGTCACCCAGTTGCCAAACTTGCGGTAGGGACTCCAGAAGGCCTGGCGCACGCTGATCGGGTTGTCGACGATCTTGGTGACCGTGGCGTCCCAATCCTTGCCTGTACGATCGTAGAAGATGGCGTTTTTACCCTCGTGCAGGCCGCCGATCTCGCCGTCGGTCAGGGCCGCCACGATGTCCATCTGAGCGCCGTCCTTGGCCACACAATGGCAGTAGAGCAGATACATTCCACTCTTGCCGGCCGTGGCAGTGCTCTTGCCCATGTCGCTCACCTTGACGCAGAGGTCGCAGCAGCGCTGGTCAATATAAAGCTGGCCGGCTTGGAAAATGGCCAGATGACCATCGCGGCGATAGAAATCCTTAAATACGACATAGTTATGGAGCAACGTGTAGTAGTCGCGGCAGTAGCGCACCAGGCGCTCCACAGGGGCGATAGCAGCAGCATGGGTAGCCAACTGCTCTGCGATAGCGTCATTCATCGCCGTCTCGCCGGCAGCCTTCCACGCTGTGTAGCCGTCCACCTTGGCCACAATAGCGTTCCATTCTTCCTCGTTCATCTTCTTCTCGCCCTGCAACTCGGGCACGGCGGCCACCAAAGCTGCCATGGCACCCTGCCAAGCGGGGTTGATGCCCTCGGTCAGCGGCAGATCGCCGTCCTTGCGCGGACGTGCCAGAGGATAAGTACCTATCTCGGCCACGTTGGCGGCCAGATCCTCGCCACTGATGGCGGCGATCTTGTCCACCTGCACATCGAGTACCGCCGAGGCGTCCTCGTCGAACTGGACCAGCTTGCAGCGCATGAACCAATCGGCCACCTTGGCACGCACAGCATTCACCGCCGCTTCGGCGGCATCGCTGCCCTCGCCGTAAGGAGGCTCGTAGGGTTCCCCTTCGGCCGCCTTGTATTCTGCCTTGCACTTCTCCTCATACACAGCCATATAATCCTGCACATCCTGCAGGGAGATGGAATCTTTCTCCAGACCCAGTTTCTCAAGTATCAAACGGGCAGCAGCGAGCACCTCCTTACCTTCGTCCGTGTTCTCACAGATATCGCCGAAGAGCACGGTGTCTGACCCTTTGAGCAGCAGATCGAGATTGACCAGCACTTTCTTGAGCCACTGCGAAGCAGCCACCACCTCGTGGGCACGTATCTTGCCGTCATTATCGCTGTCCATCAGGGCGAGCGTTTTCTCGTCAAACTCCAGCCCCTTCACCGGGCAACTGAGCACCGTCCACAACTTCTGGTCCAGCTCGTCCAGATGGGCCACGTCGTCACCGGTTTCGATGTTGACACGCGTCACACCACCCACAGTGCTGTACTTCCATTCATAACCTTGCTTTGAAAGCAGTTTGTCTATCTTTGCCATATAAATATGTATTTATTATTCTCATTAACAACTATCCCTCAACACATTGCACAACAAATCCCCTATCTGTTGCCTACTGCAAATATACAATTTCTTTTCATATATGCCAACCAAGCATATAAAAAAAGCACAAAAATATGCTTTAGTGATGCATGCCCTGATAGAAGCGCCGCTCTTGAATGGGACATTCAGCCTCAGGGTCATGCGTACACGGCGACAGACGACGACGGGTGTTCTCGCTGAAACGGAGCAGGGCCGGCCGCAACTCGGGTTCAATCTGGTAGAGATCAGGATATTCAACGGCATCGGTGGAGGGAACAACATAGTAATGATAGCGGCCGTCCATCGTGCCACGGTGTACCCAGTAAGGCAGGTATCCCATCCGCACCGCGCTGACGCTGTCGCCTCGGCGCACAAGCTCCAACTCGACCATAATGCCGCCGTCGCAGTTCTCATCACGCTGGTTGCTCACAAAGTTGCCCATCGAGTAAACCACCGGCTCGGGGTAACGATCATTGTCAGGGCGTGCATCAATGGTAAAATTCTGAACCACATGAGGATGACCTCCAATAATGGCATCCGCACCATGTACCAGCATCCACTCGGCAAGCTCCTGCTGCTCACGATTGGCCGTCAACTGGTACTCGATTCCCCAGTGGATGAGCACCACCGTGTAGTCGGCACCACGTTCACGCGCCGCCTGCAAGTCACGCAACATCAGCACTGTGTCTATAAAATTCACCACATTGGGTGGCCGAACCTCGATACCGTTGGTACCGTATGTGTAGCAGAGCAGTGCCAGTCGTATACCACGGCAATCAACCATCAACGGGTGGTTGTCCATGCGGCCGAGGGTATCAGCGTAAGTGCCAAGGTGAGCGATGCCAAGGGAGTCGAGCTCGCGGAGTGTCCTCTCCAGCCCGGCCCGACCCCGATCCATACAGTGGTTGTTAGCGGTGGTCAGAATATCGAAGCCCGCATCACGGGCCGCAGCCGCCATAGCCGTCGGCGACGAGAACTGAGGGTAGCCCGTAAACGGCGGCCCCGCCAACGTAACCTCCAGGTTGGCGATAGCCCAATCGGCACTTTGTATGTAGTCACGCACATAGCGGAACGACGGTTCGTAATCGTAACTCCCGTCGGCCTGTCGTGCCGCATTGATCTGAGGGCCATGCCCCATTATGTCGCCACCGAAAACAATACGCAACGTATCACTGTCAGTCTGTGCATACAGATTGACACAAACCGACAGCAACAGCGTCAGCAGTAGCGGACGTCTCATTTCTGACCCGTTACAATCTTGTAGGTATCCACCGCGATGGCCAGCTCCTCGTCGGTCAGCACCACGGCGGTAGTCACACGCGATCCGGGCTTGCTGATGACGGCGTCGACGCCCGCAGTGCGGTCGTTGAGCTCCATGTCGATGTCCACCCCCAGCCAGTCCATATCTTTCAATATCTCATGGCGCATAAACCATGCGTTCTCGCCGATGCCGCCGGTGAAGACCAGCAGGTCGCAGCCGTTCATCTGGGCCATGAAAGCACCGATATACTTCTTGCAGCGTTGTGCGAAGACCTCGAAAGCAAGGGTGTTGCGCTTGTCGCCACGTTGCACACCGGCCCAGATGTCACGCATGTCGGGCGAACCACCAGTGAGACCCACCAGACCGCTCTTCTTATAGAGAATGTCGTTGATTTGCTGAGGAGTCAAGTCAGCCTTCTCCATCAGGTAAAGCAACGCACCGACGTCGATGTCGCCACAGCGCGAACCCATGGTAAGGCCCTCGAGCGAGGTCATGCCCATCGAGTTGTTGACACTCCGGCCGTGGTCGATGGCGCAAATGGAGGCTCCGCTGCCGAGATGGCAAGTAATGATTTTCAAGTCCTTCCAGTACTTGCCGATCATCTTGGCACCCTTTTTGGCCACGAAACGATGACTCGTGCCATGGAAGCCGTAGCGGCGGATGCCGTACTGTTCGTAGTATTCGTAGGGAATACCATAGAGGTAGTTCTTCGGCTCGATGGTGAGGTTGAACGACGTATCGAACACCGCCACCTGCGGCACATTGGGCATCACGTTGTTGATGGCCTCAGCCCCCATGATGTTGCCGGGGATATGCAACGGGGCCAGGTCGATAAGCGACTCTTCCTTGTTGATCACCTCGCGCGTAATCTGCACACTCTCGGTAAAATACTCACCGCCATGAGCAAAGCGATGGCCCACGGCACTCACCTCCTTGATACTTCCGATGACACCCGTTGTCGGGTCGGTCAACGCAGCCATCACCATCCGCAAACCCTCGGTGTGATTGGGAATGGGACGCTCGAAGGTGTGCTTCTCGCCGTGCGATGTATAGGAAAAAATACCGCTTTCCAGACCGATACGTTCCAACAGACCTTTGGTCAACACGGTCCTGGTATCGACGTCGATGAGTTGATACTTCAACGACGAACTGCCACAATTGAGGACTAAAATCTTCATAGGCCGATAACTTAAATTTCCTTAATAACGGCCCTTGACACTTTTTATTGTGTCATCGTTACTTTTTTGATTGAATGTAGACTCAACAATCAAGTGCAACACCGTTGTGCAAAGATAGGAAGAATTTT
>CAMNIH010000091.1 GCA_946540365.1 uncultured Bacteroidales bacterium
TGTACAGCCGGTTGCCGGCGGTGCGGCTCTTGGGGGCTCGCCTGCGGCGGCGGGCGGCGGGGCGTTGCCGTGAGCCGGACGATATTTTTTATTTGATTCATCACAATAATATGGACGGTTCGACGTTCAAGGTGGGTATGCATCACGCAAGATATATCATTATGGCGGTGCTCTTGATCGCCTGCGGCACGGCTGCGGGGCAGGACAAGGCCCGCATGGCGGCCCATCAGCAGCGGCTGCAGCAACTATTGACGCGGGTGGCGACGGCGCCGACCGACAACGAGCGCTACCTGGCGTCGGAAGAGGCCGTCGATGCGCTGCGCGACGCCCTCGACGAGCCGCAGAGCGAGCGGTGGCGCTGGGAGCTGCCGCTGACGGCGTCGGTGCTCACCTCGCCCGACGGGCGCCTGCGCGTCTTCACCTGGGCCGTGGTGCGCGACAACGGCGAGTACGAGTGCTTCGGCGCCGTGCAGTACTACAACGACCGCACCGAGGCCTACGAGCATGTCGTGCTGCACGACAAGCGCGACGACCTGCTCAACCGCGAGGAGAGCCTGCTGACGGCCGACAACTGGCTGGGCGCCATCTATCAGGACCTTATCCAGACCACGGCCGGCGACCGCACCTACTACACCCTGCTGGGGTGGAACGGGGTGGACAACCTGACCGACCTGCGCGTGATCGAGCCCGTGATGATGCGGGCCGGCGTGCCGCAGTTCGGCGCCCCCGTGTTCCGGCGCGAGCGCAACCTGCGCCGCGTGGTGGTCGAGTACCGCGGCGACGCGGCGGTGCAGATGGCCTACGGCGAGCAGACGGTGCAGACCGTCGAGCGCGAGCGCGTCAAGGTGAAGGGCCGCTACCGCACCGTCGAGAAGACCCACGAACACCGCGAGCGGGTGATCATCTTCGACGAGGTGCAACCCCAGATCGAGGGCATGCAGGGCTTGTTCCAGTACTATGTGCCGTCGGGTACCGAGCTGGCCTACGTCTGGGTCGACGGCAAATGGGAGCTGCGCCAGGGTGCCCAGGGGCGTCTGTCCGACAAGAAGCTGAACAAGGCCTTCGAACCGCTGCAGAAAGCCGCTCCCGCCTACAAATACTAACCAACTCGATGAAACTGAACGATATCGACACTCCCGCTGACCTCCGGCGTCTGCCGGTCGACGCGCTGCAGCCCATCGCCGACGAGCTGCGCGAATATATCATCTCCACCCTTGCCACCCACCCCGGCCACCTGGCGTCGAGCCTCGGCGTGGTGGAGCTGACGGTGGCGCTGCACTACGTCTTCAACACGCCCGACGACCGGCTGGTGTGGGACGTGGGCCACCAGGCCTACGCCCACAAGATCCTCACCGGGCGGCGCGAGCGCTTCTCGAGCATCCGCACCTACGGCGGCATCAGCGGCTTCCCCAAGCGCAGCGAGAGCGACTACGACGCCTTCGGCACGGGCCACAGCTCGACCTCGGTCAGCGCGGCCCTCGGCATGGCCATGGCCAGCCGCCTGCAGGGCGACAGCCACAGGGCCCACATCGCCGTCATCGGCGACGGGGCGCTCACCGGCGGCGAGGCCTTCGAGGCGCTGAACAACATGGGCCTCTCCAAGGCCAACCTGCTGGTGATCCTGAACGACAACGGCATCTCGATCGACAAGGCGGTGGGCGGCCTGAACGAATACCTGACGCGGATCACGGCCTCGCGCCGCTACAACGACCTCAAGGCCAGCGTGTGGCGCAAGCTCGACGGCAGTGGCGGCGGCCGTCGCCACGACCGCTCGATCAACCTCTTCCAGCGCCTCACCCAGACCGCCAAGACCCTGGCCGTGGGCGGGAGCAACCTCTTCGAGAGCCTCGGCATCCGCTACTTCGGCCCGGTCGACGGGCACGACCTGCCGCAGCTGGTCGACACGCTGCGGCGCCTGCAGGATCTCGAGGGGCCCAAGCTGCTGCACGTGGTCACCACCAAGGGCAAAGGGCTGCGCCAGGCCGAGGAAAACCCGGTGGTGTATCATGCGCCGGGGCGCTTCGATGTGCGCACCGGCGACCAGATAGCCACCGCCGAGCAGGGGCAGCCGCTGAAGTACCAGGAGGTCTTCGGCCGCACCATCATCGAACTGGCCGAGCAGAACCCCGCCATCGTGGGCATCACGCCCGCCATGGCCACCGGCTGTTCGCTCAACCTGATGATGGAGCGTATGCCCGACCGCACCTTCGATGTGGGCATCGCCGAGCAGCATGCCGTCACCTTTGCCGCCGGCTTGGCGGCGGGCGGCATGGTGCCGTTCTGCAATATCTACTCTTCCTTCGCCCAGCGGGCCTACGACCAGATGATCCACGATGTGGCCCTGCAGGGCCTTCATGTGGTCTTCTGTCTCGACCGGGCCGGTCTGGTGGGCGACGACGGGCCGACCCACCATGGGGTCTTCGACCTGGCATCCCTGCGGCCGGTGCCGGGCCTGACCATCGCGGCCCCCGTCGACGAGCACGACCTGCGCAACATGATGTACACCGCCCAGCTGCCGGACCAGGGGCCGTGGGTGATCCGCTATCCGCGTGGAGGCAGTGTCCACGCCGACTGGCAGTCGCCGATGGAGCGCCTCGAGCCGGGGCGCGGCCGCCAGCTGCGCGAGGGACGCGGCGAGGTGGCCCTGGTCACCCTCGGCACCACGGGCAACGACGCCATGCAGGTGGCCGGCGAGGTGGATGCCGACCTCTACGACATGCGGTTCCTCAAGCCCCTCGACACCGCGCTGCTCGACCGCATTGCCGGCCGCGGCTACCGCCGCATCGTCACCGTCGAGGACGGGGTGCGCAACGGCGGCTTCGGCGAGGCGGTGCTGACCTACATTGCCGAACACCATCCGGCCGCCGCGGCCGCGGTGCGCATACTGGCCATCCCCGACCAGTTCGTCACCCACGGCCCTGTGGCACAGCTCAAACACGACTGCCGCATCGACGCCGACGCCATCCGGCAGGCCATCTCATAACTCAAAACTTAAAACTCAAAACTTGAAGAAGATCCCGCATACGTTTACTATTGTCTTCGCCCTCATTGTGTTGGCGGCAGTGCTCACGTGGGTGGTGCCGGCGGGCGAGTTCGTGCGCCAGTCGGTCGACGGACGCGAGGTGGTGGTGGGCGATTCGTTCCACTACGTCGACCGCGCGCCCCAGACGTGGCAGGTCTTCTCGGCCCTCTTCAACGGCTTCGTCGACAAGGCCGACATCATCGTCTTCATCCTCATCGTGGGCGGCGCCTTCTGGATCCTCAACAACAGCCACGCCATCGATGTGGGGGTGATGGCCTTCCTGCGACGGGTGCAGCGGTTGAGCCGCTACCGCCTCATCCGTATGCTGGGGGTGGAGAATATCATCATCACGCTGGTGATGCTGATGTTCAGCCTCTTCGGTGCCATCTTCGGCATGAGCGAGGAGACGATCGCCTTCGTGGTGGTGTTCATCCCGCTGGCCATCCAGATGGGCTACGACAGCATCGTGGGTGTGTGTATGTGCTATGTGGCTGCCCATGTGGGTTTTGCGGGCGCCATGCTGAATCCCTTCACCATCGGTATCGCCCAGGGCATTGCGGGGCTGCCCCTCTTCTCCGGCCTCGAATACAGGCTTTTCTGCTGGGCGGTGCTCACGGCGATCGGCATCGCCTTCGTGCTGTGGTACGCCCATCGGGTGAAGGCAAAGCCCGAACGCAGTCCGGTCTACAAGCTGGATGACTACTGGCGCGGACGGGTGGAGTCCTCGGGCGAGGCGACGCTCACCTGGCGCCACATCCTCATCCTGATTGTCCTCATGGTCACCATTTTGGCGCTCGTGGTGGGTGTGTTGAAGTACGACTGGTATATCGCTGAGATTTCGGCCCTCTTCCTCGCTATGGGCATTGTGGCCGGCATCATCGACCGGCAGGGGGCCGACGATATTGCCAAGCTCTTCCTGGCCGGCTGCAAGGATATCTTGTCGGCCGCACTGGTGGTGGGTCTGGCCAGCGGTATCATCTTCATCCTCAGGGACGGACATGTCATCGACACGCTGCTCTACGGCCTCACGCGGTCGCTGGCCCAGACGGGCGAGGTGGCGTCGCTGGCGGTGATGTACCTGTTCCAGACGCTGCTCAACATTGTCATGCCCAGCGGCACCGCCAAGGCGGCGCTGACGATGCCCATCATGACGCAGTTCGCCGACCTGATCCATGTCTCGCGCCAGACCACGGTGCTGGCCTTCCAGTTCGGCGACGGCTTCACCAACATGCTGACCCCGACCAGCGGTGTGCTGATCGGCGTGCTGGGCATGGCGCGCATCCCCTACGGCACATGGCTCCGTTGGGTGTGGAAATTCATTGTGGTATTGATTGTTGTGGGCTTCCTGCTGATGTTGCCCACCCTGTGGCTCTCGCTGCCGGGATTCTAACAGGGGTCGACATCGAAGATGACGCTCACGCCCGACCAGCCCTCTTGTTTGGTCAGGTCGTCGGCCATACGCATCATGACGCGTTTGGCGTCGGCGATGGCTTCGCCGCGCTCGAAGCGCAGGGTGATCTGCTTGAGGTAGAGCGACCGGATGCGGCTGACCAGCGGGTATTCGGGACCCATGACGCGCCAGGCGAAGGTGGCCCGCAGCTGGGCCGCCAGCCAGTCGGCGGCAGCGTTGAGGACGTCGGTCTCGCGGTGTTTCAGCGTGATTTCGATCAGCCGGTAGAAGGGTGGATAGCGGAAGATGCGGCGCTCCTGGATCTGCTCGTCGAAGAGGTGGCGGTAGTCGTTGTCCATCACGTCGGCCAGCACTTGGTGCTGGGGGTTGAAGGTCTGGATGATCACCTGGCCGTCGCTCCCGTGGCGACCGGCACGGCCGCTAACCTGCGTCAGCTGCTGGAAGGCCCGTTCGAACGAGCGGAAGTTGGGGAAATTGATGATATTGTCGGCATTGACCACCCCCACCACCGTTACATGCTGGAAGTCCAGCCCCTTGGTGACCATCTGGGTGCCCACCAGGATGTCGATGCGGCGGTTCTGGAAGTCGTTGAGCAGCTCCAGGTACTGGTTCTTTTGCAGCGTGCTGTCCAGATCCATGCGGGCCACCGTGGCGTCGGGATACATGATCTGCAGGTCCTCCTCGATGCGCTCGGTGCCGACGCCGACCATGCGCAGGTGGGTGGAGTGGCAGGCCGGACACTCGGCCGGCACGGGGATGCTGTAGCCGCAGTAGTGGCAGCGCAGCGAGTTGCTGGCCTTGTGGTAGACCAGCGACACGTCGCAGTGGATGCATTGCGGCACGTGGTGGCAGTCGTCGCACTCGAGGTGCAGCGAGAAGCCGCGCCGGTTCTGGTAGAGGATGACCTGCTCGCGGCGCGCCAGTGCCCCGTCGATCGCCGTCAGCAGGGTGGTGGAGAAGTTGCCTTTGACCTCGTGGTTCTTGAAGGCTTCGCGCATGTCGACCACCTTGACCTCCGGCAGGCTGAAGCCTCCGTAGCGCTTGGTGAGTGTGGCCAGGCCGTATTTACCGCTCTGTGCGTTGTGGTAGCTTTCGATGCTGGGGGTGGCCGATCCCAGCACCACGCGGGCGTTCCATTGCCGGGCCAGGTAGATGGCGGCGTCGCGCGCATGGTAACGGGGGGCCGGATCCTGCTGTTTGTAGCTGGCGTCGTGTTCCTCGTCGACGATCACAAGCGCCAGGTCGCGGTAGGGGAGCAGCAGGGCGCTGCGGGCTCCGAGCAGCACCTGAAAGCCGTCGGGGCCGTCGCTGAGGGTGCGGTTCCACACCTCGACCCGCTGGCTGGCCGAGAAACGCGAGTGGTAGACGCCCACTTTGTCGCCGAAGTAGCGCCGCAGACGGTTGATGACCTGGGTGGTAAGCGCTATCTCGGGCAGCAGCAGCAACGCCTGGCGCCCTTGGCGTACCACCTCGTCGATCAGTTTGATATACACTTCGGTCTTGCCGCTTGAGGTCACGCCGTGGAGCAGACTGGTGGTGGGGCGCAGGTTGGCGGCGTCCTGTGCCGACAGGTAGCGGAAGGCAGCCTGCTGCTCGTCGTTGAGTACGATGGATCGGGCATCCTGCAGTTCGCTGTCGTCGAAGTGTTCGATGCGGCTTTCGAAGCGCTCCTCGCTGACCAGGATGCCGTTCTTCAGCAGCGTCTGGAGGGCCGAACCCTGCGGCAGCAGCCGTTTGGCCACCGCCTCGCGCCCCATGTGCGACAGATGCAGCAGCTCCATCAGCACCTCGACCTGCTTGGGTCGCCGCCGCCGTTCCAGCTCGTCGAAGAGGGCTCGCTGCGCCTCTTCGCCGCGGTAGGGGGGTGCCAGTGAGATGTAGGCCGAGGTCTTGGGGGTGAATCGCTGCCGCAGCTCCTCGTCCATGACGATGATGGAACGCTCGATCATGGTACGCATCAGCGGCATCACCTTCTGCAGGCCCAGGGCGCGTCCGATGTCTTCGACCCGCATCACGGGGTGGTCGCTCAGGATCTGCACCACCTGGATCTCCTGCTTGCTCAGGTTTGACAGTTCGCCGTCGAAGTCCGGATGTATGGTCACCGCGCTTTCGCTGGCCAGCTTCATCCCTGCCGGGAGTGCCATGGCCATCACGTCGCCGGGATAGCACATGTAGTAGCTTGCCAGCCACTCCCAGAATTCGAGTTGCCGCTCGGTGACGATGGGGGCTACGTCGAGGATGGCCATGATGTACTTGCATTTCCATGCCGGGGCCTGCCGGTGTACGCGACGTATCAGGGCCGAATACATGCGCTGGCGTCCGAATTGCACCACCACCCGCTGGCCTGTCTGCACTTGCCCGTTGTACTCCTGAGGCACCCTATAGGTGTAGCAATCAGGAATATGCAATGGCAGCAGCACATCGACATAGTATACCTCGATTTCATCCATAAATCGGTGCAAAAATACGCATTTTTCTTGAATGGGCAAAACCGTCTGCTTCTGTGTCGCGGCGTGGAAGATGCCTGTGGGGAGGGGTGAAATGAGGCGCGGCGGGCTCGA
>CAMNIH010000092.1 GCA_946540365.1 uncultured Bacteroidales bacterium
ATGTGGACTCACCTGGAGCGCCAGCGCGGTGGTATCGGCATGCGCGGCCCCGGCGAGACGCAGATCGAGACCGACCGACGCCTGATCAAGGAGAAGATCAGCCTGCTGCGTGAACAGCTGGACAAGATCGACAAGCAGAAGACCCTGCAGCGCAAGAACCGCGAGAGCCTGGTGCGCGTGGCGCTGGTGGGCTACACCAACGTCGGCAAGTCGACGCTGATGAACCTGCTGTCGAAGAGCGATGTCTTCGCCGAGAACAAGCTCTTCGCCACCCTTGACACCACGGTGCGCAAGGTGGTCATCGGCAACCTGCCATTCCTGCTGACCGACACGGTGGGTTTCATCCGCAAGCTGCCCACCCAACTGGTGGAGAGCTTCAAGAGCACGCTGGACGAGGTGGTCGAGGCCGACCTGCTGCTCCATGTGGTCGACATATCGCATCCCGACCACGAGGAGCAGATCGCCGCCGTGGGCCGCAGCCTCGAGGAGATCGGCGCCGCCGACAAGCCGACAATCATGGTATTCAACAAGGTGGATGCCTACACATACGTGGAGAAGGCCGAAGACGACCTCACGCCCGCCACGCGCGAGAACTGGCCGCTGGAGATGCTCGAGCAGAGCTGGATGTCGAAGCAGGGCAAGTGCATCTTCGTCAGCGCCGCCCAGCGCCAGAACATCGACAACCTGCGGCAGATGCTCTACGACGAGGTGGCCCGCATCCATGCCGTACGCTATCCGTACAACAATTTCTACTATTGATTGTTCAGACTCTCGTAGACGACCTTGGCCTTGGCCGGTCCGATGACGGCACTCAGGTCGTCGAGGGTCTGCAGCTGCACCTGCTTGACGCTGCCGAAGCGTAGCAGCAGCTCGTGGGCGGTGTGTTCGCCAATGCCGGGGATGTCGGTCAGCGTGGTGCGGAAGGTCCCTTTCGAGCGTTTGTTTTTGTGGAAGGTGATCGCAAAGCGGTGTACCTCGTTCTGGATCTGTTCCAGCAGGTGGAAGAGCGGGTCGGTGGGCTTGAGCTGCACGACACAGATTTCGCTGGCCGGGGTGAAGGTGAGCAGTTCGTTGGTGCGGTGGCGGTCGTCCTTGGCCAGGCCTGCAATGGGGATGGCCAGCCCGAGACGGTCGACGATGACCTCGCGGGCCACATGCATCTGCCCCTCGCCACCGTCGACGATCAGAAGGTCGGGCAGGGGCTGACCCTCGTCGCGCAGGCGACGGTAGCGCCGTTCGATCACCTCGGCCATCGAGCCGTAGTCGTCGGGGCCTTCGACCGTCTTGATATTGAACTTGCGATATTCCTTCCGGTTGGGTTTGCCTGCCGTGAAGTGTACCATGCCTGCCACGGGGTAGGCCCCTTGGATGTTCGAGTTGTCGAAACATTCAATCTCCATCGGCAGCGAGGGCAGGCGGAGGGCCCGTTGCAGACGCTCCAGCAGCTTCAGCGCCTGCGGGGCGGCGTCTCCCTGGGTGAGGGCGCGCTGGTGGCGGCACTGCTTCTGGTAGCTCTCCACATTGCGGAGCGACAGTTCGAGCAGCTTGCGCCGGTCGCCACGGGGCTCGACGGTCTGTTTGAGGTACTCCTCCGGCAGCTCGGGCACCGCGAGGGGCAGGATGACCTCGCTGGCGGTGCTCTGCGTCTGTTCGTGCAGGGCGGGCACCACGGTGGCCAGGATCTCGGCATCCCCTTCGTCCAGCTGCTTGCGGATCTCGCTGTTGAGGCTGTAGATGATGGCTCCTTGTTTGACGCGCATCATGTTGACCCAGGCGTATTGCTCGTCGCTCAGGATGGAGACCACATCGACGTCGCGCACGTTGGTGTCCACCACGGTGGATCGGCTTTGGTACTCCTCGAGCAGTCGGATCTTGTGTTTGACGGCCTCGGCCTCCTCGAAGCGCAGCTCCTCGGCCAGCGAGTACATCTCTTGTTTCAGTTGGTTGAGGATGTCGGCGAAGTCGCCCTTCAGTATTCGTCGTATGTTGTCGAAGGTGGCTTGGTAGTCTTCCTTGCTCTGCAGCCCCGCGCAGGGGGCGCCGCAGAGGCCTATCTGGTGCTTCATGCAGGGGCGCCGCCCCATGGTGGTGCAGGTGCGGTACTGGAAGAGCTGCCGTATGATGTCCTGCAGCTGGCGCAGGATGGTGCCGTTGGGGTAGGGGCCGAAGTATTGGCCGTGCAGGTTGCGACGGCGTGTGTACAGCAGCCGGGGGTAGGGCTCGTCGGTGATGCAGAGGTAGGGATAGGTCTTGTCGTCCTTCAGCATCGAGTTGTAGCGCGGCTGGTAGCGTTTGATCAGGCTGTTCTCCAGCAGCAGGGCATCCACTTCGGTGGCGACGACGGTGACGCGGATGTCGCGCACCGTGCGTACGAGCATCTTGATCTTCGGGCTCTTGTCGTCGTAGTGCGAGAAGTAGGACGAGACCCGTCGCTGCAGGTTGCGCGCCTTGCCGACATAGATGACCTTGCCCTCTGCGTCGAGATGCTGGTAGACGCCCGGACTTTCCGGGATGGTCTTCAGCCGCAGGGCGATATGGTCGATGGCGGGATTGATCGTCGAGTCAATCACAGGTCGTAGTCGATCTTGGCTTTGGTGAGCGTCACGGTCAGGCTGTGTATGCCCTCGAGGTCGTATTGGCTCGTGGTGTGGCGCACCTCCATCTGGTGCTCACCCTTGGCGTTGAAGCTGAAGTAATTGCGTATGCGGCCGTTCACTTGGCGGTAGCCATCCTTCATCTCGCCGCGCCAACGCCCTTTTTCGCGCAGCACCACATGGCCGTAGAACTGGCGCTGCTCGCCGCCGGGCGACTTCAGCTCGATCAGTACCGGTACTTCGTCGTAGCGGTAGGCCGTGGTGTCGACGGCCACGCTGAAGTCGATGTTGTAGTAGTTGTCGATATTGCTGATGTTGATTTCGTACACCTCGGGGGTGAAGCGGTTCCAGGTATTCCCGTCGAAGGTGTGCTCGTCGTTGTATACGGTGCTGCCGCTGCATGACGTGAGGGCCATCAGTGCGACCAGCAGGATGGGGAAGAGGTGTCTCATTGGCTTTTCTGTTGTCTTCTTTTGATCAGTTCTTGAACAATCTGCACAGCGTTGGTGGCGGCGCCCTTGCGGATGTTGTCGGCCACCACCCAGAGGTTGAGGCTGTTGGGTTGCGATGGGTCTTGCCGCAGCCGCCCCACCCACACCTCGTCACGGTGATGTGCCAGGATGGGCATCGGGTAGCGGTTGTGCGCGGGGTCGTCGTAGAGGATCACCCCCGGCGTGTCGGCTATCAGCTGCCGCACCTCGTCCATCCGGTAGTCCTGCCGCAGCTCGACGTTGACGGCCTCGCTGTGGCCGCCCACCACGGGCACGCGCACCACGGTGGCCGTGATGGCGATGTCGGGGTCGGCGTAGATCTTGCGGGTCTCGTCGATCAGTTTCTGCTCCTCGGTGGTGTAGCCGTCTGGTTGGAAGTCGCCGCCGTGCGGGAAGAGGTTGCGGTGGATCTGGTTCGGATAGGCCGGGTCGGCCGGGGCGATGTGCCGCTCCTCGTCCTCCAGCTGGCGGACGGCCTTGATGCCGGTGCCGGTGATGCTCTGGTAGGTGGCGATCACCAGGCGGCGGATGCCGTAGCGGCGTTCCAGGGCCGACAGGGCCAGCACCATCTGGATGGTGCTGCAGTTGGGGTTGGCGATGATGCGGTCGTCGGCCTTGACGGCGTCGATGTTGATCTCGGGCACCACCAGCGGGATGGCGGGTTCCTTGCGCCAGGCCGAGCTGTTGTCGACCACCGTTGTGCCGGCCGCGGCAAACAGCGGCGCATACTGGCGCGACACGGCCGCGCCGGCCGAGAATATGGCGTAGTCGGGTTTCGCCGCGATGGCGTCCTCGACGCTCATGACCGTCAGCTTGCGGTCGGCGAAGTCGATGCTCGTCCCCACCGACCGCGGCGAGGCGGCAACCAGTATCTCCTCTTGGGCAAAGCCACGCTCGGCCAGCACGGTCAGCATCTCGCGACCCACCAGACCCGTGGCGCCCACTACTGCTATCTTCATTTTATCGTATCAGTGTGACTGTCCCTTTCAGGACCTGTGTGCGTTTAGGTGTGTATTCGTTGCTGTAGCGGATGATGTAGGTGTAGACGCCCTGCGGACAGGGGTTGCCGTCCAGGTCGCGTCCGTTCCACGGGCAGTCGGCCCCTTCGCATTTGAAGACCATCTGGCCGTTGCGGTTGAAGATCATCATCTCCTCGGTCAGCGTGTGGGTGCTGATCGAGCTGAAGATGTTGTTGCCGTTGGCGTTGTCGGGCGTGAAGGCGTTGGGCACCCAGAAGCTCTCCTTGCGCAGCGGGATGACGATATGGGTCGAGTCGACACAGCCGTAGGGGCTGCTGGCCAGCAGCCAGATGTCGGCCTCGTCCAGGTTGGTCGGCATGGTGTAGTAGGCCGTGCTGGCCGTGTAGGTCATGCCGTTCGGCATCTGCCACACGCGCGAGTTGCTGTTGATCGAGATGTCGCTCAGCGTGACGTCGAGGTTGTCGAAGTCGAAGAACTCGCGGTTGGCCTTGATGGCCGCCGTGACGGGCAGGATGGTCAGATCCAGCTGCACCACCGAGTCGCATCCCCAGATGTTCTGCAGCAGGATGGTGTCGAGGATGGCCGTCGAGGCGTTGCTGGTCGTGTAGGTCTGTCCGTTGATCCAGGTGTAGGGCTTGCAGTCGTACACATGATCCACCGTATAGCTGGTGTTCATCACCGTCAGGTCCAGATGTACCGTCGAGTCGCAGCCGGGCGCCGAGGTGAGCTTCTCCGTGGCCTGGGTCGTGGTGGTGTACACCTTCCCGTTGGCGCTCCACGTGTAGCTCTCGCCCTGGCAGATGCCCTGCACCGTCGTGGTGTCGAAGTTGGGGTAGATGCCCACCAGGGTGGTGCTGTAGTTGGTGCTGCCGTTGGTGAAGTCGATCGAAGCCTGCACATAGATCGAGTCGATCTTGTTGTTCCTGCGCCCTTCGGTGGGCAGGTTGGCCAGCAGGGTGATGGGCTGGAAGTGACGCGTGTGGGCGCCGTCCACCGTCCATTCGCCCAGCGTGATGCACTGCTCGGTCGGCAGCTGTATGTCCACCCCGTTGCTGCGGCGGAAGACGCGGTAGACGACCGTGTCGGCCTGCTGGATGTAGGGGTACTCCAGCGTGATCTCCGCCGTCGAGCCCTCGCAGATGTTCTCCTCATGGTCGTCCACCGTGCCGCTCGCCTTGTGGACGCTCATGCTGTTGGCCGTGTCGATGCCGATCACGATGGTGTCGTACAGGTTGTACCAGTCGTTGTTGGCATTCATGAATTTCAGGTGGTAGACGTAGCGCGACACGCACGTCGGGCTCACCACGGCACGCGTCAGGCTCTCACACGACGGATACGTCGGCACCGGACGGTCTTTCTCCATCGGGTAGAAGTAGCCGTTGGTGTCCGTCGGGTTCTCCGTCAGCAGGATCGTGTCGCCGTTGTCGAACAGACGGTACCACTCCGACACCACCACCGTGGTGCCCCTCGGCGTGAAGCGGTAGGCCGTGTTGGTCAGGTTGGTGGTGAAGGTGTTCTTCCCTTGGGGGAAGAATGCTGCCGGCGACCCGTTCTGAACGAAGAAGGTAGACGTTCCGTACGAGCCCTTGGTCTGCGGCAGGCCGGTGGCATTCTGGATGCCGATGATACCGTTGCCACCGTTCCAACTGTTACATACCTGGCGTTGCTTTACATGTACCTCGATGATGTTCGATCCTTCGTAGCAGACAATCTGGTAGGAGCAACGCAGACTGGTGCAACTAAATTGCGGCACATCGTTCCATGAGCAGATAATCTTGCGGCAAGGGAAGCTGTCGAGTACACCGTAGTAGATGCCCCAATGGGGGTCTCCATCGTTACCGTGGATGCTGGGGCTGGGATAGGTGTCTTCATAGACGCCGTAGATCGCATCGTGCATACGGTCGAAATATTCTGAAGAAGGTGCTCCGCTTGTTGTGGGTGTCCAGGGAATAGGAGCCGAATAACTCCAAGGGCAGCTTGTGCCGGTTCCAAAATTGTTGGTGAATGTCACCAAGCCGTTGGCACCGATGCGGAAGTAGTCTTTACGGAGGCCGAAAAAGTAGAACGGGTAGGGAATGTAGGTTGTCGAGGCGGCAAAGTTATCATCGGTACTGATGGGCATCCTGATTATGACTTTGTTGGGTGTGTTGACGTCCGTTCCGGTATGGCTTAAGTAGAAGGTCGTGTCTGGCGGGTTGAACGGGATCTCATCCACGTAGTAGCCGCCGTTGAAGTACTGCACCGGCAGGTAGGGGGCACACGACAGCACCAGCGTGCGCTGCGCGTGGGTCACCACGGTGTCCCACCCCTGGGCCCGGTACTGGGGCATCGGCGTGTGGTCGTGTTTCTGTTTTATCTGCACCTCCGGGCAGGGTTCCTGCACCTCGGGCCACAGGTACTCGCCGCAGTCGCGTGCTGGCGAAGGATCGCTCGTGCCGAACGTGGTTTGGGCCTGGGCCGATCCGGCGAGGGTCAGCAGGGCCGCAAGAATAAGAGAACGGTATTTCATCTTCATATAATTGAGTTTTCTGTTTCGTCTTGTTTGTTAAACCTTTTTTGAATGCAGACGCGGCACGCCGCGTCTCTACTCTATAGCTCTATGTCTCTAAAACTCTATAACTTTAAACCTTAAACCTTTTTTTGAATGCAGACGCGGCACGCCGCGTCTCTACTCTATAGCTCTATGTCTCTAAAACTCTATAACTTTAAACCTTAAACCTTTTTTTGAATGCAGACGCGGCACGCCGCGTCTCTACAGCCTCCAAACCTCTATGGCTCTATGTCTTTAAAACTCTATAACTTTAATCCTTTTTTTGAATGCAGACGCGGCACGCCGCGTCTCTACAGCCTCCAAACCTCTATAGCTCTATGTCTCTAAAACTCTATAACTTTAAAC
>CAMNIH010000093.1 GCA_946540365.1 uncultured Bacteroidales bacterium
CCTTCCATGATGGTCGCCTCGGCGCCGCGCACCAGCTGCGACATCTCGTAGAAGGGGCCCTGCCGCTGGCTCGCCTCGAAGCGGCGCACGGCCTCGATCTCGCGGTCCGGCACCGGGATGATGCTGTGCTGGCTGCTGACGATGCAGAAAACCCCTTTGGTGGTGCGGGTCTGGTAGATCTGCTTGTTGTTGATGCGGGCAAAGAGGTAGCAGGGGAACATCGGCTTCTCGACGCCGGGGTTCTTCGTGCGCCGCTTGTCCTTGTTGGTCATCATGGGCAGGTAGTATTCTATCGGGGGCTCGGCGTCGCGGAACCGGTTGGCCACCAGGGTTTCGTTTCTCGGGCGGGTCATCACGGCCACCCATGTGGGTCTGGAGTCTAACATAGTGGGGTTCGATTTGCGGGTATAACGCGCGCCCTTTTTATTTATTGTACCGCGCGCAAATTATTCGTTTCCGGCAGCGGCGCTGTCGCTGAAGTCGAGGTAGGGCAGCAGCCGTCCGAGGGTGCTGTCGGCCATCGAGGGCACGGCCCGCAGGTCGTCGGCGCTGCGGAACCGCACGCCGCTGCTGCGCAGACGCACGATGTCGCGCGCCTGGTAGTACTCCACGTAGGGGTGACGGGCCAGCTGCTTGAGTCCGATGCTGTTGATGCGGATCGGCCTGATCTGCGACGTGTCCAAGCGCAGGCTGGGCTGTATGTGGGCAATCAGTTCGGGCGTGAAGCCGTAGACCTCGAGCAGCTGGTCGACCGCCACGAAGCCGCCCAGCCGCTCGCGGTAGCGCACGATGCGCGAGGCGTAGGCCGGCCCGATGCCGTGCAGCAGCTGCAGCGTCAGGCTGTCGGCGCTGTTCAGCTCCACCACTAAGGGCTGCTTCGTGGCCCGGGGCTTCTCGTGGCTGTACATCGACTCGGCGAGCGGCTCGCGATGCGGCTCTTTCTTGCTGGCATACTGCGGTTTACGGTATTCTTTGCGCCTTTCTTGATAGTGTTGCACCTCTTGTGTGACCAAATTCTGCTCGGCGGTGGTGTCTGCGAGGGGCTCGCCGACGGCTGCGGAAGGACGTCGCGACGAAAAAAATGCTACCGCCGCTATCAGTAGCAATGCCGCTGATAACCAGACGATACCGAGTCGCTGCGACGGTGTCATGCCATTCTTTTTTTGTCCCATTGCAAAGAAAAATTTTGTCAGTATTAAATTTCTTTGTACTTTTGCACCCGATTTCGCGAGCGGAATCCGACACGACGGTCTGTTAGCTCAGTTGGTTCAGAGCGCTTCCTTCACACGGAAGAGGTCGAGAGTTCGAATCTCCCACAGACCACCATCAAGCCTCTTCGACGGGGCTTTTTTTGTTTCCCGCCCTCCTTGCTTCATCGTTCAGTCGCCCCCTAGTGGCGGTGTGGCCGCCGTGGCCTGCGCCGTGGTGGTGGGTTCGGCGTAAGTGTCTGCCGCTGCGGTCGGTATGTTCGCTGCGGAGGGGCCTGCCTGCGGCTCGGGCGCAGCGGCGTCCGCCGTGCCGACGGCGATGCCGACGGTCGGCGAGCCCTCGCCCATCTCGTCCTGCACGAAGAGGTAGACCACCGCCTCGCGGCCCGCAAAGCGGTCGGGCAGCATCAGGCTCACCCGCTTGTCGCGCCGGTAGACGGGCGCCGCCAGCACGCCCTTGCCCAGCTCGGGGCAGTAGACGTAGGTCCACACGCGGTCGCGTCCCCGCGAGCGCCGCTCGCTATGGTTGGGGTCGAAGGTGACTGTCAGCACGTTATGACTGTCCACATCGGCCGTCTGCGGGCGCACCGGCGCCACCGGGCCCACGCTCAGCTGCACCTGTTCCCAGTCGACCGCAAGCGCCCCCTCGTCGAGGGCGAAGCTGGGTTGGTTGATGGAGACGAAGAGGTTGTAGGAGGTCATGTGCGCCATGCGCGAAGGCATGGTAAGCCCCTGGATCACAGCGTCGCGCATCTGCGCCGCCAGCTGCACCTGCGCCTTGAAGGCCTCGCGGCAGGCCACCTGTGCCGCCGTCCGCGGGTTGCGCACCCGCCCCGGACGGCTGCGCATCACCCACACCCCGTTCCACATGTACCCCACGGCGGGCCCCAGCCGTCCGGCGAAGCCGCCCATGTAACTGCCATATTGTTTTGCCATATCTTTTTGATTTAGATGGTTAGTATTCTGTTGGATGGTAACGTGCATCCTGCGAGACGTTTACGCCATGTGTACGCAATATCTGCACATTGTCTTACACTACTCTTAACGTTGTTTTCGACTATTTATTGCCTACTTGGGTAGGTTTATAGTAGTGGAAGAGTAGTCGGAGAGTAGGAGATGAGTAGGAGATGGTGCTGCGACAAGCTGGGGATGAGATGGTTGCATGGCGGCTTTTTCGGGGCGCGGAACCTTTTTTCTCCGCCCTTCGGGCGTAATCCATAAATCCATAGAATATGGAGTGCCCGCAGGGAGGGAAATAATGGGGGAGTGAAGGGTATGGAAAAGAATGGATCGGATGGATCACGCCCGCAGGGCGGGAGATAGGGCAGGGCGGGAGGAATGAAGGGGATGGAGATGAACGGAAAGGAATGGATCGGATGGATCACGCCCGCAGGGCGGGAGGTGAGGCAGGGCGGGAGATAGGGCGGTCAGCGCAGCACCTCGATCAGGCCGTTGCGCTTCACGATGCCGTACTCGCCCTGGGCGGTGAAGCGGTAGTAGTAGGTGCCGTCGGGGCTGCGCGTGGCGTTGGGGTCCCAGAACTGCTCGATGCTGCGGATATTCTTGGCGTGGTAGACCGGGGTGCCGGTGCGGTCATAGATCCAGAGTTCGTTCATCGAGTAGTTGCCGTAGTCGAGCAGGTTCTTCACCTCCCAGATCTCGTTGATGCCGTCGCCGTTGGGGGTGACGAGGTCGGGGAACTGCAGGAAGTCGTTGGTGATGTAGACCAGGTGTTCGACCGAGTCGGTGCAGGTGTGGATGAAGGTCTCGACGAGGGTGTAGCCGAGGCGTCCGTCGCCCGCGGCGAAGAGGGTGTCGGTGCGGAAGGCGTCGACAGTGTGGTGCCAGTGGGCGAGCAGGCGGACGGTGTGGTCGCCCTCGGTGTTGTCGCCGGGCTCGCCCCAGTGGTAGAAGGGCGAGGCTTCGGAGGTGGTGTCGAACGGGCCGTCCACGGCGGACTGGATGCGCCAGAGGTAGTCGACGGTGTCGGGGCGGGTGAGGTTGTGGAACTGCACCTCGGGGTTGTGGATGGCGGGCACGTCGCGCTCCCATCCGAATTCGGGCACGGGCCGCGGCAGCACGACGAGGGGCCAGCCGACGGTGTCGAGGCAGCCCCAGGGGTCGGTGTCGACGAGGCTGATGTAGGCGGCGACGCCGGTGTGGCCCTCGGGGAAGTGCCACGTGGCCTCGGCGGCGGTGGAGGCGAGGAGCGTGTCGGCGCTGAAGAGAAGCCAGTCGTGGGCGGTGGCGAGGGGGGTGGTGTCGCGCACGTCGAGGGTGGCGGGGGCGCAGACGGCCAGCAGGCTGTCGGGCTCGAGCCAGTCGGTGCTGTCGACGCGGTAGAGGGGGGTGAGGCGGTAGAGGCTGTCGCGCGGCTGCAGGGTGACGTGGACCAGGCTGTCGCAGCGGTGGACGGTGTAGAGCGTGGTGTCGAACTGCACGGGGTGGCCGTAGTCGACGCCGCGGTAGAGGTAGGGGCGCCAGGGGCAGATGACGAGGGTGTCGGCGCTCTCGCGGGCGGGATGGACGGTGAGGTGGAGCCAGTAGGTGCTGTCGCAGCCGTGGCGGTTGGGGTAGACGAAGGGGTAGTGGCCGCTGGCGGTGAAGAGGCTGTCGCGGTAGAGGATGCGTTCGCACACTTCGGCGACGGTGTCGATGATGTTGGTGTCGTGGACGGTGAGGTGGAGGGTGAGGATGCTGTCGCAGTTGGGCATGCGTGAGTAGGTGCCGGCGGTGGCGAGGAGGGTGTCGACGAAGAAGTAGGCGGTGTCGGCGCAGATGACGCGGGCGAGGGTGTCGTGTCCGTAGTCGAGGCGGAGGGTGTGGGTGACGGTGTCGGTGCAGGGGATGATGGTCATGCCGCTGACCAGCGTGGCGGCGAAGGTGCCGGTGTCGGGCCAGTAGACGGTGGGGTTGAGGTCGGTGGAGACGGCGGGTGTGGCGCCGGGGAAGGCCCACTGGGCCAGGTCGCAGCGGCCGGTGCTGTCGTCGGAGGGATGGCTGAGGTTGCGGAAGGTGACCTTGAAGCTGCAGCCCTCGCGCTCGACGCTGTAGTCGAAGGCGGCCACGGGCTGCACCACCCGCGAGCGGGCGCTGAGGGTCACCTCGCAGCCGGGGTTGCCGATGAAGCCCAGGTGGCAGTAGTAGAGGTTGTTGTCGATGGGCAGCGTGATGTGGCGCTGGGTGCTGAGGGTGGAGTCGTCGCCGGCCAGATGCCAGCGGTAGGTGAAGCCCTCGGGGGCCGAGAGCTGCACGCTGTCGTCGGCGCTGCAGCTGGAGAGGGCGATGGTCTTCTGGGCGCAGGAGAGGGTGAAGTAGGCGTAGCCGTAGTGGGCGGTCTGCTTGCAGTCGTAGGTGGTCAGTCGCAGATGCACGGTGCGGTTGTGGTAGGCCGAGAGGTCGATGCCCACGATGGTCCAGTCTTTCCAGAGGATGGAGCCGCCGCCGATGCTGTTCCAGCCCAGGTCGGGGCTGGCGATGAAGTCGGCCGAGTTGCAGCCCACGGGCTCGATGACGCCCATGGTGTCGTCGAGCATCTCGATGCGGAAGCGGGGCTGGGCGGTGGAGTCGTGGTTGGGGTCTTCCATGACGGCGGCGTACTTGAGGATGAGCATGTCCATCACCGTGGTGTCGACGGGGATGTTGTAGAGGAGGGCTTCGGCCTCGGCGCCGGTGCGCTTGTTGCCCAGCCGGACGGACATGGTCTCGCCGGGGGGGATGACGGGCAGGCTGGGGCCCACCACGTTGTCGTAGAGCGTGGTGCTGGTGTTGACGGTGTGGCGGCTGTAGATCGAGTATTGGCCGTGGTCGATGGCGCCGATGTGGGCGTAGGGGTTGTTGTAGGTGCCGTAGTAGGGGGTGACGCGGTTGGAATGCAGGAAGGAGATGTTGACGCAGGTGCTGTTGTCGTAGACGAGGGGTGTGATGGTCTCGCTGTGGTTGAAGCATGCGCTGTCGGTGGTGTCGCAGACGACGTCCATCACGACTTGTGTGTGGTGGTTGGCGATGTTCGGCAGGGCGACGTGGCGTGCGTCCAGCGGCTGCGGGTAGACGGCCTGGGTGCCGTCGTCGAGGTCAGTTAGCGTCAGGGTCACCTGCGGGGTGCCGACCACCTGCCACGAGAGGTAGAGCGAGTCGGCCGTCACCGAGTCGGAGGTCAGGTTGCCCGCGCCGCAGCCGGGCGAGAGCACGAAGTCGTCGAGGTAGAGGTTGGACAGGGCTCGCAAGGCTACGTAACGGTCGCCGGGCATGGCGGCCGACAGGTCGATATGGGCGGTGAAGTGTTGTTGTGTGACCGTCAGCGTGTCCAACGGGTGGAAGCCCGATGGCGAGAGCGACGATGCGGTGCCTACCACCAGTAAAACATCATACGAGTAGCTTTGGAAATAGGTGAACGAGAGCCAGGCGCCGTTGGCGAGGTCGGTGCCGTAGTCGGGCAGGAAGAGGTAGGAATTGCCTGCGAGGCAGAACACTTGGTTCGGGTAGGAGCCCATGGTGACATAACCGTACATTGAGTTGGTTTCGATCACTCCCGAGCGGTAGAGCGTCCAGCCGGCGGGCATGACGTATTCGCCAGGCCCGCCGATGGCGAGCGTGTCGAAGTCCTCGCAGATCGCGATCTGGGCGCGCAGGGTGGCCCCCGCATGCAGCAACAGGGTCAGCAGCAGCAGGTGCAGGGTGTGCCGCAATGTCCTCCTATGTCCGCGAATGTGCATCGGTCCTTCCGTCTGTCGTTATCCTAAACTGTCACACAACCAGTCGGTTGTGTTGGTTTTGGTGTGCGTTATTGTTTTACAAAAATACGAAATAATTTTAAATTGAGACGGCAAGTGACATGGAAACAGTTTTTTTTTGTATTTTTGCATCCGCATTTAAAATAAGATGATACGATGACGTTACGCGAAGTGAAACCCTGGGAGTGGGTGGTGGCGGCGCTGCTGGTGCTGCTGGGTGTGGCCGCAGCGGTGCTGCTGGGCGGCAAGCACCTCGGGCTGCCCGTGGACGGGACGTTGGAGATGCTGTCGCCTGTGGGCAAGACGGTCTACATGGTGTTCTCCGTGGTGTATGCCGTGGTGGTGCTGTGGGCGCTGGGCGGGATGTACCGCATGGCGCAGTGGCAGGAGCGGCATGCAGGCCTGATGGGCGCCTTCCTGGCGGTGGCGGCGGCCGACGAGCTGTGCAACCTGGTGCAGACGGCCCTGATCCTCTTCACCGACAATGGGGTGGCCGGCACGGACTCCTTCACCACGATCTTCACCGCGCTCTTCTCGGTGCTCGAAATGCTTACGATGCTGATGGGCATCGTGGTGACGGTGCGCCTGTTCCTCGACGACGTGCGGCCGCTGGGCACCATACTGGTGGCCTTCATGCTGCTGCTCGTGGTGTTCCGCCTGCTGTGGACTTCCGCGTGGAGCTCGATCGTGTCGCTGCTGCTGCTCACCGTGGTGGTGGCCCTGATGTTCCTCTTCCGCCACGCCCCCGGCCGGATGGAAGATGACGATGAATAAAAAAAGACAATATCATGATACGCGAAGAAACCGTTTTTGGACCCATATTCAGCCGGCGGCTCGGCAGCTCGCTCGGCATCAACCTCCTGCCCGAGAAGGGCAAGATCTGCAACTTCGACTGCATCTACTGCGAGTGCGGCTGGAACCGCGACGGGCGCAACG
>CAMNIH010000094.1 GCA_946540365.1 uncultured Bacteroidales bacterium
GAACCAACGACCTCCGGGTTATGAGCCCGACGAGCTACCACTGCTCTACCCCGCACTCTCTTATTTCCCTTCGGAAATCGAGTGCAAAGATACGAACTTTTTTCCTTCCCACCAAATTTTTCTTGATATTTATTCTTTATTGTTTGATTATACGACGGTTGTAGAGGCCCTTCGACGTGCGTATCTGCACCGTGTAGGCTCCCTCACGAAGTCCCTCGAGCGGTATTTCGACCCTCGGCGTGTCGCCATTAGTATAATTTACGCTTAACACACTGCGTCCCAGCATATCAAAGATTACAACAGAGGCCGACAGCGGCTGTCCGAAGTCGATGGTGACCTTGTCGGTGGCGGGATTGGGCCAGAGGGCGATGCGGTCGTCGTCGACATCGGCGATGGCCACGGCGTTGCTATCGCGCCAACGGGCGTAGAAGGTGACATTGCCGGAGATGAAGATCGTGTCGCCGGGCTGATAGATCGGCTCGTCACTTGCCCTGTTGCGCCCACGGCTCCAGCCCTCGAAGAGGAAGCCGCTACGGGTGAATTCACACTCGGGGAACACCACAGGGTCGTAACGGCAGTACTGAGAGCTGTTGGTAGCGGCCGAGAAGCCACCATAGTTGGCATGGTACGTAAGCGTGTGGGAGGTCACCACCTCCAGGTGCAGGCGGAAAACGGTGTCCAGATGGCGCATAAACGTGTCGCATGCCGCGGCCGGGAAAACGTATTCCTCGTAATTATAACGCTCGTAGTTGGAGCAGATGGTGTCGTACATATCGACCGTGTCGAAATCCTCCAAAACGGGTTGGATGCCGAAGATAGCCCCCTGGTCGAGGTTAAACGTGTAGGTGGCATTGCCACCATAGCCACCACCGCCGGGCGCCAGATTGCTCATGGCATAGAAGCCGTCGGCATAGCCGTCCCACCCCCAGTTGAAGTGGTAGCAGGTGTCGAGGTCGGAGCCGTCCAGCACGAAGGCATGGCCGCCGGTGTAGTCGCTGCCGGAGTAGTAGAGGGGGCGACCGTTGGCAAGCTCCTCGTCGATCATAGCCAGCCAGACGCTGTCGGAGATGAACGTGTTGCTGTCGAAGTCGTTGCGTTGACGGAACTCGAGGTCGGGATCGTACTTGAAGTAGTCGCGGAAGGCACTTACCGCACACGCATCGGACCACCAGCCGCACGTGGAGTAGGCGCCGCTGGCCTGGGGGCTGTACATCATATCGACAGCCACACCACAATGGTAGCACAATTTGCTGAGCGCGCGTGTCTTTTCGTTAGGAGTGGAGGCGCCCATGCGGACAGGCATATATTCCCACATGTAGGTCGTATGCTCGAAATCGGCTTCCAGGATGCCGTAGGCCGCCGCATCGTTGCGGCCCGTGTGCTCGTAGCTGTGGCTGCCGGTGCCGCATGAGGGATGGTTCCAGCGTTTCATGATCTGCGCCATCGCGGTGGCCACACAGCCCACGACCGACCGCTCGTTGTAGATGGTGTCGTAGGGGCAGTCGTAGTTGTAGGGGGCGCCCTGGTCCCAGCGTGTCTTGCAGAGGGCAGCAATATCCTGAAGCGAGACGGGCACAGGAGGCACGTCGCCGGCCATCAGGCTGCTCCAGCGAGGATTGGCCGGCGCATCGTCAAGGGTGACCGCATAGGCGATCTGCTCCTCGTAGGTACCCAGCCAATAGCGGATCTCCGGATGGAGCCGCGTGGGGAAAGGCGAGTCGAAGGAATAGCCGAGGACCGGACGCACGCGGTCGTCGGCGGCGACGATGACAAAGCCTATGGTGTCGTTGGCAAACACATACTGATGCGACAACTCGCCGAACGCACGGTACTGCATGGTGTCGACAGGTTTGACGTCGAGCGGACGGTGGGAGTTCCAGAAGGTGACAGCCACACGATGGGCCGTCCGGACATCGACCGGAGCAGCCTGGACACTCATCACGAGGGACAACCCTGCGGCAAAAAGCAAAAGCGCTTTTTTCATTTTTTTCTCTTTATTTACTTGTTGTTCTTAATTCCTTCGGTGAGCCAGTCGACGAACTTCTGCACGTCACGGTCGTATTTATAGTTCGCCTTTGTCAACACTTTACCGTCGGCATTGACAATCACATAGTATGGTTGGGCATTCATGTTGAACTCGGTCTTCTGGTAGTTGAGGTTCTTGCGGCCGAGGGTCTTCAGTGTGCGGCCTTTCTCGTCCACCACCCACTCATCCTCGGGCAGCTCGATGGTGTTCTCGTCGGCGAAGAGGGAGCACATGACAAACTCGTCGTTGAGCAGCCGCTTAACCTCGGGGTCGGTCCACACGTAGTGTTCCATCTCGCGGCAGTTGGCGCAGGTCTTGCCGGTGAAGTCGATAAAGACCGGCTTGCCCTGCTGACGGGCGTAGGCCTTGGCCTCGTCGAGGTCGAAGAAGGCCTCGAAGCCCAGCGGCACATGCAGTTTGTCGGCATATTTGCGGTCGGCCGGCAGATTGCCCACCTGCACCGTACCGGCGGCGACGGTGGTGCTGCGTTCCGATATCATGCGCTCGATGTCGAATTCCTGGCTCGACTGCGGCGGCAGGAAGCCGCTGAGGCTCTTCAGCGGGGCACCCCAGAGGCCGGGGATCATCCACACCACGAAGGCCAGGTCGGCGATGGCCAGGAAGAGACGCAGGGTGCCGATTTCCTTCACCTCGTCGTCGCCCTTGAAGCGCAGCTTGCCGAGCAGGTAGAAGCCCAGCATACCGAAGATGACGATCCACAAAGCCAGGTAGATGTCGCGCGGCAGCAGACCCCAGTTGCAATAGAGGTCGGCCATCTGCAGGAACTTCAGACCGAAGGCCAGCTCGAGGAAGGCGAACGACACCTTGACGGTGTTCAGCCATGAGCCGCTCTTCATATTCTTCAGTGCCTGCGGGAACATGGCCAGCAGGGTGAACGGCAGGGCGAAGCCGATGCCGAAGCCGAGCATGGTGACCAAAGAGACCCAGCGGTCGGTGCTGCTGGTGGTGAGGCCCACCAGGGCGGCTCCCAGGATGGGACCCGTGCAGCTGAAGGAGACCAGCACCGTGGTCAGGGCGATGAAGAAGGGGGCCAGCCAGCCGCCCTTGTCGGCCTGCTCGTCGCTGCTGTTGATCCACTTCTCGGGCATCTTGATCTCGAAGAGGCCGAAAAAGCTCAGCGCAAAGACGAAGAAGATGATGAAGAAGAGCAGGTTGGGAATCCAGTGGGTGCCGATGAAGTAGAGCGCCTCGGGGCCGAAGATCAGGGCCAGGATGGCACCCAGGACGGCGAAGATGAAGACTATCGAGAAGCCGAAAAACCAAGCCTGACGGCGGCTCTTGCGCTTGTCGTCACCATTGTGCATGAAGAAGTTGACCGTCATCGGGATCATGGGGAAGACGCACGGCGTGAACATCGTCAGGATGCCGCCGCCGATGGCCAACAGGAAGATGACGATGAGGCTCTGGCTTTTCTTCTCCTTTTTGGCCGGTTGTTCGGCCACGAAGGCTTCCGGCTCGTCGGTCGCTTCTGCCAGCGCCACCATGGTGTCGGTCGGCTCGTCGGCCATAACCGCAACGGGTTCCTCTGCGGCCGGCATCACCTTGGCACCAGGCACCTTGAACGAGAAATCACGGTCTTCGGGGGCGATACAGCTGCCGTTGTTGCACATCTGGTAGCTGAGTATGCCTTTGACGGTGATCTCCTTCTCGCTCAGGCGCTTCACCTTCTGACGGAAGACGACCGTGCCACTGAACGATTTGACCACGCAGTCGAACAGCGGATCCATCTCCTCGTGCGGCTTGGGCTCCTGCACCTTCCCGACCAGTTCATAGTCGGCGTTCTTGGTGAATTCAAACACGATAGGCAGCGGCCCCGCCGGATCGGTGTATTGCGAATAGAGATGCCATCCGTCGTCGATCTTGGCGGTGAACACCAGTTCCGCTTCGGTGTCCGAGAGCTCTTTGACGCTGTAGCTCCACTTGGCGGGATCGAGCTGCTGGGCCCACAAACCGGTGCCGAGGACTATGCCCATCAGGGCAAGCACGATACGTTTCATACTGCTATACAATTATTTCAAATTGAACTTAATTTTCTTCTCGCCACGCTGCGTCGTCACCCCCACCACATACATCCCCTTGGGCAGCTTGTTGATCGATATCTTCTGGTTGTTGCGGTAGTTGGTGACCGTCTTGACCACCTTGTCGGAACGGTTGGTGAAGGTCACCGTGGCCGAGGGGCTCTCGATGGAGATGGTGATATAGCCCTCGCTCAGATGGGGGTTGATGCGGACGCGCTCCTCCTGTGCCGGCTGCTGGGCGGCGGCAGCGCCCTCCTGCGACCCCTGCTGGCCGGCGTCGGCCACCGGGGCTTCGGTCTGC
Source organism: uncultured Bacteroidales bacterium (assembly GCA_946540365.1). Next base: position 4,367 of record CAMNIH010000094.1, read on the forward strand.
GGGGCAGGCATGGTGAAGCCGCTCAGCTTGGCGACGCCACGGCTGTCGCTGCCGAACCAGACGTCGCCCTGCCGGCTGACGGCCACTTTGTAGATATTGCCGGCCGGCAGGTCGCTGTTCTTCGAGGTGAAGGTCACCCAACGCGACTCGCCGTCGAACACGGCCACACCGGCACTGGTGGCGATCCACAGCATGCCGTCGCCGTCGAAGGCCAGGTCGTTCACCTGGTTGCCCGGCATCGGACTGTTGGCAGTGTTCCAGATGCGCCACTCCTCGCCGTCGAAGGCGGCCAGTCCGTTGAGGGTGCCGAACCACTTGACATTATTGGCATCGATGGCCACCGCCGGCACGATGTTGTCGGGCAGGCCGGAGTTCTCCACCGTGTAGCTCACCCAGCGGCGGTCGTTGAAGACGCTGACGCCCGCATTGGTGGTGATCCACTTGCGGTTGGCGCGGTCCACCGCCAGGTCGAGCACGAAATCGCTCAGCAGGCCGCAGTCCTCGGGAGTGTACTTCTCCCAGGTGTAGCCGTCGTAGCTGACCAAGCCGCCCAACGTCACACCGATCCAGAAGACGCCGTCCTTGTCCTGGACGATCTCCTTGATGAACTTCATCTTCAGCCGCCGGGTCTCGGTGACGTACTCGGTCCAGTGAGTGCCGTCGAACTCGATGACACCGTAGTCGTCGGTGCCGATCCAGACAACGCCGCGCTTGTCGACCATCAGGCAGTTGACCGACTGGTTCTTGAGTTTCTCGTTGAACATCGAGTAGTCGAGCCACGAGCCGCCGTTGAGGCGGCAGAGGCCCTGATAGGTACCGACCCACACCCCTTTGTTGTCGGCCGCGAGGGCCGAGATGTTGTTGCCTCCGATTTCGGAGTTCTTGGTGTTGTAGAGGGTCCACGTTCCATTGCCCTGGGCCATCAGCGCCGAACTGACGCCCACGAGCAGAAATGCCAAAACTAAGCTATGTTTCATCATGTTTTATGTTTCTCTTTTTTTGCTGCCGGAAATAATATATTGTTCAGTATCAATCGATAGCCAGCCGAGTTGGGATAGAGCGACAAGTCGGTCGGCGGATCGCCGATGAAGTGACGGTAGTCCTCGGGGTCATGTCCGCCCAGGAAGGTCCACGTGCCCTTGCCGTACTCGCCGTGCAGGTAGCGCACCTCGCCGAGCTCTTTGTTCTCGGCCAAAATGACACAGCCGCTTTTGACCGTCTCGCGGCGAAAAGCGGTGGTCTGCCCCATGAAGCCATGCACCACGCGGGAGTGGTTCTGGGTGAGCATCGTGGGTATCCAGTCCCACTTGGCCGAGAAGTCGAACAGGACAAAGACGTCGTTTTTCTCGTTCACCTGACGCATCCGCTGCCGGTCGTCGATATCTATCGTCGAAATCTCATACTCGGTAGGATTCAGGCTGATCCTGAAATCTTTGAATGCAAAGCACTTGCTGTAATCCAGCGCCTCCTGGGCGTTGGGCTGGATCGGGTCGCCGTCGAACATCACATCGCAGATGTCCACCCCTTCGGCCGCCAGGGCCACATCGTAGCTGTCGGGCGCCGAACACATGGCGAACAGGAAACCGCCGCCCATCACGAAGTCCCTGATCTTGTGGGCCACGGCCAGCTTCAGCTGGCTGACCTTGCCGAAACCCAGCTTGGCGGCCATGGCCTCCTGCAGACGCACATCCTCGATGTACCACTGCTGGCTGCGATAGTTGCCCCAGAACTTGCCGTACTGGCCCGTAAAGTCCTCATGATGAAGGTGCAGCCAGTCGTAGGTCGGCAACACACCGGCCATCACCTCTTCGTCGTAGACCACGTCGTACGGTATATCGGCATAGGTGAGCACCAGCGTCACCGCATCGTCCCACGGCAACTTGTTCTTGGGCGAATAGACGGCGATCTTGGGGGCCTTCTGCAACTTGACGGCGTCCATATTGACCGCCGGGTCGGCGATATGGCTCAAGATGGCACTCGACTGGCCATCGGCAATCACCTCGCAGGTGACGCCCCTCAGCCGGCACTCGCGCTCCAGCGCTTCGGCATACTTGGTCATGAACGTGCCCCCACGGTAGTTCAGCAGCCATGTCACCTCGGCCTCGCGCTGCAACGCCCAGTAAGCCACGCCGTAGGCTTTCAGGTGGTTCTTCTGCACGTCGTCCATCGGGATCAACAAATAGTTTGCGTGCGCCTGCGCGTGTAAAAAAAGAAAAAGCACAAGCGCCACGGCTTTGAACCGCGACAACCGTATGCCCGTGTTTCTTCTTTCAGTTTTCAACTGTCTGCTATCTACTGTGAGTGCGGATAGGGGGGCTCGAACCCCCACTCCTCTCGGAACAAGATCCTAAGTCTTGCGCGGCTACCAATTACGCCATATCCGC
>CAMNIH010000095.1 GCA_946540365.1 uncultured Bacteroidales bacterium
TGCAACTTCGACTGCATCTACTGCGAGTGCGGCTGGAACCGCGACGGGCGCAACGACACCGTGCTGCCCACGGCCGAGAAGGTGCGCACCGACCTGGAGCGTATGCTCGTCAAGCTGGTCAAGGAGGGTACGCCGGTGGACAGCATCACCTTCAGCGGCGACGGCGAGCCCACCCTGAATCCCGAGTTCCCGCAGATCATCGACGACACGCTGCGTCTGCGCGACCAGCACTACCCCCAGGCCAAGGTGAGCGTGCTGAGCAACGCCACGCGGGTACACCTGCCGCAGGTGTTCGAGGCCTTGCGCCGGGTGGACAACCCCATCATGAAGATCGACGCCCCCACCAACGAGCTGATCGAGAAGATCAACATGCCGGCGCCGGGCTACGACGTGGCCCGCGTGATCGAGGCCCTGAAACGCTTCGAGGGCGACTTTGTGCTGCAGACCTGCATGCTGCGGGGCAACAATTTCGACTCGTCGCGCCCCGAGGTGGTGGAGGGCATGATGGACATCGTGCGGCGGCTGCGTCCCCGCGAGTGGATGGTCTACACCATCGACCGCGCCACGCCGATGCAGGGTCTGGAGAAGTTCAGCCCCGCAGAGATGAAAGCCCTCGTGCGGCCGATCATCGACGAGGGCATCACCAAGGTGCAGATCAAAGGCGCCGTGGAGGACAATTAGCAGAAGAACAGCACCACGTCGAGGAGTTCGCCGAGGGTGTAGAGGACAACCAACCCTGTCACCGGACGGCCAGCGGCACGGAAGAGGCGGATGTTGACTGCCATGTCGACGGCGGCCATGACCAGCAGGAGGAAGACCAGCGGGAGGATGAGAGTCCAGACCGTGTGGCCGTGCAGGAAGTAGGCGGTGATGGCCAGCCACATCAGGGCGAAGCACAACGTCCAGGCACCGGCGGTGATCCAGCGGAGACCGTCGGGGTCGGGAATGTAGGGTACCAGTGGCTTTCGGAGTGTTTTTCTTGGCTTTTCCTCACCTCCTAAGCGCGGGTAGACATTCATCATCAGCGCAAATAAGACATTGACCACTATCACCACGGCGGCGAGGCCGAGGCGTGTGCCCAACGAGCTGCCGGGCAGTCGCATCAGTGCGAAGAAGCAGAGGCCGACGACGATGGCGGCGCCGATGACGAAGGTGGTGTAGAGCGAGCGGTGACGCTCGAGGGCTGGCTCATTCATTGTTTCAGTATAAAATCGACGATGGCCTGCATGGCTTCGGGGGCGAAGGTTTCCTCGATGAGGAGGTATTCGTCGGTGCCGCCGGTGGTGCAGTGCTGGAAGAGGTGGTTGAGGTTCGGCAGCTCGCGGCAGTCGGCCTGCGGGCAGAGGGCCTTGACGCGCTGCAGGTTGGGCTGGCAGACTATCTGGCGGTCCTTGGCGCCGTTCAAGGCCAGCACCGGCACCTTCACCTTGGGCAGATACTCTGCGGGGTCGAGGGTGAGGAAGGACTGCATCCAGCGGCTTTCGAGCTGCTGCTTCATGGCGGCGGCGCTGCCGCGGCCCAGGCCGACGCTGTCGACCTCGGCCTTGGCGAGTCCGGCGGTGTGGCGGTCGATGACGGCCTTGTAGTCCTTCTGCTTGCTGCCGGCGGGCATGGCGAGCAGCTCGCGCATGGCGGCCATGCGGACGGCGAGCAGGCGCTCGCTGAGGCCGGCGGCGCGGTAGAGTGCTTCGTTCTGCTGCAGCATCACGTCGAGGCCCGTGCAGCCCTGTCCGGCCAGCATCACCACAAACTTCACCTCCTTGTTCCGGGCCGCCACCATGGGTGCGATGGCGCCGCCCTCGCTGTGGCCGCCGATGCCGAGACGGGCGGGGTCGACGTGCGGGTTGCCCTTCAGGGCGCGGAGCATGGCCTCGGCATCCTCGGCGAAGAGGCGCGTGTCGGCGCTGTCGAGGCAAGAGCCCTTCTGCCCTTCAGATACTTCCCGCCGCTGCTCCCCTTCACAAGGGGAGCTGTCCGCAGGACTGAGGGGTGTTTGGGAAGGGGAGCAGCAGCGGGAGGTGCCCACGCCGCGGTCGTCGTAGCGCAACACGGCGATGCCGCGCCGCGCCAGGTAGTCGGCCAGCACCAGAAAGGGACGGTGCTGGAAGAGCTCCTCGTCGCGGTTCTGCTGGCCACTGCCGCTGACGAGCACCAGGGTGGGGAAGGGGCCGCCGGTGCGCGGGTAGGTAAGGGTGCCCTCGAGGTGGACCTGATGGCCCTGGCTGTCGGTGTAGTCGGTGGCGACGGTCTGCTCCTCGAAGGCGTAGGGCGGCTGCGGTGTCTGCGGACGCTGCAGGCTGAAGAGGGTGTCGGCGGGAAGGAAGGTGATGTCCTCCTTGAGAATTCCCTGCTTCCAGTAGCCCACGAGGGTGCTGTCGCGGCGGGTGAGGACGGCCTTGAGGCCGATGCTCTTGCAGTCGACGCGGAGCGTGTCGCCGCTGAGGCTCCACTGGCTGGCGGGGATGGGGTCGGCGCTCTGCAGGGGGCTGTAGAGGGTGACGGCGGTGTCGGTGAGGTGCAGGCTGAGCACGAGGCCCGTCTTCTGACTCAGCCCGTTGTACCATTGGGCTTGGGCCGTCAGGCCGAGACACATCAGTATCAGAATGGTTAGTTTCTTCATCTGTTTGGGATAACGTTTGGCCTTCTTGAGTGCTTCGGACAGGATCCACTCGATCTGCCCGTTGGCACTGCGGAACTCGTCCGCGGCCCATTTCTCAATGGCGTCGTAGACTTCCGAGTCGATTCGCAGTGCAAAGTTCTTCTTCATCGGCTGAACATCACTTTCTCGCTGTTGAACATGCGCGTGAGCACCCAGACGGCGATGCCTGTGTAGACCGCGTTGGAAGCCACGGTGACGATGACGGGCAGCCACTGCATCTCGTGGGCGAAGACGGCCACCATCACCTCGATGGAGTTGTAGAAGGGGATGCAGTAGACCAGCAGGCTCTCGGCGGCGCCGTTCTGGAACATCGGCAGCAGGCCGGCCAGCATGACCACCAGCATGAAGGGGGTCACCATGGTGCCGGCATTCTTGACGTCCTTGGCCAGCGCCGAGAGGATGCTCACGGCCGAAGCCATGATGAGCACCGAGGCGAAGATGACCAGCAGCAGCGCGAAGTAGTCGGCCGTGGTGTAGTGGAAGCCCAGGTCGGCGTAGTCCACCCCCTCGCCGCTGACCATCTTGGGCAGTGACAGGGCGATGCCGATGAAGCTGGAAATGCCGCTCAGCAGGGCGATGCCGCTGAGGGAGATGACCTTGCCCAGAGCCAGCTCGTTGCGCCGCATGGGGGTGACCAGCAGGGTGGCGATGGTGCCGCGCTCCTTCTCGCCGGCGATGCTGCTGGGCGCAATGGCCATCACACCGCTGAAGAGCATCATGATGATCAGCATGGGCAGCATCTTGCTCCAGATCATGGCGCCGATGCTCTCCTCGCTGGCCTGGTCGAAGCGCTGCTCCTCGTTCTGTGGCATGTTGACGGTGAAGGGACGGTTGTAGTTGCCGAGCATCGTGCTGAGGGTGTAGTAGACGCGCGACGAGGCGTTGTTGGTCGAGTTGTAGTAGATCTCGACGTTGGGCACCGGCTGGCCGGGTTCGGGAATGGGCAGTTGGTCGAAGCCCTCGGGGAAGCGCAGCAGGACGGCGTTGATCTCCTTGTCTTCCAGCTGGGCGATGTCGTCGTCGGTGAACGGCTGCTCCACCACCACCAGACTGCTGTCGATGGCGTTCAGCACGGGCGCCATGCTCTGCGGCATGTTCTGCACCGTCAGGCAGACGGTCTCGTCCTGCCCCTCGGTGACCATCTTCTGGATGCCGCTGCCCATCAGGCTGTAGATGACATAGATGAGCAGACCCGGCATGATGACCGTGGTGAAGAACAGCTGGCGGTCGCCGAAGAAACGGGCGAACTCTTTGCTGATGATAGTCCAGGTGTTACCTTTTTTCATTCGTCACCTCCTTTCACTTCTTTGTACATTTCGAAGAAACGGTCCTCGATCGAGAGGCCGTCGCAGACCTCGGCTAAGGGGCCGCAGGCGATCATGCGGCCGTCGATGATGACGCCCACGCGGTCGCACAGCCGCTCGACCAGCGAGAAGATGTGGGTCGAGAGGATGATGGTCTTGCCCTCGGCGCGCAGCTCCTGCAGGTAGTCGGTCACGGTGCGGGCCGTCAGCACGTCGAGGCCGTTGGTGGGCTCGTCGAAGATGATGACCTCCGGGTTGTGGACCAGCGAGATGACCAGCGAGAGCTTCTGCTTCATGCCGGTGGAGAGGTTGGCCACCTTGACCTCGGCGAAGCGGTCGATGCCGAAGCGGCTGAACATGGCGGCCTTGCGCTGGGCGCAGGTGGCCTCGTCGACGCCGTGCAGGCGGCTGAAGAAGTCGAACAGGTAGTTCGGCGTGAAGAAGTCCTCGAGCTTCAGCTCGGAGGTGAGGAACCCAATCTTGCCGCGCACCGCCTCGGGGTCAGATACCACCGAGCAGCCATCGAGCCAGGCGTCGCCGCTGTCGGGCCGGATCAGGGTGGCCAGCATGCGCAGGGTGGTGGTCTTGCCGGCCCCGTTGGGACCCAGCAGGCCGAAGATCTCGCCGCGGTAGGCGCTGAAGCTCAGGTTGTCCACGGCCGTCTTGCGGCGGGCGGCGGTGTGCTCGATCTTCTGCTGCTTGCGGCTGAGGGTGAAGGTCTTGCTCAGACCCTCCACTTTCAGTATCTCTTCCATTTTCTTTTGAAAGGTTATAGGTTATGGGTTATAGATTATGGGTTATAGGTTATGGCGTTATGGGTTAATAGCTCTGGGTTGATGATGCCATGTGGTGCGTAACCCATGACCCCTAAATCTATAACCTATAACCCATAACCTCTAAACTTTTAATAAATGCTTCCGGTGTTGATCACGGGGCTGGCGCCTTCGTCGCCGCAGAGCACCACCATTAGGTTGCTCACCATGGCGGCCTTGCGTTCCTCGTCCATCTCCACCACATGGTCGGCGGCCAGCTTCTTGAGGGCGGTGTCGACCATCGAGACGGCCCCTTCGACGATCTTCTCGCGGGCCGAGATGATGGCCTCGGCCTGCTGCCGCTTGAGCATCACGCTGGCGATCTCCTGGGCGTAGGCCAGGTAGTTGATGCGGGCCTCGACCACCTCGATGCCGGCGATCTCCAGGTGCTTGCGGATCTCCTGCTCCAGGCGGCGGTTGATCTCGTCGCCCCCGTTGCGGAGGGTGAGCTCCTCGTGGTTGTCCAGGTTGTCGTAGGCGTAGAGGCTGGCCACCTTGCGCAGGGCCGAGTCGCTCTGCACGGCCACGAAGCTGTGGTACGAGTCGGCCTCGACGTCGAAGCAGGCGCGGTAGGTGTCCTCCACCTTCCACACCAGCACCAGACCGATCATGATCGGGTTGCCGTTGCGGTCGTTGACCTTGATGGGCTCCACGTCCATGTTGTCGGCGCGCAGGCTCATCTTCTTGCGCACGTAGAAGGGGTTGATCCAGAAGAATCCGTTGTCGCGCACCGTGCCCACATATTTACCGAAGAAAGTAAGTACGCGCGCGTGGTTGGGCTGGATGACCATCATCTTGAAGCCGGCGATGTGCAGACCCCACGCCACCCACAGCACTCCGATCAGGATGCCCTGCGCGATGGTGACGTTCTCGCCCCAATGGACGCAGAGCCATACCGTCAGCGCCAGCAGCGCGATGTTGACCAGTAATTGCAGGAAACCATTGTTCCATACACCCATTTTCTTTACAATCTCTTTCGATTCCATAATGTTGATATTTTGTTGTTTATATTCAGAAAAGTGATATTGTTTTCATATCATTTCGAGTGCAAAGATACAATCATTTTGAAAACTGGCCAAGCTGTGTTTTGTAATTTAAGAAAATTTAACACCCGGACTCCCCGTACATCCTATATCCAGCAGGTATAGGCCATATCTGCGCCCTGTTTTTATTTATATATCAACCATTGATCAACGATCGTTCTACCATCTTTTATGGTTAAACTATGGTTAAACTATGGTTAAACTATGGTTGAACTATGGTTGAAATACCCTGGTCATGATGCAGGAAAGGCACCGCTATCCGATGCGGGTCCAGTCGATGGGCTCTTGGCCTTGCTGGGTCAGCAGGGTGTTGGCGCGACTGAAATGGTGGCAGCCGAAGAAGCCGCGGTAGGCCGACAGCGGCGAGGGGTGGGGTGCGGTGAGCACATGGTGCCGCTGCGGGTCGATGAGTTTGCGCTTGGCGATGGCGTAGCTGCCCCAGAGCAGGAACACCAGGCCGTGGCGTCGTTCGGCGAGGGCCTGGATGGCGGCGTCGGTGAATTGCTCCCAGCCGTGGTGCTGGTGGCTGCCGGCCTGGTGGGCACGTACGGTGAGGGTGGCGTTGAGCAGCAGCACCCCCTGCCGGGCCCAGCCCGTGAGGTCGCCGCAGGTGGCGGGGATCTGTGTGCCGAGGTCGTCGTTGATCTCCTTGATGATGTTCACCAGCGAGGGCGGCACCTGCACCCCCTGCGGCACCGAGAAGCAGAGGCCCATGGCCTGGCCGGGCTCGTGATAGGGGTCCTGCCCCAGGATGACCACCTTCACGCGGTCGAAGGGGGTGGCGTCGAAGGCGGCGAAGATCTTGCTGCCCGGCGGGTAGCAGGTGTACTGCTGCCGTTCGGCCACGAGGAAGTTCTTGAGCTCGGCGAAGTACGGAGCCTCAAACTGCGGCTTCAGCACCTCATACCAACTGGAATCTATCTT
>CAMNIH010000096.1 GCA_946540365.1 uncultured Bacteroidales bacterium
CCCAGCGTCGGGTGATTCTGGTGATTCGGTTAGAGACCGTCTCTTTTAAAATCTTTTACAATCTGATCGAGCTATGACAGATGTTCCGCTTGGAGATATAAATTAACAAAAAAAAATTAACATTTTGCACAATAAAATGCAATTAATGCAGTTATCGAGGTACAAAAAGGATAAAGAACGCGAGATGGAGCAGGCGAGGGTGCGTGTAACCACGTAATAAAGGAGAAGTATAAATGAAAGCTGAAATCAAGACACAGAGGGGCACGATGCATGTGACCCTGTACGAGAAAGAGGTGCCGGGTACGGTGGCCAATTTTGCGAAACTGGCCCGCAGCGGCTTCTACGACGGCTTGCGGTTCCACCGCGTGATACCCGACTTTGTGATTCAAGGCGGATGCCCCTTCAGCCGCAATGTGGGCGACCCGCGTGTGGGCACCGGCGGCCCAGGCTGGACGATCAAGTGCGAGACGTCGGCCCCCCTGCAGCGCCACGACCGCGGTGTGATGAGCATGGCCCATGCCGGCAAGGACACCGGCGGCAGCCAGTTCTTTATCTGCCACAACCGCACGAACACCCAGCACCTGGACGGTGTACACACCTGCTTCGGCCGCGTGGACGAGCAGGACTGGCCCGTGATCGACATGATCCGTCCGGGCGACCTGATAGAGAAAATCACGATAACTGATTAATTATAAAAAGCTATGAATCTCGGAATTAAATTGCTGGTGGCCGAGGACGACCCCAATCTGGGCACCATCCTGAAGGCCTATCTGACCCAGAAGGGCTACACCGTGGTGTGGACCAAGGACGGCGAGGAGGCACTCAACAGTTTCGACGAGGAAGATGTGGATGCCTGTATCCTGGACGTGATGATGCCCGTCAAGGACGGCTTCGCCGTAGCCAAAGAGATACGCAAGGTGGACAAGAAGGTGCCTATCATCTTCCTGACCGCCAAGAATATGGAAGAGGACAAGCTGAAAGGCTTCGAGGTGGGGGCCGACGACTATATCACCAAGCCCTTCTCGATGGAGGAGCTGCTGGCCCGCCTGAATGCCACGATGCGCCGCTCGTTCAACGAGGACCGGCCGGACAAGAATGTGTTCCGTATCGGCAACTTCACCTTCGACTATGTACACCAGACGCTGGCCATCGGCGACGATATTCAGCGCCTGACGGCCAAGGAGTGCGACCTGCTGCGCATCTTCGCCATCAACTTCAACCAGCTGGTGGACCGCAACACCACGCTGCAGAAGATCTGGAAGGACGACAGCTACTTCGCGGCCCGCTCGATGGACGTGTATATCACCAAGTTGCGTAAGTATCTGAAAGCCGATCCGACGGTCGAGATCGTCAACGTACACGGCGTCGGCTTCAAACTGACACACAAGGAGCAGTGAGGCTGACATTCTTGGGCACGGGTACTTCGCAGGGGGTGCCGGTGATTGCCTGCCGCTGCGGGGTGTGTAGTTCGTGCGACCCGCACGACAACAGGCTCCGCACGGCGGCGCTGCTGACGACCGACGGCGGCCGCAATATCCTGTTCGACATCGGCCCCGACTTCCGGCAGCAGATGCTGCGGCACAGGGTCGACCACCTCGATGCCATCCTCATCACCCACGCCCATCGAGACCATGTGGGCGGGCTGGACGATATCAGGTCGTTCAACTACGTGCAGCACAGGAAGATGGAGGTGTACCTCAACGCCGAGGCGGAGGTGGCTGTACGTCGCGACTACCACTACATCTTCGAGCCGCATGTCTATCCGGGCCTGCCCGAGGCCAACCTGCACACCGTCGACGGCGAGCCGTTCGAGGCGGCGGGCGAGACGGTTGTGCCCATCCGCGTGATGCACAAGGATCTGCCCATCCTGGGCTACCGCATCGGCGACCTGGCCTATATCACCGACGCCAACCACATCGCGCCGGAGGAGATGCGCAAGCTGAAGGGGGTGAGGGTGCTGGTGCTGAACGCATTGAGAAAAGAGAAACATTTTTCACACTTCTGCCTGTCCGAAGCCCTGGAGGTGGTTGCGCAGGTGGCGCCCGAGCGAGCCTACCTGACGCATATCAGCCACGAGATGGGCCTGCACGAGGAGGTGCAGCGCGAGTTGCCCGAGGGGGTGGCGCTGGCCTACGACGGATGGCAGATCAATATTTGACGACGATGGCTGACGGGCTGCATGTGGTGGCATTCAATGTGCCGTGGCCGGCCGACTACGGGGGCGTGATGGACGTCTACTACCGTCTGCGCGCCCTGAGCGAGGCTGGGGTGGGGGTGCATCTGCACTGCTTCACCTACGGCCGTGCGGCGGCGCCGGAGCTGGAGGCCTTGTGCGACGAGGTGGCCTACTACCGGCGCGACATGTCGTGGTGGCTGCAGCTGGGACGGCGCCCGTTCATCGTCAGTTCGCGCGACAACGAGCCGCTGCGGCAGCGCCTGCAGCAGGACCGGCTGCCGCTGCTGCTCGAGGGGATCCACTGCTGCTCGCTGCTCGAAGGCGACTGGCCGGCAGGACGCCCCATAGCGGTGCGGGCACACAATGTGGAGGCTGAATACTACGGCCGTTTAGCCGCGTCGGAGCGGCGGATGGCCAAGCGGCTCTATCTCTCGTTGGAAGCCTGGAAACTGAAGCGCTACGAGGACATACTGCGGCGTGCGTCGGCGGTGTTCACCGTGTCGGATGCCGACCGCGCCCACTTCGAGGCCGCCGGCTGCCGGCGGGTGGCCACGGTGGTGTGCGGGCATCCCAACCGCGCCGTCAGCGCGTTGCCCGGACGGGGCGACTATGCCGTCTTCCACGGCGACCTGTCGGTGGGCGACAACGAGCGGGCGGCCGTGGAGCTGATCGACGACGTCTTCGACGGCCTCGGGTGCCGTCTGGTGGTGGCCGGGCATGCCCCCTCGGCGACCCTGCGGGCGCTGGCGGAGCGGAAGCCACGGGTGACGCTCGTGGCCGACCCCACGGACGAGGAGATGGAGCGGATAGTGGCCGAGGCGCAGGTCAACATACTGCTTTCGCACCAGGCCACGGGGTTGAAGGTGAAGCTGCTCAACTCGCTCTTCAAGGGCAGGCACTGTGTGGTGAACAGCCCGATGGTGGCCGGCACCGGCCTGGCAGACCTCTGCCGGGTGGCCGACAGCAACGAGGCGTTGCGGGCGGCGGTGACCGAGCTGATGGAGGTGGAATTCGGCGAGGAGCAGAAGGCCGTCAGGCAGCGCCGGATGCAGCCGTACGTCACGGCCAACGCCATAAAACCCATGCTCGACTGGCTGGCCGAGGTGTGAGGTCGCGGTTGCGACGCGGTGACTTTTTTTCCCCATTTTCAAAAAAAAGTGTATATTTGCAGAAAAATTTGGTGTCGGACAAATGTCTTACATCCTTTTTTACAGATGATTAAGTAAAACGATAGTATAAACTAAACATCAATCGCTATGAAACGAATTGTCAAATTGACTACCATGTTAGCCCTGGGGCTGCTTGTGAGCGGCAGTGTCTATGCCCAAGTGGCGGAAACGAAGACCTACAAGGACGGAAGCGTCTATACAGGCCAGTTCAACGGCAAGGGCAAGAAAGATGGCAAGGGCCGTATGGAGTGGACCAACGGCAACAGCTACGAGGGTGAGTGGAAGAAAGACATGCCCAATGGCGAGGGTACGTTTACATACGCCAACGGCATTGTGTATCAGGGCCAGTGGGTGGATAATGTGGCCAAGGGTCACGGTACCATCACGATGCCCAACGGCTGTGTGATCGAAGGCGAATGGACGGAGATGGGTACCGGCGAGGGCACGGCCACTTGGCCCGACGGAACCCGCTATATGGGTCCCTTTGTCGACGGTGCCGCCCACGGACAGGGCGTCAAGGTGTTCCCCAACAACGACCGCTACGAGGGTCAGTTCCAGCGTGGACATTTCAACGGTGAGGGTACCTACACGTTCCACACCGGCGCGATGTACACCGGTTCGTGGCTGAACGATATGTACAATGGTCAAGGTAAGTTGGTCGAGGCCGACGGTACGGTGCTTGAAGGCACCTGGCGCGCCGGTAAACTGAAGAACTAAACGATGAGGAAACTGTTTTTGATAGCGTTGATGCCAACGGCCCTCTTGTTGTCGGGCTGTTGGCTGAGCCGTTATGTGTCGGCCGATGACGACCTGGAGGACATCTATATCGGCAAGAGTTACTATGAGGTGGTGGACGATTTCGGGCGTCCCAACGCCACCGTCGACGACGGGATGCACGGCACGCAGGCGGTGTACAATGCCGTCAGCCTCAACGGCACGCGTGCCGCCTCGCTCTACAGCAGGTACAACATGCGGAGCCGCACGACCCACGTCACGGGCGAGCCGGCGGGCAACGTGGTTTTCTCGTTCAACCCCAAGATGATCTGCTACGCTGTCAAGTCCGACCTGCAGCACGAGCGTGTGAAAGAGCAGAAGGTGGTGGCCGCCCCCCGCGACCCGAACCGCTGGGCATGGCAGAACCCCAAGGTGCCGCGCCAGATCGACTTCCCGTCGGTGGAGAGCTGTTCGGTGAATGCCGAGGATGTCAGCATCGAGCGGATCGAGATCACCAAGGAGTCCACCAAGGTGCATTTCCGCTACCATGGCCGCACGCCTGTGCATCGGCCGATTCCCGACAATGGGATCAGCCTCATGCCTGAGATCTATATCGAGGACGCGATGACCGGCAAGCGCTTTGCGATGGTGGAGGTGGAGGGCATAACGCTCTATCCGGAGCCCACGTACTTCGCACATAACGATGGCGGATACGACGTGCTGAACTATGTCGTCACCTTCGAGCCGATAGACCGCACCACGGTGATGCTGAATGTGGTGGAGCCGGGGCATTCGGGCTATAATTTCTACGGGGTCGACGTCGCCACCCGCATCGAGTCCAGGTTGGAATAGAACTAAATCAATAAATAAAATACGAAATCAGAAAGGATGAAGAAAACGCTACTTTTCCTGACGGCAGGTGTGCTATGCCTGACAGCCTGCCGCACCCATCAGTCGGCAGAAAAGCCGGTTGAGAAACAACAGGTGGCCATCGAGAATGGCCGCTTCACCCCCGAGGTGATGTGGAGCCTGGGCGTGATGAGCGAATATGCCGTCAGCCCCGACGGCAGCACGGTGCTCTACACGGTGCGCTACACCGACATGGAGCAGAACAAGAACAACGCCGAGCTGTACACCATCCCCACCACCGGCGGCGAGGCCACCCGCCTCACCACCACGGCCCAGAGCGAGTTCAGCCCGGTGTGGTACGACGACAACACCATCATGTACTGCCGTGGCAACCAGATCCTGTCGATGAACCTCAGCAACAAGCGCGAGACCGTCGTGGCCGAGAGCGAGCGGGGCTTCGAGGGCTTCAAGCTGGCTCCCGACAAGAACTCGTTGGTGTATATCAGCACCATCCCCGTCGAGCGCCCCGAGCACGTCGACAAGCTCTTTGCCGGCCTCGACAAGACGACGGGCCGCATCAACGAAGACCTGATGTACCGCCACTGGGACCAGTGGGTGGATGAGATTCCGCACATCTACTATGTGACCCTCAACGGTGGCAAGGCCGACATGGCCAAGGCCGTCGACATCCTGGGCGGCGAGCCCTACGAGAGCCCGATGCGCCCGTGGGGTGGCACGGAGCAGTACAACTACAGCCCCGACAGCAAGCTGATCGCCTACACCTGCCGCAAGAAGACCGGCTACGACTACGCCCATTCGACGAACAGCGATATCTATCTCTATAACATCGAGACCGGTGAGACCCGCAACGTTAGCGAGGGGATCATGGGTTATGACCAGAACCCTGTCTTCAGCCACGACGGCACGATGCTGGCCTGGGAGAGCATGGAGCGCGACGGCTACGAAAGCGACAAGCTGCGCCTGATGGTCCTCGACATCGAAAGCGGTGCCAAGGTGGATCTCACCGAAGGCTTCGACTACGGTGTTTCGGGGATTGTGTGGGGCGAGAACGACCGCGACCTCTACGCTGTCGTCATGTACCGCGGCATGAACGAGATCTTCACTTTCAACCGCGAGACCAAGGCCATCCGTCAGGTCAGCCACGGCTACCACGATGTCAATGGCATCCAGCTGGCTGGCGACAAGATTGTCGCCACGCAGGCTTCCATCCAGTACCCCGCCACGCTCTACACCTACAACCTTGCCGACACGGTGGCTGAAGGCACCAAGATCAGCACCTTCAACGACGACGTGCTCTCGCAAGTGCGCATGGGTGAGGTCAAGGAGCAGTGGATCAAGACCGTCGACGGTCAGGAGATGCTCACCTGGATTATCTACCCCTACGACTACGACAGCACCAAGACCTATCCCGCGCTCCTCTTCTGCGAGGGCGGTCCACAGACGATGGTCAGCCAGTTCTGGAGCACCCGCTGGAACTTCGAGGTGATGTCTGGCGCCGGCTACTTCGTCATCGCCCCCAACCGCCGCGGTGTGCCGGGCTTCGGCATGGAGTGGCTTGAGGAAATCAGCGGCGACTACGGTGGACTCTGCATGCAGGACTACATGGCTGCCACCGACTGGGCTGCCGACAATATCAAGCAGATCGACCGCGAGCGTATCGGTGCCTGTGGCGCCAGCTTCGGCGGCTACAGCGTCTACTGGCTGGCCGGCCACAACCACGATGTGAAGGGCTACAACGAAGGCCGTCGCTTCAAGGCTTTCCTGGC
>CAMNIH010000097.1 GCA_946540365.1 uncultured Bacteroidales bacterium
AGTCCCCGTCAGGGGACGACGGAAAGTAGCCGTGGGCGCGAGCCCACGGTAGGCGCCCCACCGCGACATCAAAAGCCCCGTAGGGGCGACGGAAAGGTCAGCGTGGGTTCCCGTCGCCCCGACGGGGCTGCCGTTTTGCCGGCATGACATAAAAAAAGGAGCCCCCGCACGGGGACTCCTTTGCATTTTGTGGGCGACAGGCTCACGGGTTATTGCTTCGCACTGCCCTCGCTTTGCGCCGGGTTGTAGAAGACGAAGTGGTCGTCGATGACATCGATGATGATGGTCTCGTTGCTGTGGATCTTGCCCTCGAGCAGCTGGCGGCTCATCTCGTTCAGTATCTCGCGCTGGATGACACGCTTCACCGGTCGGGCGCCCATGGCGGGGTCGAAGCCCACCTCGGCCAGGCGGTTGACGGCCTCGTCGGTGGCGCTGATGGTGATGTCGTTCTGCTCCAGCATGTGGGCCACGGAGCGGAGCTGTATGCGCACGATGTCGCGGATCTGGCTCTGGGTGAGCGGCTGGAACATGATGATCTCGTCGATACGGTTGAGGAACTCGGGGCGTATGCGCTGCTTGAGCAGTTCCATGACGGCCTGCTTGGTCTCGTCGAGGTCGTAGGGCGAGGGGTTGGGGTTGTGTTCCAGCTTCTCGCGGATGACGTCGGAGCCCATGTTGGAAGTCATGATGATGATGGTGTTCTTGAAGTCGCAGGTGCGGCCCTTGTTGTCGGTCAGTCGACCGTCCTCGAGGACCTGCAGCAGGATGTTGAACACATCGGGGTGGGCCTTCTCGATCTCGTCGAAGAGGACGATGGAGTAGGGTTTTCTCCTGACGGCCTCGGTGAGCTGGCCGCTCTCGTCGTAGCCGACGTAGCCCGGAGGCGCTCCGATGAGGCGGCTGACGCTGTGGCGCTCCTGGTACTCGGACATATCGATACGCACCATCATGTTCTCGTCGTCGAAGAGCACCTCGGCCAATGCCTTGGCGAGCTCGGTCTTGCCGACGCCGGTGGTGCCGAGGAAGATGAAGGAGCCGATGGGTCGCTTGCCGTCGCTCAGGCCGGCACGCGAGCGGCGCACGGCGTTGGCGATGACGGAGATGGCCTCGTCCTGGCCGACGACGCGCTTGTGCAGCTCGTCCTCAAGGTGCAGCAGGCGTTCGCGCTCGCTCTGCAGCATGCGGGTCACGGGGATGCCGGTCCACTTGGAGACCACCTCGGCGATCTGCTCGGAGTCGACCTCCTCGTTGATCAGGGCGCCGGAGGCCTGCATCTGCTTGAGTTGCAGCTTGAGGTCCTGTACTTTCTTCTCGGCCTCCTTGATGCGGCCGTAGCGCAACTCGGCCACCTTGCCGTAGTCGCCCTGCCGCTCGGCCTGCTCGGCCTCGAACTTGAAGCTTTCGATGTTCTTCACCTCGGCCTGGATGGCCTCGACGATCTGCTTCTCGTTCTGCCAGCGGGCCTTCATCTGGTCGCGCTGCTCGCGCAAGGTGCCCAGTTCCTTGTCGATCTGGGCGATCTTGTCCTGGTCGTTCTCGCGCTTGATGGCCTCGCGCTCGATCTCGAGCTGGCGGATGCGGCGCTCGATCTCGTCGAGCTCCTCAGGCACCGAGTCGATCTCGAGCCGCAGCTTGGCGGCCGCCTCGTCGATGAGGTCGATGGCCTTGTCGGGCAGGAAACGGTCGGAGATGTAGCGGTGCGAGAGCTCGGCGGCGGCGATGATGGCCTCGTCCTTGATACGCACGCGGTGGTGTACCTCGTAGCGCTCCTTCAGCCCACGGAGGATGCTGATGGTGTCGGGCACCGAGGGCTCGTCAATGAGTACGCTCTGGAAACGGCGCTCGAGGGCCTTGTCCTTCTCGAAGTACTTCTGGTACTCGGCGAGCGTGGTGGCGCCGATGGCGCGGAGCTCGCCACGGGCCAAGGCGGGCTTGAGGATGTTGGCGGCGTCCATGGCGCCCTCGCCTCCGCCCGCACCGACGAGGGTGTGGATCTCGTCGATGAAGAGGATGATCTCGCCGTCGGCCTCGTTGATTTCGCGGATGACGGACTTGAGTCGCTCCTCGAATTCGCCTTTGTACTTGGCGCCGGCGATGAGGGCGCCCATGTCGAGGCTGTAGATGGTCTTCGACTTCAGGTTCTCGGCCACGTCGCCGCTGACGATACGCTGCGCCAGACCCTCGGCGATGGCCGTCTTGCCGACGCCGGGCTCGCCGATGAGGATGGGGTTGTTCTTGGTGCGGCGGCTGAGGATCTGCAGCACACGGCGGATCTCCTCGTCGCGCCCGATAACCGGGTCGAGCTTGCCGGCCTGGGCCAGCTGGTTGAGGTTCTTGGCGTACTTGTTCAGGGCGTTCATGGTCTGCTCCTGATTCTGGCTGGTCACCTTGCTGCCCTTGCGGAGGTCGGCGATGGCGGCCGTCAGGGCCTTCTCGCTGCAGCCGGCGTCCTTCAGCAGCTGGCTGATGCGGTCGCGGCCGGAGAGGAGGCCGAGCAGCAGGTGCTCGACGCTGACGAACTCGTCGTTCATCTTGGTGGCGCGCTGCTGGGCGTTGACGAGGGCCTGGTTGGCGTCGTTGCTCAAATAGACCTGGCCACCGCTGACGTGAGGCAGCGTGCCCAGGATGTCATCCACCTGTTGCGTCAGGCGGGGGATGTTGACCTCCATCTTCTTGAGGAGGTAAGGGGTGACGTTCTCGTCCTCCGAGAGGAGCCCCTTCAGCAGGTGGGCCGTCTCGATGGCCGGGTGCTGCCCTCCGAGGGCAATCTCCTGGGCCTTCTGCACGGCTTCCTGCGCTTTGATTGTGAACTTGTCTAAGGTCATAGTTATTTGATTTTTGATTTGTTTCGATTTGTTTTTACACCTGACCCTAAAGCAAATAGAATACCAAACAAAAAAGGACTGCCAAAATGGCAGTCCCGATGTCAGTACGGTTCCCGTCAAGCTACTTCTTCTTGATGAGGGAGATGACCCACAGGAGGATGACGGCGCCGATGACGGCGGTGACGATACGGCCGACCAGGGAGCCGCCCCAGTCGATGCCGATCCACGAGAGGACGTTGCCGCCGATAAAACCGCCGACGATGCCGACGAGGAGGTTGACCCAGAAGCCGAAGCCCGAGCCTTTCATGAGCTTGCCGGCCAGAAATCCGGCCAATGCTCCGATGAGAATTGTGACAATGATACCCATATTTTATTTATTTATAAAGTAAACAATAATTTTCAAGCACCCTCATACCCCTCCGGGTTCTGGCGCTGCCAGTTCCAGCTGTCGCGCACCATGTCGTCGATGCCGTACTTGGCCTCCCAGCCCAGCTCGACCTTGGCCTTGGCGGGGTTGCAGTAGCAGGTGGCGATGTCGCCCGCACGACGGGGCTTGATGCTGTAGGGCACGTCGACGCCGTTGACGCGGACGAAAGCCTTCACCATGTCGAGCACGGAGTAGCCGTGGCCGGTACCTATATTATATATGCCTGTACCACAGCGGCGGGCAATGGCCTGCAGCGCGCAGACATGGGCGGCGGCGAGGTCGACGACATGGATATAGTCGCGCACTCCCGTGCCGTCGGGCGTGGGGTAGTCGTTGCCGAAGACCCCGAGCTCCTTGCGCTTGCCCACGGCCACCTGGGTGATATAGGGCATCAGGTTGTTCGGTATGCCGTTGGGGTTCTCCCCTATCCGGCCCGACGGATGCGCCCCCACGGGGTTGAAGTAGCGCAGCAGGACGACATTCCACTCCGTGTCGGCCTTCTGGATGTCCATCAGCACCTGCTCCAGCATGCTCTTGGTCCAGCCGTAGGGGTTCGTACACTGGCCCTTGGGGCAGTTTTCGGTGATGGGGATCTCGGCCGGGTCGCCGTAGACGGTGGCCGACGAGCTGAAGATGATGTTCTTGCAGCCATGCTTGCGCATCACATCCACCAGCGTCAGGGTGCCGCCGATGTTGTTCTCGTAGTACTCCCACGGTTTCTCCACGCTTTCGCCCACCGCCTTCAGACCGGCGAAGTGGATGCAGGCATCGAACCGATGTTCGGCAAAGACGCGCTCCAGCCCCTCGCGGTCGCGGATGTCAACCTTGTAGAAGGGGATTTGCAGGTGCGCCGGCAGCCGGGACGGCTGGTCGCCCAGTATCTCCGCTACGCGGCGCAGCGCCACGGGATTGCTGTTGCTCAGGTTGTCGACAACCACGGCCGTGTGTCCGGCCTTGTAGAGTTCAATCAGTGTGTGGGAGCCGATGTATCCGGCCCCGCCGGAAACCAAGATATTCATGTTTTAGATTCCATTAATCTTTTGTTTCGTGTCGTGGCACTTGCGCCACGCTCCGTCACTTCACCTCCGCCTCCACAGCCTTCCTGTTCCAGAGGCGCAGAAACTTCTCCACTCGCTTGCGGCTGTAACCCTTGCCCTCCTCCAGGCTCTCACTCTCCTGGATATGGATAGGAGTCCCCTCCTCGTTGAGCACCACAAAGGCCGGGTAGCCGAAACGGCCCGGATTGCCGAGGTACTTCATGGCCTCCAGATTCTTGTTCTGCTTCGAATAGTTGACATGGATGTAGACGTAGTTCTCCTTCATCAGCGGGGCGATGACGCTGTCATTAGCGGCAAACTCGGCAAACCGCAGGCACCACGGGCACCAGTTGCCGCCCACCTGACACATCACGTAGCGGCCCGTCTCACGCGCCAATTCCGTGGCCTCACGGATCTGCTTCATGGCATCGAGGTTTTCGTCATAAACCTTTGGAGCCTGCGCCTGGGCGACATAGCCCATGGCCAGCACAAGGACAAACAGACAGATTTTCTTCATTACTCTCATGACTTACTTTTATTATGTTATTTACCTTTCGACAACTTCCCAGTGGCCGCCCTTGTCGGGGCCGATACGCAACAATAGGCCTTTGGCTTTCAGGTTGGCAAGGTGCTTCTCCACCGCACGGGTGCTTATGCCAACCTGCCCGGCAAGAACCTCTGTTGTGATGGCTGGGTTCTCCGAAATGAGACAGAGTATTTTCTCCGAACTTTTAATAGTTTTCTGAGAACTTTTCGGTGTTTTCTCCGAACTTTTCGCCATTTTCTCCGAACTTTTCACAATTTTCTCCGAACCTTTTTCTATTCTCCTCAAGGAACCATATTCATCCTGGTCCTCGCTTACACCGCTGGCAACATCCTTCCAGCGGATATGAAGATAGCGATTCTTCAACTCATTTTCCTCACCCATCAGCAGGTTGCGGAAGAAAAGTTCAAGGAATTCCATGTTGCGTTCCACCCCGGCTGGCAGATTCTGATAGTTGGCACGAACAAGGGCGTTGCGGAAATACCACGAGTGGCGCTTGAAAGGTTCATTGTCCACATGGTAGCCCATCTGGCGCAAGTATTTGATAATGAATACCGCCGTAGTGCGTGTATTGCCTTCGCCAAAGGGGTGGATCTGCCAGATACCCGACACAAACGAGCACAAATGTTCCACGACCTGTCCCATGGGTAACCCCTTGTAGGAGAACTTCTTTTCTTGTGCAAAATCATAGTCGAGCGTGGAGCTGATCATGTCGCATGAGGTGTAAAGCACTGAAGCGTCGTCCAATACCCACTCATGTTTTTTGATATTGGTCTGGCGGTAACGGCCGGCGCGGGGCAGAATGCCCTCGAACAGGCGGCGATGGATAGACGACAGCATGGCGGGCGAGAAGGTGAATGTGTCCTCGGAGAGCAGACGCGCGATGCGGGCCGCCACGCCGTCAGCCTCGTCGGTGCCCTCCTGCTCGCGACGGCCGTTCTCGGTCTGGTAGTAGGAGGCGATGCGGCGGTCCACCTCGTCGATACTGATGTCGCCCTCGATGTGTTCCTGCGCCGTCTGTAGCAGATAGTGCGACGGACGCAGCCCGTCCACGGCCTGCAACCCGATGGCTACCTGCCAGTTCTCGGCGCGCACCTTGCGGTCCGGTTCACCTTGTATTACATACTGTTCGAAGTCCACCTATGCGTCTCAATTATTTTGCAAAAATACGATTTTTTTCCGACATGGCCAAATGTTTTTTATATATTTTTCCGGTATCGAAAGACATAAAAAATAATTTTGACGAATAAAAAAAACATCAATACAGAAGACCACGAAACCACCAAAGACCACAAATCACCAAATTCATATATAATTTGGGGAATAAAATCACTAAATTTAATATGAATTTGGCGATAATCCACTTGGCGGCGTTCGAGTTCAAATGGCACAAGCCCAACGCCAAGTTGCCCAAAGCATTCGTCGACACCTATCCCGACACCCCATTTCAGGTGATCACACCCGACAACTTCAGTGTGTTTGTATAATCGAACCCATACACTGTCAAATATTATGTAAAGACACGAATTTTCCGCAACCCAGCCAAAAGGTTCTTCTGTCAAAAAGGCAACAAGGATTTAAATTTTGCCGAATGGAATAAAAGTCGTATCCTTGCACCGACAAACAAAACTAATAGAAACATGTAGGAAACAAAGACTGAATTGAGCTGACAATCCCGAGTAAATA
>CAMNIH010000098.1 GCA_946540365.1 uncultured Bacteroidales bacterium
TTCCTGAAGCGTTGGTTTGCCAGCCGTGGCGAGAAGGATATGACCCCCGAGTCGATTGAGGCCGACTGGGCTGAGAAGTACCTGCCCTCGCTGAAGTGGGAGCTCATCGAGTCGAAACTGGAGGAGATCCAGCCCGTCGAGCCGACAAGCAATCAGATCGTCGACTACATCAAGGACATCTTGCGCCACAACGACCAGAAGCCCGAAGGCGAGAAGAAAGAGGAGACCGAGCAGCGCCTGGAGCAGGCCGCCCGCAGCATCGCTGCCGACCGCAAGAATGTGCAGCAGTTGGTCGACCGTATCTATGCCGAGAACCTCGCCAAGCTCTTCAAAGCCCAGCTGAATCCCACGGTGGAGAAAGTCAGCGCCAAGGAGTTTGCCGAGCGTGCTCAAAAGTAAATGTTAATCCGAATAAGATGAAGAAAATTCTGTTGTCGGTGCTGACGGCCTGTCTGCTCTTGACGGCCCGCGCCCAAGAGAATGACGGCATCGTCTACTCAAACACCCTCTTTGGGTCGTTTGCAGTGGGTGCCAGTGCCTATAGCCACAACGGCGAGAGCTCTTTTGGTGTCCCCTCGGTGAACCTCACCGGCGGTGTCTGGTTGGCCAGTCCGTTGGCGTTCCAGGTCTCGTTGGATGGCATCATGAGGTCCGATGCCGCCGGCAACAGTTCGACGTTCCTTTTCGCCAATGCCGAATTCAAATGGGATGTCAACTCGACCTTCTTCCATGTGTACAACCGTAACTACCTCAGCCCTGTACCGTTTTATCCGATCCTGGGCTTGGGGGCTGCGTGGTTGATGGGTATGGACAATTCGTCGATCGACAATGCCTTCCAGATGATGCTGGGCCTGCAAGCCCCCTATCGCATTGGCAACTATATGGATGCCATCCTGCAGTATAAGTGCTACTTCCTGCCGCAGGGCTTCGATAATTCGCCGGGCGACAACTACCTGCACACCTTCGGTGTGGGGTTGCTCTTCCGGCAGAGCACCGAACCCTTCCACCGCCGTACGGAGCGCTACACGCGCGGCCTTGCCGAGGATTGGTTCATCGGTGTGGGTGTCGGCCCGAACTACTCGGCGTTCGACCTCTTCACCAACGACCACCTGGGTGGGTTGGCCATGGTGGGTGTGTCGCCTGAGTTGATGTTTGGACGCAACTTCAGCAACTTCTGGTCGGTACGTGCCGAGGTGGGTGGCTTTTCGGCCCACGAGCAGTACGACACCATCAACCTCTGCGCCGGCCCAGGCTACCGCTACGCCTTCCTGCATGCCGACCTGATGCTCAATGTGAGTAACCTCATCTTCCGGGGACGGGGTGTGCGCTTCAACCTGCTGCCGTATCTTGGCGCGGGTCCCGTATGGCGCTTCGACCGCCCGTCGTTCGATGTGGCTACCAACTTCGGCCTGCTGTTCCGCTACTATCTCGGCCGTCGGGGCGACCTTTTCCTCGACGCCAAGTATGTGATGGTCACGCCGAGTATTGGTGGCGGCATGGGCCCGTCGGGTAAGTTCTATGGCGTGGGGTTGCCCAGCATCACGGTGGGATACATCCATAATTTCGGACAGAATTCAACCCGTTACCGCATCCCCATCTACGAGGTTCGATAAGAACGGACAGTAAAAGAGAGGAACGCGGCCGTCAGGCCGCGTTCCTCTCTTCTATTTCCTCCACTTTTATTTGACGGTGGGCTTGCCGGCTTGTTGCCAGGCCTGGAGGCCGCCGCCGAGGTCGTAGACGTAGGTGCCCTGTTCGGCCAACAGCAAGGCGGCCCTTCCGCTGCGCTTGCCGGTGCGGCAGTAGACAGCCACCTGCTCGTCTTTCAGACGTAGCCGCTCGACGAAGTCGGGCTGGTTGATGTCGATGTTCTCGGCACCCGCGATATGGCCCTCGTTGAACTCGCTGCGCGTACGCACGTCGATGACGCGCATCCGGTTGGATTGCACCAAGGCCTCGAAGTCGTTGACGTGCATGATGGTCACGCGCTCCTGCGGATTCTGGGCCTTCTCGGCTTTCTTGCTGCCGCCACAGCCCACGGCCATCACGGCAACGATTGTCATCAGTAAGAGTTTCTTCATGTTGCGTTATTGTTTATTGATTATTCTTTCTATCCGTTCCAGACAGTCGACCAGCTGGGCGCGCGGGCATCCGATGTTGAGGCGGAAGCAGCCCTCGTAATCCGGGCCGCCGAATGTGGTGCCGTCGTTCATGACCACCTTGGCCTCGTTGATGAAGCGGTTGGCCAGTTCCTTATGGGGGATGCCGTAGGCGCTGAAGTCGAGCCAGGCGAGGTAGGAAGCCTCGGGCAGCACGGCCTTCACCTTGGGCAGGCGCTCTCTTAGGTATCTGTCAAGGGCCTGAACATTTGCGTTCAGATAGTCCAGCATCTGGCGCTGCCATTCCTCGCCCTCGCGGAAGGCCGCCTCGGCGGCGGTGAAGGCGAAGATATTGCCACCGGCGACGCCCAGCGCGTCGAGCCATCCGAAGAAGCGTTTCCTCAGTGTTGCATCGGTGATGCAACATACCGAACTGCCCAGGCCTGCGATGTTGAAGGTCTTGCTGGGTGCCATGAAGGTGATGCTGTGGGCGGCGGCTTCGGGGCAGACGGTGCTGTAGCTCACGTGACCCCTCCGCCCTTCGGGCACCTCCCCTTCGCAAGGGGAGGATTTTGTTGAGGTTGATGGCACCTCCCCTTCGGATTGTATTGCAGCCAGGCATTCCTCCCCTTGCAAAGGGGAGGTACCCGAAGGGCGGAGGGGTGCTGATGGCCGGAGGGGTGCTGAAGGCCGGAGGGGTAACAATGGCAGCGTGAGGTCAGCATGGATCTCGTCGCTTACCACGAGGAGCCCCTTGCGGTGGCAGATGTCGGCGACACGCCGCAGCGTCTCCGCACCCCACAGGGTGCCGGCGGGGTTGTGGGGATTGCTCATGATGAATATCTTGCAGCCCTCGGCCTTGCGCTCGAAGTCGTCGAAATCGATCGCAAACCGACCCTCCTCGATTTTCAGCGGACTGCATATCACCTCGCGGCCGCAGCCCTTCGGCACGTTGAGGAAGGGCGGGTAGACGGGCGTGGTCACCAGCACCCGGTCGCCGGGCTGGGTGAAGCAAAGCAGGGCATAGCTGATGCCCGCCACGATGCCAGGGATGAAGTGGAGGGTGTCTTTGGTGGTATGTATATCGTAGTGCTTCGCCAGCCAGGCGGTGACGGCCTGCCAGTAGCCGTCGGAGGGCATGGTGTAGCCCAGCACGGGGTGGTCCAAACGCCGGCGCATGGCCTCCAGCACGAAGTCGGGCGACCGCCAATCCATATCGGCCACCCACATGGGCGTCAGGTCGTTGCGGCCGTACATGCCCGGCAGGGCATCCCACTTGAAGCAGTCGGTTCCATGGCGGTCGATCGGTGTGTCGAAGTCGTATTGTGTCATTGTATCAATGCGTTTTAGCGTTGCCGTTGGGGTCTGAAAAACGCTGCAAAGATACAATAAATTGCCGACACTGACAAAAATACTTGGCTCCCGAGCGTCAAAAACCTTCTCCGATAGGTGTTTCGTCGTCTCTATGTATGGGACGACAGCGATTAGCCAAGGGTGTCGTTCACGGCTGTTGCGGCATCTCGCAGACGATGCTCCAGCTGCCCATCTTCGTCCCGCGGCAGTCGAGCTCCTGGTAGTCGGCCACCTCGAAGCCCAGATGGCGATAGAAGGCCAGGTTGCGCTCGCTGTTGGTGAAGAAGCAGAGGCGTGTGCCGCCGTGCTGGCGGATATAGGGCACGACGCCGTCCATCAGCATCTCGCGGCCATAGCCTTGCCCTTGGTGCTCGGGACTGACGGTGAGCGAGCTGAGATACCAGGTGGTGCCGCCCAGCAGGGTGTGGCAGTAGTGGCCGGCCTGGGTGTCCATCGCCAGCCATTCCTTGACGATGTCCTGCTTCGGCAGCCGCAGCACGCGTCCCCATCCGTGCAGCAGGTATTGCAGGTCTGAAGGCTTGCGCCAGTCGGGCGGAAAGAGGTCGGCCACGGCCACCGGCACCCCGCCGCTGTGGCCGACGAGGAAGTGCGCACGCCGCCGTGTCGTGCGGTACTCGCTGTGTATCATCGCCCGCATAAAGGCCAGCCGCTCCTCGCGGTCAGCGAAGAAGTTGGTGAAATACTCGTAGTCGGCGAAGGCCTGCACAGACAGCTCGGCGCATTGGGCGATTTCCCGGTGCTGCATGGGCGAAAGGGTTAGATGCTCGGTGGTCATATCCATGATTGATTCTTCGTTCGGGGTGCCTGCGTACCATCAGTCCTCGATCGCCACCGCAGGCCAGCCGTAGTCCTGGTAGTAGCGGTAGGGGAGGTGGTGGCGCTTCAGGTAGTAGCGCAGCTGTTCGCGGCGGACGGCTTCCTGGACATCATGATTGGAGTGCATGTTCTGGTAGACGTCGTAGTGCTTGCCGAAGATGCGGCGGGCGCTGGCCTCCCAGCCCGCGCCGTCGACGGTCTGCTCGAAGGTTTTGACCACGGGCTTGCCGTCCTGCAGCACGAGGGTCATCATGCCGCTGTGGTTGCCGCCCGAGACGCACTTCAGCGTGTCGCCGCTCGGCGTGTACCAGAACACCCAGCAGTCGCACCACACTTGCGCCACGGTGTCGCTCTCCTCCTCGCCGGCCACGATCATCAGCGAGGGGATGCAGAGGTCCTGGCGCGCGGTGTCATGCAGGTAGTACACCCCGATCTCGCGTACCAGGTAGTCGCCGATGGCGTCGCGTACGGCCTGCTCCTGACGCGAAATCTCGATGTGGCGCACGCAGTCGGCTTTGTGCCCGTCGAAGTCGGCCATCAGCCACCGGCCGTCGACGCGCTCCATATAGAGCTTGTGCTCCTCGACGTCGGTGTCTTCGGCAGACTCCTCCCCTTCACAAGGGGAGGTGCCCGCAGGGCGGAGGGGTTCCCACTGCTGCCGCACACTGATGGTGGCCACGGCGTGGTCCTTGTCGGTCTGCTCCACGGCGGTGACGGTGTAGTCGGCGATGGTGCCGCCGTTGCCGGTGACGAAGTAGTAGAGCCATTCGTGATCCATGGCCTCGTGTTCGGGCAGGTGGTTGAACATCGTGTCCAGCACGGCGTAGAAATCCGCCGTCATATAGTCTTTCGACTCCTCCCGCAGCTCGTGGTCGGGGATGTAGCGGCAGAGCTCTTCGGCCCGCTGTTTCAGTTTCGCTTCGTTGCTCGTGCATGCCGCCAGCAGCAGGGCGGCCAAGGTGAGTGTGGTCAGTCTTTTCATGTCAGTATGTTTTTGTTTGTTCGATTTCAGTTGATCGGGCAGCTCAGCGGGCTGGTGATCTCGCAGCCGCGATGGCGGGCCAGCCACAGCTGGGCGTAGCTGCAGGTGGCTTTGTACTGTCCGCCGCGGCGTTCGATCTCCTCCACGGCCCGCCGCACCAGCTCGCCGGCGATGCCCTGGCCCCGCAGGCGGTCGTCCACGTAGGTGTGGTTGATGACGTAGATGCCATCCCTCAGCGGGAACGTCACCTCGCCCACCTCCTCGCCGCCCTCGACGGCGCAGATCCTGTTCTTTTCTGTAATGTATTCCATAGTGAATGCGTTATTGTGTGAATGCGTTATTGTGTGTTGGGGCAGGGCGTTGCGGCCGGCGGCGGTCATCAGGCCTTGGTGTTCCAGCTCCTGGCAGCGGCGGATGTTGAGCTCCGTCCAGTGGCTGTTCTTGCGGCGCGGCGAGATGCGCTGCGCCAGCCGTCCGTCGGGCATCTTCTTGACGGTGGAGTCGATCCACCCGAAGCACAGCGCCACCAAGACCACCTCGACATACGGCAACGCCCCCGTCAGTACCGTCTTCCCCCTGTAGCACGCCACCCAGCACTCCCGTTCCCGCCCGTGGTTCTCCTCCAGCCACCGCCGCAGCCCTGCCCGGTCCTCGAATGTCAAGAGATTCCGTATCTCCATTAGTTTGTTATTTTATATGCATAATTTACATATTCACGCATTGTTTATTTTTCAGTTATTTCCCAGTGGCCGCTGTAACCGCTGCCAACATAGCGGATATGTGGCATTTTGGCAATATGGCGTTTGATAGTCTTTGATGTCACACCACTTTGTTTGGCCAAGTCTTCTGTTGTAATATTGGGATTTTTATGTATTTGTTCTTCAATCCATATATCAAGATCAGCATTTTGAGGGACACCTTGAGGGACACCTTGAGGGACATCTTGAGTGCCACTTTGAGTAACATCTTGAGTATCAACTTGAGTGCCATCGACACCGTCTCGTACCAGCACACTGAAAGCTGTTAGGTATCCAACGTTAAATTCTGCTTCTGGGCAGCCGTTGTCTTTCAATAGTTCCTGCACTTCTCGGATACCGTGGTTAAACATATTGACATAGCTTAGCGTCTTCATCATTTCGGCAACAACACTATTGCGATAGTCGTTCACGTAGGGAAAGTTCTC
>CAMNIH010000099.1 GCA_946540365.1 uncultured Bacteroidales bacterium
AGCGCTTCTCCTCCTGGCCGTCCAGCTCGCGCGTGGTGGCCAGCATCTCGTCGATCACGCGGCCGCTCAGCTGCCCGTACTTGTGCGTGTTCTCCTGGTACTTGCGCACATCGAAGTATACCGACCCGTTGCTCACGTATGCGTATCCGGCATCCAGTATCTGCTGCACCAGGGCGATCTGCTCTATGATGTGGCCGCTGGCGTGGGGCTCGATGCTGGGGGGCAGCACGTTCAGGCGCTCCATGGCGGCATGGTAGCGGTTGGTGTAGTACTGCGCCACCTCCATCGGCTCCAGCTGCTCCAGCCGGGCCTTCTTGGCGATCTTGTCCTCACCCTCGTCGGCGTCGTGCTCCAGGTGGCCCACATCGGTGATGTTGCGCACATAGCGCACCTTGTAGCCCAGGTGCATCAGGTAGCGATAGACCACGTCGAAGGTGATGGCCGGACGCGCGTGGCCCAGGTGGCCGTCGCCGTACACCGTCGGCCCGCAGACGTACATGCCCACGCGTCCCTCCGTCAGCGGGCGGAAAAGCTCCTTCTGACGGCTCAAAGTATTGTATATCAGCAGTTGTTGTTCCATAATATATATAATATTGTTTTGCAAAGATACAAAAAATATCTGATATATGGCATGGAAAGTTTACCTCCGTCGCCGCACCACAAGACCGTGGGCGACCTATCGGAGGGGGACCGGACGGCCCGTGTTCTGCTCCCAGCTCTCGAGGAAGCGCCGGCTGACGCGCGGCAGGTACTCGCGGCGCGTGATGTGCCACTCAACGGCATCGTGTACCCTCGGACTCAGGTCGTCGTCGCCATCGACGAGCAGCCGCCAGCAGAATCCCTCGCAGCGCAACTGGCCGGGATAGAGGAAGGCATACTTGTCGACAAAATACTGCGTGAAGTAGACCGGCCGCTTCCCCGCGGTGGCGATCAGGCGCTGCATCTCGGCCCATCCCGTGAGGCCTATGTTATACACATCCACATCCTTACGGCACCCTTCGACCTGCTGCAGGTACCAGAGGGGGAAGGTGTCGTTGTCGCCCAGCGTGATGAGGATGGCGTCGGGGTCGCAGCTCTCCAGGTGGTTCAGCGCTATGTCGTGTACCGAGTGGCAGTCATGCCGGTCGTGGTCGCTCCAGTTGCCGACGGCCATCGACAGCGGTGCCAACAGGGCCAGCCACCGCCACCACCGTCGCGGCAACGCGCTGGCACCCATCCCGATCCATACCGCAAAGGCGTAGAACGAGAGGACATAGACATAATCGCGCAGGCGCGGCTCATAGCATGGATGGTTGAGGTAGAGGTTGAGGATCACGCCGCCGAAGAGGAACAGCAGCATGACCGTCCAGTAGTCGCGCCGCGAGCGGCGCCGCTGTTGCCACAAGCCCCAGAGGCCCAGCAGCAACGGCAGCACGAAGACGACGACATGGTGGCTCTTGAGGTTCTCGCGGCCGATGAAGTTATACATCAGGAAGCGGCCGTACATGAAGCCCAGCTGGTAGCCGCCGTAGTAGACGGCGTTGCCCACCACCCCCTCGGTGCCGAGGGTCCACTCGCGCCAGTGGACCGAGTCGCGCTCGCGCCACATGCGGGGGTAGAGCGGCGCCTTCTCGTACTGGTCGCGCCGCATATAGCGCTCGAAGCGCTCGGGCGTCGAGGGGTCGCCCTCGTTGATGGCGGGATGGGCGGCGGCCCGCAGGGGGATGACCAGGTACGGCGTGAGGCCCAGCAGGAAGAAGAGAGCCATCGGCAGCAGCAGCCGCACCCGCCCCGTCTTGAAGGCACCCGCCTCCACCATGATCAGCAGGATGGCGGGCAGGGCCAGCAGGGTCATCAGGTGTATCCCCACGCCGAGCCCCAGCAGCAGGGCCAGGATAAGGAGCAGACGCCCGTTGCCGGTGCGGCGGTAGCGCAGGGCCAGCCACACGTCGAGGGCACAGCAGAGCATGGCCGGAGCATAGACCTCGCTCTCCGTGGCCGAGAACCACGCCGTGTCGCAGAAGAGGTAGCACAGGGCTCCGACGACGGCACCGAAGTAGTTGGCTTTCCACTCGCGCAGCGAAAGGAAGAGCACACCCACCGTCAGGCCGCCGCAGAGGGCCGAGAAGGCATTGCTCAACGGCGCCACCCAGGCCGGATGGCCGAAGGAAAGCAGCATGAAGAGGTGCGAAAGCAGCTGGTACACAGGGGCTCCCGGCGGATGACCCACTCCCAGGATCCATCCCGTGGCGATGAACTCGCCACAGTCCCACCACGAGGCCGACCGGTCCATCGTGAGCAGGTAGACCGCCGTGGCCAGCAACGTCCACGGCCAGGGGCCGGCGGCTACCAGTTGACGACCGACTTGTTGAAGACGTCCTCGCATAGTTCACTGACGATTTCGGACACCAGGCCGCTCTCGACACTCGAGAAGTCGCGCGAGGCGGCATAGTCGCGGTAGCGCGAGAACGACTGCTCGAAGTCGGCCTCGGGGTCTATCCGGTTGACGAAGCGCACCTTGATGGTGACGGTCAATCGGTTCATCGACACCTCGTCGCTGCTCGACAGGGCCGAGGCCCGGGTGTCGTAGCCCGTGATCTCGCCGCTCACCTGCAGGTCGCCCTCCTCGTCCACAACCGTCAGCGACGTCTGGCTGGAGAACATCTGGCGCAGGTCGTCGCTGAGCTTCTGACTGAGCTGCGGGTTGACGGTGGCGGCATAGTTGGGGAAGGTGGCCACCGAGATGGTCTTCGCTCCCGCCGGTATCGAGGCGCCGGTGAAGGAATAACCGCCCGAACAGGCCGTCAGGAGGAGCAACGGCAAGGCAAACAGGAAATACCATCGTGCCGCGAGGCGCTTCCCCGTCCCCGGATTCTCTCTTCTCGTCTTGCCGATCTCCTTTTTCATGTCCCGTGTATTGGTTTCTCTGTTTTGATTTTAGTAGTCGCGCGAGTCCTCGTCGATGCGCTGCTCGTCCTCGAGCTGCCACAGCAGGAATCCCGATTCCTGCTGGATATAGTTCAGCACCGCGATCTTGGTGGTCAGGTCGCTCACGGCGGCCACCTCGCTGATCAGCGCGTCGATCTTCTCTTTGAAAGCTAAGTCCATAGTTGTGTTTATCCGTTAAATCTGTTATAATAGTGCCACCACAGGGGCGGTATCTCGTTCTGCATGGCGTGCTCGTAGTCGGCATAGGAGCAGGGGATGAGCGTGTGGCTGAGGTAACGCTCGCGGCGTTCGCTGTCGTCGCAGGGCACCTCCATCCACCAGCGGTCGCTCTTGAGGCTCTTGTAGAACACGATCTCCATCGTGCTGTCGTTGAGCTGCACGCTGAAGCGCTTGAACGACTGACGGTCGGTGGCGGGATGGTCGCCCTGGCGGTAGCAGAAGCCCTCGATGAAGAACCACACGGCCTGGGCCAGCATGTGGGCCGTCTGCTCGTCGCGGTCGTGGGCCGGCACCATCTCGAAGAGGCCGAAACAGGTGGTCTTGTCGCTCATGCCGGCATAGCGGGCCAGCTGGCAGAGCTGCTCGCCATAGAATCCGTGGGGCGACGGCGACGAGGCCGCCGGCGCGTCGCTCTGGCGCACCGCGCCCACATCCACCGCCACCACGTCGCTGTAGCGCACCATCGGCTCGGCCAGCTCCAGATTACTCTGCAGCTCGCCCGCACGGTGGGTGCTGAACTTCAACTCCTCCATCAGCTGCACCATCTCCTGCCCGACGAAGTAGGTCTGGTAGCCCAGGTTGACATAGTCGAACAGGTAGTTGGGCTGCTGCATGATGATGTGCTGCAGGTAGTTGGCACTGTTGATGGTGTCGCCCCCCTCCAGGTTGAAGCGGGCGTCGACCGAGGCGATATTGATCACGCGCCCCAGCACCTCGTAGGCCTTGTAGATGGGGAAGACCAGGTCGTCCGAGCCACCCAGCACGATCACCGTGCGGCCGTCCTCGAGCAGTTGCTGCAACACCTCGATGACGGCGAAGTAGGTGTCCCTGACGGCCACGCCGGCCGCGATATTGCCCAGGTCGACCAGCCGCCGGTCGCCATTGGGCTGGGCCAGCCGGTAGAGCTTGCGCCGTATGAAATCCGGCGCCGTCGCCGACCCCCGTCCGTCGGCAGCGGCACGGTCCTCGCAGACGCCCAGCAGCACCAGCGGCGCCGTGCGCCAGTCGGGGAATGCGCCGCCCGGCAGGTAGGCCTCGATGCTGTCGCCCAGCATCGGCCGGAAGTCGCGACTGCGGTAGTCCACCACCGCGGTGTCGATCGGTTCAAAGTAGCTGTTCAATTCCATAACACCTGTTCTAACGCCGTCGCAGCCGTTTTATTGTGTCGGCACCGCACAACTTTTTTATCTCAATTTTATCTCAATCAGATTGTAAAAGATTGTAAAAGAAAAACGCCCAGGCCTCTTTTAAAATCTTTTAAAATCTGATTGAGAATGATCTTCTTTCTGTTCTTTTGGTTCTGATTGAACCTGACCTTCTTTTTGTTCTTTTAGTTCTGATTGAGATTTTTGCCTCCGGCGGCTTTAACGCAATCAGAACGAAAAGAACTATCAAGATTCATTATTTCTCCTCAATCAAAATGAAAAGAATAAAAAGAAAATCCCACGCAGGCCTCTTTTAAAATCTTTTAAAATCTGTTTGAACTTTATTTCTTTTCATTCTGATTGAGCCCCACGTGCCGCCGCGAGCCTCACACGTTCCACACGAAGCCGTCGAAGGGGCGGCGGCGGTCGCAGTCCTGCTCCTGCGAGCGCTCCTGCATGCGCTTGATGCGCCGCAGGCCCCAGCGCCACATCCTGATATCGAAGACCACGAAGACGATGAACAGCACACCGCAGACGCCCATGGACAGCATGCTGTCGCTGCCGCCCAGGTTGCTGCTGACCATCAGCAGCGCGTCGTAGGTGCCGTGCAGCAGCATCGGGTAGAGGAAGGCCTTCCACAGGTGGCCGCGCCGGCCCGCCGGGTCGAACTTGGCAAGCGACACATAGTAGCCCATCGTCACCGCGAAGAGGAAGTGCGCCGGCACCGCCAGCAGGCCCCGCATCAGGGCCGTCCCCATTGGGTCCGCGCCGCCCATCACATAGCTGATATTCTCCACGCAGGCGAAGCCCAGCGACAGGAAAGCCGCATAGACCACCCCGTCGAAGTACTCGTCGAAATGGGGGCTGCGCCAGATGACCAGCAGCAGCAAGAGCAGCTTGCACAGCTCCTCGCTCAGGCCCGCCACCAGGTAGCCGTCGAACAGGCCGTTCAGCACCGGCGCCGCCGCGGCACTCGGCCCCAGCGGCATGATCACACTCTCCATCAAGCCCGCCGGCACCACACTCAGGCACCCCACGAAAAAGGTCAGCAGCAGACGGCCCAACGGCTCGGGATTCAGACGGTCCTTCCGATAGACGAACCACAGCAGCAACACCACCGGCAACACGGCCGAGATAAAAGCGATATTCATTACAATTCTTCTTTTTCCACCCTTAACGCCGAAGCGTCCGTTTTATTGTGCGCCCCGCCATTCGGAAAAAAGTTGTATCTTTGCTGCATCAAATCAAATCGTAACTTATGGCTAAAAGCATTGTTTGCAGCGGTATACGCCCCACGGGCAACCTCCATCTCGGCAATTATTTCGGCGCCTTGCGCAACTTCGTCCGCATGCAGGACGAGCACGACTGCTACTTCTTCATCGCCGACTACCACTCGCTGACCACCCACCCCACGCCCGGCAGCATCTACAGCGACGCACGCACCATCCTCGCCCAGTACCTGGCCGCCGGCCTCGACCCCGAGCGCTGCACCCTCTACCTGCAGAGCGACCTGCCCGAGACCATCGAGCTCTACCTCTTCTTCAACATGAACGCCTACCTCGGCGAGCTCGAGCGCGTCACCTCCTTCAAGGACAAGGTGCGCCAGAACCCCAACAACGTCAACGCCGGCCTCCTCACCTACCCCACCCTCATGGCGGCCGACATCCTCATCCACAAGGCCACCCTCGTCCCCGTGGGTAAAGACCAGGAGCAGCACCTCGAGATGACGCGCACCTTCGCCCAGCGCTTCAACAACATGTACCACACCGACCTCTTCCCCCTGCCCCAGGCCCTCGGCACCAGCGGCAGCCTCGTCAAGATCCCCGCCCTCAACGGCAGCGGCAAGATGGGCAAGAGCGAGGGCGAAGCCTCCACCATCTTCCTCACCGACGAACCCGCCGTCATACGCAAGAAAATCATGAAGGCCAAGTCCGACAGCGGCCCCACCCAGATGAACCAGCAGAAGCCCGAAGAGATCGAGAACCTCTTCAGCCTCCTCAAGGCCGTCTCCACGCCCGACACCGTCCAGTACTTCGACGACCTCTACAACAGCTGCCAGATCCGCTACGGCGACCT
>CAMNIH010000100.1 GCA_946540365.1 uncultured Bacteroidales bacterium
ACACGGCCGACGTCGTTGCCGGAATACAATAAACGGCACATCATGACGTTATATGCTGTGTTTATATCCCGACCGCCCATGACACTTGAACTCCTTTCCCCCGCCAAGAACCTCGAATTCGGCCGTGAAGCCATCAACCACGGCGCCGATGCCGTCTATATCGGCGCGCCCGCCTTCGGCGCCCGCGCCGCCGCCACCAACAGCCTGGCCGACCTCGACCAGCTGGTGCGCTACGCCCACATCTACCACGCCAAGGTGTTCGCCACCGTCAACACGCTCCTCTTCGACGCCGAGCTGCCGGCCGCCGTCGACATGATACGGCATCTCTACGACATGGGCGTCGACGCGTTGATTATACAGGATATGGGGTTGCTCGAGTGCGACCTGCCCCCCATCGAGCTGCATGCCAGCACACAATGCCACAATGCTTCGGTTGAACGCATAAAATTCATGGAATCAGTCGGATTCAAGCGTGTCATCCTGGCCCGCGAGACCTCGTTGGAGCAGATGCATGCCATCCGCGAAGCCACCACGGTCGACCTCGAGGCCTTCGTCCATGGCGCCCTCTGCGTCAGCTACAGCGGCCAATGCTACATGAGTCAGTACCTCAACCAGCGCAGCGGCAACCGCGGCTGCTGTTCGCAGCCCTGTCGCAGCAGCTACGACCTCGTCACGGCCGACGGACGCACCCTCGTCCGCGACCGGCATCTGCTCTCGCTCCGCGACTTCAATGCCTCGCAGCAGCTGCGCTCCATGATCGATGCCGGCATCACCTCGTTTAAGATCGAGGGGCGGCTGAAGGATCTCTCCTACGTCAAGAACGTCACCGCCTACTACCGTCAATTGCTTGATAGCATGATGGATGGCCATGTGCGGGCCTCCTCCGGCAGCCACACTTTCTTCTTCACTCCCGACCCCGAGCGCACCTTCAACCGCGGCTATACCGACTACTTCCTCCGCCAGCGCCAGCCCATGGCCAATATCGCCACCCAGAAGTCGCTTGGCAAGCCGGTCGGCAAGGTCGCCTCGCTCAATCGCAACAGCTTTTCCGTCGACGGAAACGAGCCCCTGTCGAACGGCGACGGGCTCTGCTTTTTCGATGCCGACAACCGCCTGCAGGGCTTTCTTGTCAATGCGGTGCAGGGGCGACAGGTAACCCCCAACCGCATGTCCGACGTGCGTGTCGGCACCCTGCTCTGGCGCAACCAAGACCAGCAGTTCGAGCGCCAGCTGCAAGGGCGCACGGCCGACCGGCGCATGGGCCTCGAGATGCGTTTCGACGCCACCCCCGACGGCTACGAGCTCACGCTGACCGATTGCGACGGCGTCTGCTGCAGCCAAGCGATCGCGGCCGACCATCAGCCAGCGGCCAAGGAACCGGAGGCCAACTCGTCGATGATCGTCAAGCAGCTCTCCAAGCTGGGCGACACCCCGTTTGTCGCCGGCCGGGTGGTTGATGCCACCGGGGGACGCTTCTTTCTGCCGTCCGGCATCCTCAACCAGATGCGGCGCGACGCTGTGGCGCGCTTGGTCGAGTTGCGCATCGCCCGCAACAGGCCGGCCGACTGTCGGCGCGTGGACCGTGGCGATCCCTGCCCGTCCGGCACCCTCGACTACCGTGCCAATATCGTCAACGCCCGCTCCGAGGCCTTCTACCGCCGCCACGGCGTGCAGCATCTGGAGCGTGGCCTCGAGCTTACGGGCGACTACGGCGGCTGTGCCCTGATGACCACCCGCTACTGCCTGCGCTACGAACTCGGCGCCTGCCTGCAGGGCCGCCCCGGCGGTACCGCAGCCCCCGGTGCCGACCGGCGCAGCGCCACGGGCATCCCGACGCCCTCCTCGTTCCTCGAACGGCCCCTCCTCCCCTCGGATCAGCTCTACCTACAGAACAACGGGCGCCGCTTCCGTCTCGAGTTCGACTGCGCCCATTGCCTGATGCGGGTTTACCCGGCGTAGCCTTCCGTTTCCATTATCCTTTTCATGCTCCCGCCACGTGATGCGATGGCTCACGTGGCGGTGTCGTCGTGCCGTCGGAGTGCATCCTGGCGCCCCCTGTTCCATGCATGTAGCAAAAGTAAAAAAAACGTACTTTTTTCGACATGTCTAACCTGCACTCAGTCAATGTCAAGCACCCTCTATCTTCTTCTATGCTCCTTCTTCTCTTCTAAGTAAATTTGCATGTGCTGTGCAATAAAAAAGCACCCGCGCCGTTATGGATATGCGATGGAGCGCACGGGGTGCAAGGATGGTGGGGCGGACGAGCCGGTGCGCATGGAGAGACAGACAGTAACCAACGAAAAATATACAGGAGGACAGACAATGGCAATCGTGTACAATGGTTTCAGTGGGCCGTTCATCGGACGGTTGGGTCCGGCGGTGGGCTACATGTGGAAGCAGCGCAACTGTGTGCGTGCCTACCGTGGCCACATCAACTATCCCAACACCGAGCATCAGCGCGAGGAGCGCGACTGGTTTGTGGGGATGGTGCGGTTCGCGGCGCAGGCGCGCCGGGTGCTCAAGATGGGGCTGGCACGTCAAGCGGCCGAGGCCTGCATGACCGAGGGCAACTACTTCGTGATGAGGAACAAGCAGCACTTTGTCCGCACCGAAGGGCGCGTCGAGGTCGACTACAGCCGTCTGCAGTTGACGGCCGGGCCGGCGGCCGATGTCTACTTCCGCGAGCCGCGCTTCGAGGAGGACGAGATGCTGGTGGTCGATTTCGAGAAGAATACGCTGTTCTTCCACAGCTCGTCGGATGACCAGGTCTACCTCTATGCCTATGCGCCGGCGCTGGGCAAGGGACTGTTGTCGGCTCCGGTGCCCCGTCGGCGCAAGTCGGTGGAGGTCAGGCTTCCCGAGGAATGGTCGGGGGTCGAGGTACACCTCTATGGCTTCGTTGTCGATCGCGAGGGGCGTCCCTCGAATTCCACCTATATCGGGCTGGGCCGCGTGGATCACTACAAGTTTCAGGGTCAGTATGTTCCGCTGAACAAGAACTGGAACGAGTTTGTGGACATGGCCATGGAGCTGAACGAGGAGAGTGCCTCGCCGGTCGCGACGGCGGACACTGCGCCGGATGCCGGCGCCGTCGGCACGGCGGTGCGCCGCGACGGGCCGCCGCCGGTGGTGCCATGATAATCATGTTTCAAAGTTACCCACACCCCAAAGCAATACCGCAGCACTGAGCGTTGCTGCAGTGCTGCGGTATTGGAGGTTGCGGTGTGACACCAAGCCGGGGTTGGCCTTATTTCACCGCGCGCACCAGGCGGACGGCAATGCCATGAAAGCGGCTGCAGTCACGGTTGTTGGTGTAGAGATTGATGTTGCCGTTGGCCGGTCCCCTGCGGGGCGCCAACGGTGCATTTCTGAATTTATTTGTATCTTTGCATAGCAAATTATTTGTATATGATACATTCTACACTACGACGAAAACTTTGGTTCTCTGTTGTTTTCATGGCGGCGCTGCTGCTGTCGGCCTGCGGCGGAAAGGGTGGAAAAGACATCGAGCTGCGGTCGGAAGCCGACCTGTCGGGCCACAAGGTGGCCTTCAACGCGGGCAGCATCCACGACATCCTCCTGTCGAAACGCGACGACATCGAGAAGCTGAGATTCAACATGCAGACCGACTGCATCGAGGCGGTCCTCCGCGGCCAGGCCGACCTGATGGTCGACGACGACACCTTCCTGCCGCCCGAGGAGATGAAGCGGCTGGGCCTGAAGCTGGCCTTCCGGGGCGAGACCAAGTTCGCCTGCGGCTTCGCCTTCCGCAAGAACGACAAGGAGTTGCGCGAGCGGCTGGACTACTTCATCGACTCGCTGCGGAGCACCGGCGAGCTGGAGCTGATGTACGAGAAATGGTACCACTGCGACACGCCGTCGCGCGTGCAGCTGCCCGACCTGGGTCCGGCGCCGACGGGCAAGCCCGTCCGCGTGGCTTTCTCGGCCAACCTGCCCCCCACGTCGTTCCCGGTCGAGAAGGAGTGGCGCGGCTTCGAGCCCGAACTGCTGGAGCGCTTCTCGCGCTATGCGGGCGTGCCGTTCGAGTACGCCTTCATCCCGTCCAGCTCGTCGGTGGCAGCCCTGCAGGCCGGCAACGTCGACATGCTGGGCGGCGGCATCTTCATCACCGAGGAGCGGCAGAAGACGCTCGACTTCTCGTCGGTCCACTTCTACGCCTATGCCGGCTACTTCGTCAAGGACACCCCCGAGCAGGGGCAGCTGGGCTTCTGGCCGCGCATGAAACAGATGGTGCAGAACAACCTGGTGGTCGAGAACCGCTGGCGCTACATCACCGAGGGCCTGTGGGAGACGGTCAAGATTTCGCTACTCGCCATCCTGCTGGGCTCGATTCTCGGCGCGGGGGTCTGCTGGATGCGGATGAGCCGCCGCCGCTGGGTGAGCGGTATCGCCAAGGTCTACGTCGACCTGATGCGCGGCATCCCGATGCTGGTGTTCCTGATGATCATGTTCTACGTCATCTTCTCCGGCACGGGTCTGAGTGCCACGGCGGTGGCGGTGGTGGCCTTTGCGCTCAACTTCGCGGCCTACGTCAGCGAGATGTTCCGCACCGCCATCTCGTCGGTCAGCAAGGGGCAGACCGAGGCGGGCCTGGCCATCGGCTTCAGCCACCTGCAGACGTTCTTCTACATCGTGGCCCCGCAGGCGCTGCGCAGCGTGATGCCGGTCTACAAGGGCGAGGCCATCTCGCTGGTGAAGAACACCTCCATCGTGGGCTACATTGCCATCATGGACCTCACGCGGGCGAGCGACATGATCCGCAACCGCACCTTCGACGCCTTCTTCCCGCTGCTGATCGTGACGATCATCTACTTCCTCCTGGCCTGGCTGCTGGGCAAGCTGCTCGACCTGGTGGCGAAGAAACAGTCATAAACCTTAATTGCAAATAAAGAAATGATAACGATAAAACATCTCAGCAAACGATTTGTCAACCCTGACGGGTCGATATTCCAAGTGTTGAAGGACGTCAACTGCGAGATCGACCGCGGCGAGGTCATCAGCATCATCGGCCCTTCGGGAACCGGCAAGAGCACCTTTCTGCGTGCCATCAACCTGCTTGACCCGCCCACGGGGGGCGAGATCATCTTCGACGGCGAGAACATCCTGGCCAAGGGCTACCCACTCAACAAGCTGCGCCGGAAGATGGGCATGGTGTTCCAGAGCTTCAACCTCTTCGAGCACCTGAGCATCCTGGACAACGTGACCTTCGCCCCGATGAAGCTGCGCGGCCTGGGCCGCGAGGAGGCCGAGCAGGAGGCCATGGTGCTGCTGCGCAAGGTGGGCATGAGCGAGAAGGCCGGCGCCATGCCGTCCGACCTCTCGGGCGGACAGAAGCAGCGCGTGGCCATCGCCCGCTGCCTGGCCATGCACCCCGAGGTGATCCTCTTCGACGAGCCCACGTCGGCCCTCGACCCGACGATGGTCGGCGAGGTGCTGAGCGTGATGCGCCAGCTGGCCTCCGAGGGGATGACGATGCTCATCGTCACCCACGAGATGAAGTTCGCCCGCAACGTGAGCACCCGCATCTTCTTCATGAACGAGGGCATCATCTACGAGGACGGCACCCCGGAGCAGATCTTCGAGAACCCCGTACACAGCGCCACCAAGCAGTTCGTACAGCGCATCCACAAGCTGGTCTTCGAGGTGGACAGCCCCGACTACGACATGCTCAGCGTGCATTCGCAGATTGCGGCTTTCTGCAACAAGTACAACATCGCCGGCAAGCGCGATGCCGCCGACAGCGTCATCGACCTCATGGGCACCACGGTGGCCGCCGCGCTCCACCCCTACACGCTGCGGTTCACCCACAGCGAGCAGACCGAGGTGACCGCGGTGGACTACATGAAGGAGGGTGCCGCGCAGTCGTTCCTGACCGATGCCGACCCGACGGTGCTGGCCACCCTGCGCTCGCTCTGCCGTGAGGTGGTGGAAGAGCCCACCACGCGTGGCTTCCGCGTGAAGTTCATCCTGTAGAAGAGTGTGCCCTAAAAGTCCAAAAGCCCGTTACGGGCGATAGTGTTTGGCCGTGGGCGTCAGCCCACGGGGATAATATAGCGATGGAATTAGAGCCCTGTAAGGGCGACACATTGACATTCAATTCTGTGTCGCCCTTGCAGGGCTCTTTGGAGATGTATCATATCAGCTTCCGTGGGCTGACGCCCACGGCTAAACACTATCGCCCGTAACGGGCTTTTGGACTTATAGGACACCCTCATGTTCTTACACCCCGTTGGGGTGCCCTTGGCTGCA
>CAMNIH010000101.1 GCA_946540365.1 uncultured Bacteroidales bacterium
CTCGGAGAACAGATAACGATATGACCCACCGATTTACCTCCATCATTATTCAGAACGGCGACATGGATGCCGGGTATATCGTTGTACCTGTTGACATACGCAAGGAATATGGTGTGGGGCGGCTGAAGGTGGAGGCCACCTTCGACGGCGTGCCCTACAGTGGAAGTGTGGTCAATATGGGTGTTAAGGATGCCGACGGCAATATCTGCTATATAATAGGAATTACGAAAGCCATCCGACAGAAGATAGGCAAGACTTTCGGCGACAGCGTGGAGGTCGCGATTACTCCCCGAGAGAACTGACTGAGAAGGAAGTGGGCTACCTCAAAATGATTTAAACCAACCAATAAAACCAAGTAATTATGAGAAAACTTGTCACCATCATCGCCCTCGTGGCCGCTGCCGTAGCGGCCCAGGGGCAGGGCACATCGTGGGGCGGCGACGTCGTGCGCCGGATCTCCTGCGTCGACAACGACACCCTCGGCGTCGAGCGTCTTGCCGTAGTCAACCCCGTAGAGGAGGCTCCCCGCTATCAGCAGGAGTGGCTTTCCTTCACCAACAAGACGGCCGACACGCTGACGGTCACCTACCGTGTCCGGGCCACCCTCACGCGCTACGGCAAGCGCTTCACCTACGACTACACCCTCACGGTCGCCCCGCACAGCTTCATGGGCGACAACGTCTACAGCCACTTCCATACCGGCCACTTCATCCAGCCCGACCGTTACCGCGACACCGACTGCCGTGTCGACACGGTCGAGCTGCTGAACGTGCGCTGACCTTGCCTGGCCCGAATGAAAAGGCCTTTCCCGTGTCATGCACGGGAAAGGCCTTTCTTCGTTTCTGTCCGGCGCCGCCGGCTATTTGCGTTTGCGCTCCTTCAGGATCTCCTTGTAGTTGCCGGCGATGTAGGCCTCGTAGAACTGGATTTCGTCGTCGAAGTGCTTCCCGTTCTTCTTCCATTCCTTGGCCATGCCCTTGTTGTTCTCCAGCATCAGGCGCACGATCTTCGGATAGGCCTCTGCCGAGCGGCGTTTGCAGTCGGTCACCGTGTGGAAGTAGGCCATCACGGCATCCTTGTCGCTGGTCAGTCCCTGCTTGAGCTTCAGCGACTTGTACTCTTCCAGACCTGCGGCGAACTGCCGCGTGACGGCCTCCTGCAGGAACAGCCTCCGGCCGAGCACATAGTACGAGTCGAAGTCGCGGTCGGACAGGAAGTGGCTGCCGTACAGCCCTTTGTACTGCTGCTTGGTGGCTTCGCGCCGACGCTCGTTCTCCTGGTCCAGGTTGCCCTGCGTGTAGTAGGTCAGGAAGGTGGCCATATCGGCGTAGAGCATCGAGTCGTTGAATGGATCCTTGCTCATGGCGAACATGGCCGCGCGCTTGGTGCTCTCGGTGGTGAGGGCCTCTTCGCCCAGCTTGTAGTAGCCGAGGAAGTCGCCGATGTTGGCGAAGCTGCCCTTGTGGGTCTCGTACAGCTCTTTGCGTTTCGACAGCTCGTGGACCAGCTGGTCGCTGCCCATGCTGTGGTAGAGCTGGTACTCGCAGAAGTCGGTGAACCAGTCCTTCTCGGGGGTGAATTCGTTGTTGTAAATCCGCACGCGGCGGGCCACCTCGGCCTCGAAGCGTTCGTCGCCGTACGAGTAGTTGAGCTCGAACTCGTCGCCCGTGCAGAACAGGTAGCCGTACATCCGCTGGCTCTTCTCCTTCTTCTCGATGCGCTTCTGTGCCACGCTGGCCAGGAATCCGCTGTGCCCCAGCCGGTAGGCCTGCTCGAAGGCGTCGCGCGACTCGTACAGGTCGCCGTACTGGTCGTAGGTGAGATCCATCAGTTCCGAAGTCGGCACACGCCTCAGCTGGTTGACCTTCGGCCCTTCCACGTCGGGCACCTGCCAGCTGGCGGGCAGGGTGAACAGCCACTCCAGGTCCTGCTGCAGGTAGCGGCTGTAGGCCCCGAAGTTGAACAGCCGGTGCGCCGCCTCGGCGGTCATGGGCTCCAGGCTGTAGATCTCGCCGCCGATGATCTTGTAGTGGCGCTCCTCTTTGCCCACCGTCGTGTCGCGGATGACGGTCTGCGCCGTCAGCACGCCGTGGCGGTAGAGGGTGTTGCGTTTCTCGTAGTTGTATTGGTTCACCTCGACGACCTGCACCGGCACTCCGTGTGCGAAGGTGATCTCCAGGTTCACCTCCTTGAAGGTCTCGCCCGAAGGGTCGTAGTTGCCCATCTGCGCCGTCGTGTGCAGGTTGCCCTCGTCGTCCAGCTGCAGGGGGTTGTACTGCAAGTCGATTTTCTCCACCGCCTTGCCGTCCTGCGCCGTGCCTGTGAGGTTGTGGTTCAGGTCGTACATGTCGTCGATCATTGTGTGGGTGAACAGGTGGAAGTCGCCCTGTGCCACCCCGTTGACGTAGTCCACCGCCACCAGCCGGTCGGCGTAGCCGTTGTCGTGGTGGAAGGGCTGGTAGTTGTCGTCGTTCTCGAATTTGTGGTATTCCTGCACCCACTGGCCCTCCTTGCGGCCGTCGCGGTAGTGGCCGTCCTCGCGCAGGGTGGGGCTGTGGAAGGCGTAGTAGCCGTGGCGCACCTGCTGGCCGTCGCGCTCATAGTACGAGTACTTGATCTGTCCGTCGCTGCCGAAGGGGCCCTCGTGGTGCTTCAGCTCGATGCCGCCCAGGCTGTCGCCCGCCAGGTAGTCGAAGGTGCAGCGCCCCTCGCGGTCCACCAGGCCGCACATCGTGATGCCGTTCACCACCTGCTCCACCACGCCCACGCCATGGCGGAAGATGTAGGCCTTGTCGAAGCGGCAGGGGATCACCAGGGTGCCCTTGGTGTCCACGTAGCCCCACTTGCCGTCCTGCTTGACGGCCGCCAGACCTTCGCCGAAGGGGCGTGCCCCCTCGTACTTCAGGGCGATCTTCACCGTCCCCTGGGGCGACACGTAGCCCCACTTGCCGCCCTTGCAGGCCGGCAGCATCCCCTCGCTCACATAGCCCGCCAGCAC
This sequence comes from uncultured Bacteroidales bacterium, assembly GCA_946540365.1. The sequence goes on from CAMNIH010000101.1 coordinate 2,999, forward strand.
ATCGTAGCGTTTCATCGCGATCGTGGTGCGGCCCTGGCGATCCATCAGCGAGTAGTTGTTGCCCGTCTTGTGCCCGCGCTCGTCGATGTGGTAGTCGCCCATGTTGTACAGCCGCATGAAGGGGACGTCCATGTACACCTCGCCATCAGTCTTGTCGGTCACGATGGCGTAGCCGTTCTTGAAGTCCGACACGCAGCCCAGCACAAAGCGCGTCAACGCCCGCCCCGTCGAGTCCACAAAGCGGTACTTGCCGTAGTTCGACTCCTCGTAGCCCATCTCGGCCTTGATGCCCTCCGAGTACTCGGTGGAGGCGAGATAGCACGTGCTGTTGTCGTCGCGTAGATCCTCGTAGTCGGTGCAGACGAAGTCGGTCTCGGTGCAGTAGTGGTTGCTCAGGCAGAAGAAGGCCGTATCGTTCAGGCTCACAAAGGTGTACGCCGCCAGCTCCTTGGCCAGCGCGGGTGTCAGTTCGATCTTCTCCCGCTGGGCGGGGGTCAACTTGATAATCGTCTGGCCCGATGCCGTCCCCGGCAGTGCCAGGGCTCCCAGCAGGGGCAGGATCAGTAGTGATTTCTTGTTCATATATCTTGCAAATGTTTTATTTTCAATCCCGTAATCATTGATTCGCTCCGATGGCGAACACGGTGTTCCTCTTGTGCAGGTCCACCCGTGTGCGCTCCGTCCTCCATTCGCCGGCCGTCAGGGTGCGCAGGTACTGCGTGGGCAGTGTCAGGTCGCACGCCACGCACACCCGCGTGTGGGGGTGCAGCACCGCCGCCATCGCCTCCAGCATCTGGTTGTTGCGGTAGGGGGCCTCGATGAGCAGCTGCGTCTGGCGTTCGCGCAGGGCGCGTTCCTCGAGGCGCCGCAGTGCCGCCGCCCGTGCGCCGCGCTCCACCGGCAGGTAGCCGTTGAAGGCGAAGCCCTGCCCGTTGAGCCCGCTGCCCATCAGGGCCAGCATCAGCGACGAGGGCCCCACCAGCGGCACCACCTCGATGCCGCGCCGGTGGGCCATGGCCACCACCGCCGCCCCCGGGTCGGCCACACACGGCAGCCCCGCCTCGCTCAGCAGCCCCACATCCTCGCCGCGCTCCGCGGCCGACAGGTAGTCGCCCAGCGCCTCGGCCGGCGTGTGCTCGTTGAGCTCCAGAAAAGTGGTCTCGTCGATCGGATGGGGATAGCCCGCCCGCTTCAGAAAACGGCGTGCCGTGCGCACCTCCTCGACCACAAACGTGCGGCACGACGCCAACAGAGCCCCGTTGGCACGTGGCAACGACAGGTCAATATCCTCTGCCCCAATGGGTACCGGGAATAGTATCAGTCTTCCTTTCACGCTGCAAAAATACAAAAAAATACAATATCCGGTATATAATAAATGTCAGTGGCCGCTTTTTTTCTCCCCGGCGGCGACCATGGGTACACACCCCTCCAACGCAGGGATGACTCTACCTTTTCTTCAGTCGTTCTTCAGTCGTTCTTCAGTCGTTCTTCAGTGATCACTGAAGAACGACTGAAGAACGACTGAAGAACGACTGAAGAAAAGGTAGACCTGACAGGGTGTTGAGGGTGCCGTGGGAGGCTCCGGAAAATAAAAATCGAGGGCCGTATACAATAAATGGGGGCCGCAGTCGTTTACAAAGATTGCATCATGTAACTGCGACAAATATCATTAGTTTATGAAAATCCATATCGTCCAACACGACATTCCCACCCTCAGGATCGAGCAGAACCTGGAGTGGATCAAGGCTGAACTCGACTCGCCGGCCTCGCGCGAAGCCCTCCTCACCGTCTTCCCGGCATGCACGCTATGCGGCGCGCCCCTCTTTGCCGCCGCCGGATACAGGGATGTGCAGAAAGCCGCCCAAGGGGCCCTGCAGGACCTGGTGGCGCTGTCGGAGCACCGCGCCTTCATCGTCGGCATGCCCCTGCAGATTCAGGACAAGGGGCTCTGCAACGCCCTGGTGTTCGTCCAGAACGGCGCCATCCGCGGCGTGGTGACCAAGAAGTACCTCACCGTCGACGAGCAGCGCTGCTTCGTCCGCGGCGAGGGGGTGCGGGTGATCGACTTCCACGACCAGCGCATCGCCATCGGCTTCTACGAGGACCTGAAGGAACTGTCGAAGGGCTACGTCGACCGTCCCGACCTGGTGGTCTGCTGCGGCTGCCAGGTGTTCGACTACCGGCGTCCGTTCCGCATCCGCTACCGCATGTCGAAGATCGTCGAGAACCTGGGCGCCGCGCTGGTCTATGTGAACCGCATCGGCGGCGAGGGGCCCTACCTCTATGGTGGCGGCTCGCTGGCGATGAATGCCGCCGGCGGCGTGCTGGCCCAGCTGCCCTACTTCGAGCAGGCCTGCCAGACGGTGGACATGCAGGTGATCGACACCATCGACGACGCGAAACCCGAGCCGGTGGAGCTGGTCTACAAGGCGCTGGTGTGCGGCCTGCACGACTACTTCAGCAAGAACGGGCTGCACCGTGCGGTGTTGGGTCTGAGCGGCGGCATCGACTCCGCCCTCGTCGCCACCCTGGCCGTCGACGCCCTCGGCGCCGACAATGTGCATGGCCTGCTGATGCCCAGCCAGTACAGCACCGACCACTCGGTGACCGATGCCGTCGAGCTGGCCAACAACCTGGGAATCAGCTACGACATCGTGCCTATCCGTCCGCTCTTCGACGCCTTCCGCAGCGCCATGGCGCCCGTCTTCGGCGACCGCGCCGAGGACGTCACCGAGGAGAACCTGCAGGCCCGCATCCGCGGCACGCTGGTCATGAGCTACGCCAACAAGTTCGGCGCCCTGGCCCTCAACACCACCAACCGCTCGGAGGCCGCCATGGGCTACGGCACCCTCTACGGCGACTCCTGCGGCGCCCTGGCCGTCATCGGCGACCTCTACAAGACCGAGGTCTACGAGCTCAGCGAGTGGATCAACCGCGACGGCATCCGCATCCCGCAGAACAGCATCGACAAGGCCCCCAGCGCCGAGCTGCGCCCCGGCCAGAAGGACAGCGACTCGCTGCCC
>CAMNIH010000102.1 GCA_946540365.1 uncultured Bacteroidales bacterium
GAGGGGCACCTCGTCGAAGTTGCCGCTGGCCACCAGCGACTGCACATTGCGCCGGTAGTCGTTGATTTCCTTGCGGATGCGGCTGAACTGCTCGTCGGCCAGCTCCAGGATGCCGGCCAGTCGGTTCAGGCTGCGCTGGTGCTCGATGGGGATCTCCACCTCGCTCTTGTAGCCGGTGTCGTGCTGCATGTTGGCCCACACGTGCTGCAGGGCCGTGCGCATCTGCACCTCGAAGCGTATCTGGTTCATCTCCGGGTGCTCGGCGTCGCTGTAGAGCGCTGCGGGGATGCGGCAGATATAGTGGAGCGACATGTACCCGAAGCGGTCGATCTCGAGCATCTTGCGCTTGTCGACCGAGTTGTCCCAGTCGATGTCGAACAGCTTCTCCACCAGGGCGGCTATCTTGTCCACCTCGTCGCTGAAGAAGGTGATGATGCGCACCCCCACGATGTCGGTGATGTCGTCGATGGTGTGGTACTTGTTGCCCTTCAGCTCCAGTTTGCCCGCAAGGCTTTTCTCTGTCTTGACACGACCCTCGATGCCGGTGACCACCATGCCGTTCTCCTTCAGCGTCCGCTGCAGCTGGGCAATCACCACCTCCTTTATTTTCTTATATATAGGCTGGCGCTCACGGTATTCGTCGAGAATCATCTCGCAGTGCATGTCCAGTTTCATGGCTGACTAACGGATGGCGATGATGTTGGAGAAGCCGGTGATGTCGAAGACCTCTTTCACCTGGGGATTCATGTGGAGCATGACCATCTTGCCGCCGCGGGCCAGGACGCTTTTCTGCAGCGACAGGAAGATGCGCAATCCCTGCGACGAGGTGTAGCTCATGTTCGTGCAGTCGATGTCGATGTCGGGCTTGGTCGAGGTCATCAGGGGTTGTATGTCGGCCTGGAACTGGTCGGCGTTGGTGGTGTCGAGGCGTCCGTTAAGGGTTACGAGTGTTTTCTCGCCTTCATTCTTTATTGTAACTTCCATGGATTTATTTGTTAATGTTCTTTGTCATGGTGAGGATGTTGTTGCCGTCCTCGTAGCGATAGCTGATGCTATCCATCATCTGTTTGCAGAGGAAGATGCCGAGGCCGCCGATCTCGCGGTCCTCGGCCGAGAGAGTAATGTCGGGATCGTCGCGGTCCAGCGGGTTGAAGGGCACGCCGGCATCGCGCAGCTCGACGGTGAGCACCAGGTTGTTCTCGTCGAGCGACGTGCCTGCCTCGAGCCATCCGATGCCGCCTTCGTAGGCGTAGCGCACCACGTTCTCGACGGCCTCCTCGATCGATAGGCGCAGCTTGAAGCGCAGGGCCTCGTCGTCCGGCATGTCGGGCGACGACATGAGAAACTCGATGATCTCGCTGCTCTTGTCTTTGATGGGATTGAATCTTTTGTGCATAATCTTGGTTTTGAGTTTTTTAATTGTGGCAAGGGGGTTGTCTTCCACTCAAACTTTGATACTCATAATGGTGATGTCGTCGTTCTGCACGTTGCCTTCCGTAAACCGTTGCACGGTGGCGTACAGGCTGTCCACCACCGCTTGCTCGCTGGTGGCGGTGCGCACCTCGTCGCTTCCGGCCCAGGCCAGCAGGCGGTCGTTGCCGAAGAGGCTCTTGTCGGCGCGCTCGGCCTCGTTGACGCCGTCGGTGTACAGGATCAGGCGTGTGCCGGCCGCCAGGTCCAGGCTCTCGGCTTCGTAGACGAAGTCCTCGAAGAGGCCGATGGCCAGGTTGGGCTTGGCTTTGAGGAAGTAAGAATCGCCGCTCGGCGGCACCACGATGATGGGGTTGTGGCCGGCGTTGCAGAACTCCATGTGGCGTGTGTCGAGGTTGATGCGTCCCATGAAGAGGGTGACGAACATGTTGTTGGCGTTGGTGTCGGTGACGCTGATGTTCACCCGCTCCAGCAGTTTGTCCATCGTCTGGTTCATGCCCGCCACAAAGCGCAGTCCGGCGCGTGTGATGGCCATCATGAGCGAGGCCGGCACACCCTTGCCCGACACGTCGCCGATGGTGAAATAGAGGTAGTTGTCCTTCTGCACGAAGTCGTAGAGGTCGCCGCCCACCTCCTTGGCGGGCACCAGCATGGCCGCCACGTTGGCCGGGAAATCGGTGCGCAGCATGCCCATCTGTATGTTGCGCGCCACCCCGAGCTCCGACTCCATGCGCTCGTTGGCCGCCGTGGTGGTCTTCAGCTCCTCGATGTATTCGGTGATCGAGTTCTGCATGTAGACGAACGAGTCGTGCAGGTGCATCATCTCGTCGCCGCTCTTGATCTCAGGCAGTTCCGTGTTCAGGTCGCCCTTGGCCATCCGCAGGGCGGCATCGGAAAGCTGTGTGATGGGCGACGCCATGCGATGGATGACCACGCGGCAGACGATGTAGAGCAGCAGCAACACTACGATGCCTATTATCAGCAGGTTGAAGTGTATCTGCGACGACCGTTGCAGGACTTCCTTGTACTGGCACACGATCGACACCATCCATCCGTTGTGCATCGGTCCATAGACCACGAAGCCCAACTGTGACCCCGTGCCGATGCGGCGCATGCTGTCCACCCCACGCTTCAGATCCTCTTTCAGCTCCTGCAGCGACTTGTCTTCTATCATAGCCTCCTGAATCTGAGCAATCATGGCGCTGTCGCGAATGCCGATGATCGAAGTGCCGCAAGCTACGGTGGTGAGTGAATTGGGGTACGGACGCAGCGACTCGCACTTGCGCTCCATCCAGTCGACCGGCAGCTCGGCCGTGACGACCGCCGTCAGCACGCTGTCGCCCTCCACCTCGCGGTAGATGGGGTAGCAGTAGGCCGTAACACGCTGGTTGCGTTTCCCCTCGGCCATATAGGGAGGAACCCAGAAGGGGGCGCGGTACTGGTCGACATACGCCAGGCACTGCATCACCCACGAGTTGTCTGTCCAATCGCCGCGCAGCGAAAAACTATGCACCGTGCCGGTCGAGTCCTCGTAGCTCATGGTGGCCTTGGCCCCGTCGCTCGAAGGGTAGATCACCGAGCCGCCGCAGATGAGCGTGTCCATCTCGACCGTACGCTTCATGATCAACTCGGTGGTGGCCGCATCCGGCGACGTCATCACGAACGACGACGCGGCACGGGTCGCTATTTCCACCTCGCCCAGCGGCAGTTCCAGCTCGCCGATGGTGCCGTGCAGCATGTGCTGCGTCGAGCGGGCCGCCTCTTCGGCGATGATGGCGTTCGACGTAAGCCCCACGATAAACAACTCCGCGACGAAGATAACTGCCACAAACAGTATTACACGTCTGCTCAATCGTCGTGAAAAGGATTTCTTGTTCATCTTTTTATTTTATGGAGTGAAATTGGGTTATTCTCTCGATCGGGTCGGCCACAACGGTCTCCACCCGTATGTCGTTGTTTTCCATGACGGCCCGCAGTGTGGGCTCGATGGCTTTGGCGTAGCCGCCCACCACGCAGAGCGGTAGCGAACCGTCGCGACGGCGGAGGGGGAGCAGCGCGTCGAAGAGCCAGTCGTCCAGCGTCTGCTCCACGACGCGGCGGCAGTAGTCGTCCGCGAGGTGCTGCACCGCGAAGGGGGCCAGCGAGGCCAGGAAGCGGTTGGGGTTGGGCTGGTGGTAGACGGCATCCATCAGCTGTGCGTCGCTCATCTGGCAGGTGTCATGGAACGAGCGTCTTAGGTCGTCCGGCATGTGGTGTGTCAGGTAGCCGTTGAGCAGCACGCGCCCCACGTGGTTGGCCGAGCCGCGGTCGCCGAGGATGTAGCCCGTGCTGGTGGCTTGGTGCCTGATTTCCACGCCGTCGTAGAGGCAGGCGTTGCTGCCGGTGCCGAGGATGCCCACCAGCGCAGGCCTCTCGCCAGCCGTGGCGCGGCAGGCCGCCAGCAGGTCGGTCTCGACATGTATGTCGTTTGTTTCAAAGGCTTTGCTAAGCCATGCGGCCACCTTCTGCCGCTGGGTGGCCAGGCCGCAGCCCGCACCGTAGAAGTGGATTGAGAATTGAGAATCGAGGATTGAAAGATGCTGGCGCACGGCAGCGCAGGCAGCCATGAAGCGCTCCTCGGTGGTGAAGTGGGGGTTTAGCCCCTCGGTGACCACCTTGCAGCCCGACACCACCTCCATCCAGGTGGTCTTGGTGCTTCCGCTGTCGGCAATCAGTATCATATAATGCCTATGATCTCGTTGATATCGCTGACACCATGGCTCTTGCACCAGTTTTCCATGCCGTCGATGATCTTCATGGTGACGGCCGGGTCGATGAAGTTGGCTGTGCCCACCTCGATGGCCGTGGCGCCGGCCATGAGGAACTCGATGGCGTCCTCGGCGGTGCAGATGCCGCCCAGGCCGACGACGGGAATCTTCACGGCATGAGCCACTTGCCACACCATGCGCACTGCTATTGGCTTCACCGCCGGGCCGCTCAGGCCGCCCGTGACATTGGCCATGCAGGGACGGCGCCGCTCGATGTCGATGGCCATGCCCAGCAGGGTGTTGATCAGGCTCACGCTGTCCGCACCCGCCCCTTCGACGGCCTTGGCTATCTCGGCGATGTTGGTCACGTTGGGCGAGAGCTTTACTATCAGTGTCTTATGGTACACCTTGCGCACCGCCTCCACCACCTCGGCCGCCATCGCCGGCTGGGTGCCGAAGCCCATGCCGCCATGCTTGACGTTGGGGCACGAGATGTTCAGCTCGATGGCGGGAATCTTCTCCAACGCGTCGATCTGCTCGGCCACCGAGCAGTATTCCTCGATGCTCGACCCGCTGACGTTGACGATGATGTTGGTGTCCAAGTGCTTGATTCTATGGTACACCTCGCTGCAGAACTTCTCCACGCCGCCGTTCTGCAGGCCCACGCTGTTGAGCATCCCCGAGGGGGTCTCCACCATGCGGGGGTAGGGGTTGCCTTCGCGGTGGGTGCCCGTGGTGCCCTTCACCACGAAGCCGCCGAGGCGGTTGAGGTCGACGAAATCGGCGAACTCCTCGCCGTAGCCGAAGGTGCCGCTGGCGGTCATCACCGGGTTCTTCAGCTTGAGATTGTGTATGTTGACGTTTAGCATTGGTACCATTTTTTAAGGGTGGAAATATCAAATACCGGCCCGTCCTTGCACACGCAGCGGTGCCCCTGGTCGGTGTCGGTGACGCAGCAGAGGCAGGCGCCCACGCCGCAGGCCATCATGTTCTCCAAGCTCACCTCGCATCGCAGGCCGCGCTCGGCGGCCGAGCGGGCCACGGCTTTCATCATCGGTGTGGGGCCGCAGGTGTACACCATGTCGTAGCTCTCGGCGAAGGCCGGATGGCTGACCACAAGGCCTTTATGGCCCCGCGAACCGTCGTCGGTGGTCACGCACACCCTGCCGTAGGGCTCGAAGGCGTCGCTCACCGGAATCAGCTCCGACGTGCGTCCGCCCAGCAGTATCGTACAGTCCACACCGTTGGCGCTCAACGCCTTGGATAGGTGGAACAGGGGGGCTATGCCGGCGCCGCCGCCCACCAGCAGGGCCCTGCTGCCGCGGGCCAGATCCGTTGTGAATCCGTGCCCCAGGGGATATACCAGGTTGACGCTCTCCCCGACATTCAGTTGGGAAAGCCGACGTGTGCCGTTGCCAACGATCTGAATCATAAGTGTCATGGTACCAGCCGTCTGGTCTACGTCGTGTACCGAGATGGGACGCCGCAGCATCACCTTCGGCTCGCCGTCGACCTGCACCTCCACAAACTGGCCTGGCGCCACCGGCTGCAGCGCGCCGCCATGTTTCAGTACCAGCGCAAAATAGTGCTCGCCCATCGGGCGGCGTTCAAGAATTGTGAAATCGTGTATCTCTTTCATCTGATAACGTTGGTTTTCGTACGGTAGATTTTCGATTTATAACGGCTGGAAAAGATATTTATTGTATCCCCTCTGATATAATGTTGGTAAAAATTGTCCGCGCACCGCAGACGGACACCCCTCGGGGCCTCCTTGGGTAGGTATCAACGCTACCTTTTCTTCAGTCGTTCTTCAGTCGTTCTTCAGTCGTTCTTCAGT
>CAMNIH010000103.1 GCA_946540365.1 uncultured Bacteroidales bacterium
GCCGCTGAGGTTGCCGAAGTAGTTGTACTGCGTGGTGCCGTCGAAGCCGAAGTAGGTGAGGAACTGGTGGGCCGACATGGATTTTCCGTTGTCGAGTTCAATCTGTTCGGCGATGTCTTTCACCAGATCGATCACGCGGCGGTCGGCAGGGGCCGACATGCCCGCCTGGGTGTAGTAGCCGAACTGGATGGTCTGGCCCACCACCACCCGGCCCGAGGTGGGTTTGAGGCGCTCGGTGATCAGGTTGAGGAAGGTGCTCTTGCCCACGCCGTTGGGGCCGACGATGCCAATCTTCTCGCCCCGTTTGAAGACGTAGGAGTAGTCGTCGATTAGGTCGCGGTAGCACACGTTGTACAATTCCAGGATTTTGCCGCCGATGCGTTCGGTCTTGACGGTCAGCTGGGGCCGTGAGTCGTCGAAGCGGGTGTGGGCTTTGGCTTCGAGCTCGTAGAAGGCGTCGATGCGTGCCTGGGCCTTGGTGCCGCGTGCCTGGGGCATGCGGCGCATCCACTCCAGCTCGGTGCGGTAGAGGCTGCGGGCTTTCTCCACCTCGGCGCGTTCGTTGGCTTCGCGTTCGGCCTTCTTTTCCAAGTAATAGTCGTAGTGCCCCTTGTAATGGTATAGTCGCGCGTTGTCGAGCTCGTAGATGTCCTGGCAGACGTTATCGAGGAAGTAGCGGTCGTGGGTGACCATGAGCAGGGCGAGCCGTTGGCGCGAGAGGAAGTCTTCGAGCCACTCGATCATGTCGATGTCCAGGTGGTTGGTAGGCTCGTCGAGGATGAGCAGGTTGCAATCGTCCATCAGCAGACGGCAGAGGGCCACCTTTTTCTGCTCGCCGCCGCTGAGGGTCTCCATCTGCCGGTCGAGAAGCGTGTCCACCTTCATACGGCTGAGGATCTCTTCCATGCGCTGCTCGAAGGTCCAAGGATCCTCCGTCTCCGGGCGTTGCACATTGTAGACGAAGTCTCGCACCCGCTCGTGGGGATAGGCCTCCGGGCTTTGCGGCAGGTAGGCCAGCTTGAGGTCACCGCGGAAGGTGACCTTGCCGCTGTCCTGCAGGGTGTTGTAGCCCCGCTGACCCGCCGCGGTCATGATGATGTTCAGCAGGGTGGACTTGCCGTAGCCGTTGCGGGCAATGAGGGCGCTCTTCTGTCCGGCGTTGATGCCGAAGGAGATGTCTTCGAAGAGCAGCTTGTCGCCGAAGCTCTTGGTGAGGTTCTCGACGGTGAGTAGTGCGTCAGCCATGGATGAGGGTGTTGGAAAAGACGCCTTGTTCGAGGGCGCCGGTAGGTGAAAGCACGTGGGCGGGAACGCCACCCGCAATGTCGGCACGCACGTAGCGGCGATAGTCCTGGCGCAAAGCAATCATCGGGTGATCTTTTTGTATTCTTTGCGGGCCTGCTTCATGAGTTTCATGAAGCGCCGGTCGGCGTGCAGGCGTGCCACGGCGGCACTGGCGGCCAGACGGCCGGCATCGACGTCGCTCTGCCAGTGGAAGCCGGCTATCACACGGCTCTGGCCGTACATGTAGCCTCGGGCCAGGATGGTGTCGGCGTGTTCGGGAGCCATCTCGGTGAGCAGCAGGGCAGTGGTCCACCCGAGGATGGTGTGGCCGGAAGGGTAGGAGCCGTTGTGGCTGAGCTCCTCCTCGTCCCACGGGGCGATAGTCGGCTGGTGGTAGTACATATAGGGGCGTGTACGCATGTAGAACGCTTTGGCGGTCTCGCTCACCTTGTCGGCGGAGAAGATACCGGCCGTGAGCATCCGGTAGATGGCGGGGGTGGCCTCCTTGGAGAGGGTGATGCCCATGGCGCCGCCCATGATGCGGCACATGTAGTCCACGCTCCACTCGGCATCCTGCGTGGCCAGGGCGCAGCGGAGGCTGTCCTTGCGTTGCTCCAGGCCCCACCGGTACTGGGCTTTGTCGTATTGGAAGGCGGCGCTGGCCGTGTCGGGCGGTGGCGGCAGGAATCGCCGCATGTTGGGCAGTTCGTGTGCGGGGACGAGAGGGACTTGTGCAACAGCGGTCACGCACAATAGCAGGGCCGCGACGGTGGCGAAGAGGTGTTTCATTGTTTCAGAAGTTTGTCGGTCTGTTCCTTGGCCTGCTGGCTGATGTCGGGGGTGATGTATCGGTTCAGGGTGCGCAGGGCCACCATGAGGGCGGTCAGGTCGTCGGTGAACCCCAGCGCAGGGATGAAGTCCGGCACCAGGTCGGCCGGCAGGATCAAGTATCCCAGTGCTCCGATGATGAGGGTCTTGGCCTTGGTCGGAACCGTCTTCGACTGCAGCAGGAAATAAAGTTGCAGGGCAGGGTAGAGCACCTTGGCACCCACCGTGGCTGCCACGTGCTTCAGCTTGGACCAGAGTCCATTCTCGTTGAAGTGTCGCTCGTATTGCGGAGCTGTCTCTAAACTGAACTTATCCATTCTTATTCAATGTAAATTGAATTGCCACCCTAACGCAAGAGCAGTCTGTTTATTGCGCCGGAACGAAAAAATACATTCGTGCGGGAGGTTTATGTCGTTTTTATTTCGTATCTTTGCCGCCGAAAAAAAATATACAATATAATTAGATTCATTATGAAACAGTACATCGAACAAAACAAGGACCGTTTCCTCGAAGAACTCTTCTCTCTGATCCGCATTCCCTCCATCAGCAGTGAGCAGGAACACAAGCCCGACATGGTGCGCTGTGCCGAACGCTGGCGCGAGCTGCTGCTCGAGGCCGGTGCCGACCGTGCCGAGGTGATGCCCACCGAGGGCAACCCCGTCGTTTATGGAGAGAAGATCATCGACCCCGCCAAACCTACCGTGCTTGTCTACGGCCATTACGATGTCATGCCTGTCGCTCCGCTCGAACTGTGGCGCACCCAGCCTTTCGAGCCGGTGGTCAAGGACGGCCGTATCTGGGCCCGTGGCGCCGACGACGACAAGGGACAGAGTTTCATGCAGGCCAAAGCATTCGAGTATATGGTCCGTACCGGCAACCTCCCCTGCAATGTCAAGTTTATGCTTGAGGGCGAGGAGGAGATCGGTTCTGGTTCGCTCTACGGCTTCTGTAAAAAAAATAAAGAACTGCTTCGTGCCGACATCATCATCGTCAGCGACACCTCGATGATCGCCCCCGACGTGCCCTCGATTACCAGCGGCCTGCGCGGCCTCTGCTACTGGGAGGTCGAAGTGACCGGCGCCAACCACGACTTGCATTCCGGCATCTTCGGCGGCGCCGTGGCCAACCCAATCAATGTGCTCTGCAAGATGATTGCCGACCTGCACGACGAGAATGGCCATATCACTATCCCCGGATTCTACGACGACGTGCTGGTGCTCAGCGACGAGGAGCGCGCCCTGATGGCTCAGGCCCCCTTCGACGAAGAGGCTTACAAGCGTGAACTCGGCGTCCGTGCGCTGAAAGGCGAGAAAGGCTTCACCACCAAAGAACGCACGGGTATACGTCCCTGTCTCGACGTGTGCGGTATCTGGGGCGGATATACGGGTGAGGGTACCAAGACGGTTCTCCCCTCCAAGGCCTACGCCAAGATCAGCACCCGACTGGTGGCCAACCAGGATTTCGAGAAGATATCCAAGCTCTTCCAGGAATATTTCGAGAGTGTGGCGCCCGACTATGTCACCGTCAAGGTCACGCCCTGCCACGGCGGCGCCGCCTATGTGGCTCCGCTCGAGCTGAAGGCCTACAAGGCTGCCGAACGTGCCATGCAGGAAGTCTACGGCAAACGTCCCATCCCCACCCGCAGCGGCGGAAGCATCCCCATTGTGGCCGGTTTCGAGAAGATCCTCGGCCTCAAGAGCATCCTGATGGGCTTCGGACTCGCCAGCGACGACATCCATGCCCCCAACGAGAACTATCCTCTTGAGCAGTTCTTCCGCGGTATTGAGACCATCCCGCTGTTCTATAAGTATTTCGCTGAATAAAGAGGTGGTTTGCCTTAATATCAATGATAGTCGATCATCGCTCGTTGTTCGGTGAATACAGAATTGCGAACGATGGTCGACTATACATATTTAATAATAGTGCGGGAACAATAAAACACAGGTGTTGTCCGTTATCCGCAACATAAGAAAACAGAATCGCCATGTACGAGATTATCAGCAAGCGGCTGCTCAATAGCCACGAGATTTACCTCATGGAGGTACACGCACCTTGGATATCGCTCAGCGGCAAGCCGGGGCAGTTCGTCATTGTAATCCCCAACGAGAAGGGAGAGCGCATCCCGCTTACCATCAGTGATATCGTGTATCAACGGCAGTCGATAGTCATTGTCTTTCAGGTGGTGGGCGAAACCACACGCCAGTTGGCGGCGATGCAGGAAGGCGACAGCCTCTACACGATCGTGGGGCCTCTGGGACGGCCGAGCGAGTTGATTGAGAAACATGAAAAGGGCGAGCTCAAGCGGCTGCTCTTTGTGGCTGGCGGTGTGGGTATCGCTCCGGTTTTCCCGCAAGTGAAATGGGCTTTCCGTCATGGCATTCCGACCGATGTCATCATTGGTGCAAGGTCGAAGGATCTTCTGTTCTACGAGGATGAGTTGCGTGCCGTGTGTCACAATCTGCACATCATGACCGACGACGGTTCCTATGGTGAACAAGGGTTGGTTACGGCCAAGGTGGACCAGCTCTGCCAAAGTGGGATAGAATACTCACACTGTGTGGCTATCGGCCCCCTGCCGATGATGAAGTTCGTCAGCCTCACCACCAAGAAATACAATCTGCCCACCATCGTCAGCCTCAACTGCATGATGGTCGACGGCACGGGCATGTGCGGTGCCTGCCGTGTGAGGGTGGGCGACGAGGTGAAGTTCTGCTGCGTCGACGGGCCTGAGTTCGACGGCCATTTGGTGGACTTCGACGAGGCGGCCCGCAAGCTGAAGACTCCCGATGCACGCCGCTACCGCATCGCCACGGCCGAGAGCGGCCATCAGTGCAACCTGGCTCCGATGGTGGAACAGGCCCTGGCCGCCACCCGGCAGAAACCGGCCGAACAGGATCCCGCTGTGCGTGCCAAGAACTTCGACGAGGTGAGCTTCGGCCTCACCGAGCAGCAGGCGCTGGCCGAGGCCGGCCGATGCCTGCAGTGCAAGAAACCGCGCTGCGTCGAGGCATGCCCCGTGGGCATCAATATTCCGCAGTTTATCCAGAATATCAAGGAAGAAAACTTCAACCAGGCCTATATCACCATCAGCCGCGATTCGGCCCTGCCGGCCGTTTGCGGTCGCGTCTGTCCGCAGGAGACCCAGTGTGAGGGCAGCTGTGTGATGGGTGCCAAGCACGAGCCCATCGCTATCGGTGCTTTGGAGCGCTTTGTGGCCGACAACCACCGCGCCCAGTCGAAGCCGCAGAGCCAGTGCTACCCGTCGGGACGCAAGGTGGCGGTGATCGGCAGCGGCCCCTCGGGCCTCACCTGTGCCGGCGACCTGGCCAAGCATGGCTATCAGGTGACTGTGTTTGAGGCGCTTCATCATGCCGGTGGCGTGTTGGTATACGGTATTCCTGAATTCCGACTGCCCAAACAGCGGGTCGTCGAACCCGAGATCGAGAACCTGCGCCGCCTCGGCGTGGAGATACGCACCAACGTCATCATAGGCAAGAGTATCACCATCGACCAGTTGATGAACGACATGGAGTACGATGCTGTTTATATTGCATCCGGCGCCGGATTGCCTAAGTTTATGGGAATCGAGGGAGAGACCCTCATCGGGGTCATCTCGGCCAATGAATTGCTGACCAGAACCAATCTGATGCATGGTTATGATGAACAGTACGACACCCCCATCTATTTGGGTAAGAAGGTGATCGTGGTCGGTGGTGGCAATGTGGCCATGGATGCCGCCCGCACGGCTTTGCGTCTGGGCAGCGAGGTGACGGTGGTCTACCGCCGTGGCGAGCAGGACATGCCGGCCCGCCGCGAGGAAGTACACCACGCCATGGAGGAGGGTGTTCAGTTCATGTTCCAGACGGCTCCGCTACAGATTCTTGGCAACCAAGACGGCAC
>CAMNIH010000104.1 GCA_946540365.1 uncultured Bacteroidales bacterium
CTTTGGCGTGCTTCTGGTCGTAGGCCGCCATGCGGGCGCGTACCTTCTTCTCGCTTGTGAAGCGGCGTATGAGTATCATCACCGTCATCGTGAAGGTCAGCGAGATGAGGTAGTACAGGTTCAATCCCGCGCTCTGGCTGTTGAAGATGAAGAGCATCATGAAGGGCATGAAGTACATCATGAACTTCATGCCGGGCATGCTCTGCGTGCCGGCCTGCTGGCGCATGGTGTACCACGTGTAGAAGAACTGCATGCCGAACATCAGCAGGCAGAACAGCGAGATGTGGTCGCCGTAGAGCGGTATGTTGAAGCCGAAGTCGAGGATCGAGTCGTAGTTCGACAGGTCGGGGCACCACAGGAACGGCTTCTGGCGCAGCTCGATGGCGATGGGGAAGAACATGAACATGGCCGTCAGGAAGGGCATCTGGATGAGCACCGGCAGGCAGCCCGCCATGGGGCTGTAGCCCGCCTTCTTCTGCAGGTTCATCATGGCCTGCTGCTTCTGCATGGCCTGTTCGGGCTGCGGAAATTTCTTGTTGAGGGCGTCCATCTCGGGCTTCAGGATGCGCATGATGGCGCCGCCTTGGTAGCTCTTGTAGACCAGCGGCAGCAGGATCAGGCGGATGAGCAGCGTGAAGACGATGATGATGATGCCGTAGTTCCAGTTGAAGCGCTCCAGGAAGTTGAACACCGGCACGATCAGGTAGCGGCTGACGCTCTTCGAGATGATGGTCCATCCGAGGGGCAGCATGCGGTCGTAGCCGCGGTGCATGGCACGCAGGTCGCGCAGCTTGGTGGGGCCGTAGTAGAAGCTCATCTGCATCTGGCCGCTCTGCTGGTCGTAGGGCAGCCCGACGACGGCCTCCATGTGGGCCAGGTAGTTGTGCGACGTGTCGCGCTTGTCGGTGGCCACGGTCAGGTCGGCGTTCTCGAAGGGCACCCCGCCCTCGGCATTGATGATGGCGGCGAAGTACTGGTCCTTGAAGGCCACCCAGTCGAGGTTGGTCTTCACCTGCTTCTGCTTGTCCTGACCCATGCCCACGTTGTTGGGGTTCTTCTCCTTCGGTCCTTTATAATATATGCTGCTGTAGTAGCGCTCGCGGTCGCTGTTGCGGTTGCTCTTGCCGCGGCTGCCGCTGTTCACCTTCTCCTGGCGCAGCATGCGGTTCTGCCAGTGGAAGTCCATGTAGGGCGTGTTGCGCACCACCTCGCTGAGGTTCACGAAGTTGATGTCGAAGCCCACCTCGTAGCTGTCGCCGTGCATGGTGTAGACGAACTCGAGGTAGCCGGGATTGACGCTGTCGGCCACATCGGCGCGGAAGCTGACTTCGAGCGAGTCGCCCTCCTCGACAGTCCAGTCGTAGGCGCTCGCCGGCTCACCGTGAAGGTAGGGCTTGAAGACCAGGTCTTTGGTGTTCACCACACGGTTGTCCTCGGTCGAGAAGACGAGGTTCATATTGTCCTCCGAGGGGGTGATGAGCACCAGCTCGTTGCTGTCGTAGGTCTGGTAGTCGGCCAGCACCACCTTGTCCACGCGGGCGCCGAGGGTGTTGAATTCCACGGTCATCAGGCGGTTGTTCATGGTGAAGCTGCGCACGTCGCCCTGGGCGGCGCTGTTGAAGACGCCCATGTCGGCCACACGACGGCCCGAGCCGAGGGTGAGGGCCGTGCTGTCGCCCGCGGCGGCCAGGCTGTCGCGGTGCGCCTGGGCGGCGGCGATCGAGTCGGCCATCCGCTGGGCCTCCAGGTTGGCTGCCACCGTCGAGTCGTAGACCCGCTGACGCTCGGCAATTTCCTCCTTCGACGGGGCCACCCAGAACATGTAACCCACGAAAATGGCGAAGATAAGTACCAGTCCTATGATCGATTTTTTGTCCATCGTGCTGTATGATTCTTGTTTCTATCCTTTGATTTGCAATACCATATACATCTCCCTGTCCGAGAGATGAAAATGCAAAGATAAGAAAAAAATCCGGTTGTGAGAAAAAAATGCGCTTCTTCACCCCGCGTCCACGTTGCCGGTGCCACCGCTCAGATCATGGTCAGGGAGTATATGACTCAAGGTTTTCTTCAGTCGTTCTTCAGTCGTTCTTCAGTCGTTCTTCAGTGATCACTGAAGAACGACTGAAGAACGACTGAAGAACGACTGAAGAAAAGGTAGACCTGACCGGGTGTTGTCCAGGGGGTGGAAGGGGAGGGGCGGGCGGCAATGTTGATAACTTTCATGTCGGCATGCAATAAAATGGGCGCTTTCGCGTTCGTAATGTATTATTATTTTATCGGACACGGTGATTGTCCGACGTTTAACAACCGAAGAAGATGAAATTGCAATTCATGGGGGCCACCCGCGAGGTGACCGGAAGCAAACACCTGATTACCACCAAGAGTGGCTTGAAAATACTGCTCGATTGCGGCATGTACCAAGGCAAGGGCCTGGAGACCGACGCCATGAACCGCGACCTGGGGTTCGACCCTGCCGAGATCGACTATCTCATCCTCAGCCACGCCCATATCGACCATTCGGGTCTGATCCCGTTTATCTACAAGCTCGGTTTCCGCGGCACGGTGCTCTGCACGCCGGCCACGCGCGACCTCTGCGCCATCATGCTGGCCGACGCCGGCCGCATCCAGGAGCAGGACACGCAGACCTTCAACAAGAAGCGCAAGGCGCAGGGCCTCGAACCCGTCGAGCCCATCTACGACGAGAAGGACGCCCAGGCCTGCATGAGCTGCTTCATCAGCGTGCCCTACCACAAGAAATTCAACATCGAGGGCGAGGTGACGGTGGAGTTCTTCGACGCGGGCCACATCCTCGGCTCGGCGCTGGTCTACCTCGAGATCAAGGACGGCCGCCGCAAGATACGCCTCGGCTTCACGGGCGACATCGGCCGCTACGACAAGCAGATCCTCAAAGACCCCGAGCCCTTCCCGCAGGTGGACTACCTCATCATGGAGTCGACCTACGGCGACCGCCTGCACGAGAGTCTGCAGGACGCCGAGCAGGAGCTGCTGATGGCCGTGCTCGACACCTGCACCAAGAAGAAGGGCAAGCTGATCATCCCCAGCTTCGCCATCGGCCGAGCCCAGGAGATCATCTACGCCCTCGACCGCTTGGAGAACGCCAAGCTGCTGCCGGACATCGACGTCTTCGTCGACAGCCCGCTGAGTATCAGCGCCACCAACATCATGCGGCTGCACACCGAGTGCTTCAACCAGAGCATCGCCGACTACTGCCAGAACGACCCCGACCCCTTCGGGTTCAACCGGTTGCACTACATCCAGAGCGTCATGGAGAGCAAGCAGCTCAACATACGCCACAAACCCTGCGTGATCATCGCCGCCAGCGGCATGATGGAGGCCGGCCGCGTGAAGCACCACCTGGCCAACCATATCGACGATCCCTCCACGACGATCCTCTGCGTGGGCTACTGCGAGCCTTCGACCCTGGGCGCCAAGATCATGCGCGGCGACGAGGAGGTCTCCATCTTCGGCCAGCGCCACAAGGTGCGCGCCGAGCTGCGCCGCATCGAGTCGCTCTCCGGCCACGGCGACTACTCGGAGATGATTCGCTACATCGGCTGCCAGGACAAGCGCAAGCTGAAGCACATCTTCATCGTCCACGGCGAGGAGGAGACGCAGCAGCACTTCGCCGAGACGCTGCTCAAGGTGGGCTGGAAGAGCGTCAGCGTGCCAACATTCCGTGAGGAGGTGGAGTTGTAGCCATGAAGCTGTTGTTCATACTCTGCCTGCTGCTGTCCACCTGTGCGTCGGTGCCGCCCCAGCGCGGCGCCGTGGCCGACACGGTGCCCGACGGCGTGGAGCTGCCGGCCTACGACGCCACGGAGGACATCGTGGTGCATCTCGGCTACACGGCCTCCTACAACCACCTGACCCTGGTGCCCGACTGGGTGGCCTGGGAGCTGACGGCCGACGAATGCCGCGGCACCAACGAGCAGGGGCGCCAGTTCAGCCGCGACCCTGACGTGGCGTTCCCCAAGGCCAGCCGCGAGGACTACAGCAACAGCGGCTGGGACAAGGGCCACATGGCCCCCCATGCCGATATGAAGTGGAGCTGCCAGGCGATGACCGAGAGTGACTATTTCACCAACATCTGCCCCCAGAACAGGGAGATGAACGCCCAGGCCTGGCGCAAGATCGAGGAGCACACGCGGCGGCTGGCGCTGCGCCACGGCGCTGTGTATGTGGTCTGTGGCCCTGTCTTCGACAGCACGCCCCACCGCACCATCGGGGCCGCCGGCGTGCATGTGCCCGACCGCTTCTTCAAGGCCCTGGCGGTCAATACCAGCGGCGGCTGGCAGACGGTGGCCTTCGTGGTCGAGAACACGCCCCAGGACGGCGCGCCGCGCCGCTACGCCGTGTCGGTCGACGAGGTCGAGGCCCTCGTGGGACGCAACCTCTTCCCGCTGCTGCCCGAGGAGGCCGAGGCGGCATTCGATTGGAACCAATGGAAATGAAAACTGAAAATACAATGCTGAATATGAAAAGAATAACCTTTGCGGTGAGCGCCATGCTGGTGCTTGCCGCCTTTGCCGGTTGCAAACAGAGCGGTGCCGAGGGTGCCGACACGATGCCGATGGTGGTCACCGCCGCGCCCGATGACGAACAGCCACAGGCCGACGTGGAGCTGGTGCCCGTGCTGCGCAAGGCCCAGCCGGCTGCCAAACCGGCTGCCGCTGCCGCCCGTCCGGCGACGCCGAAACGCGCGGCGGCTCCGGCCAGGAACGACGGCAAGGCCGAGACCCTCTACGTCGAGACCGAGGGCGCCCAGGGGCGCGTCTGGGGCCATGTCACCATGCAGGGTGACCGTGGCACCGGCACCATCCACGACTGGGACGAGAACACCCTGGCCGTCAGCGTCACCCGCCACGGCAACGAACTCTTCGCCGTCGACCAGAACTCCCGCCTGTACGTCTTCAAACTGAAACAAAATAAAACACAACAATAATGAAAACGACAGTAGATGTCAAGCAGACGCAGTTTGCCACACTGGCGGTCGGTGCTACAGCACAACGCATGGGGATCTCTGCCACTGAACTGTTTAACCGCCTGAAGCGTTACGGTCTTGTGAGGCGGTTGCTGCTTGACTGCTACGACACATTGCACACAGAGAGTATTGACGGGGTTGTGTGGAATGTGCAAGAGGCGCTGAATAACTGGGAAGCACGGGAAGGAGGGCGCCAATGATACGACTCTATCACGGCTCTTATGTCAGTATTCCGGCACCGCTCACGGGTGTTGGCCGACGTGAATTGGATTTTGGTCCAGGTTTTTACTTGACAAAGTTGGTTGAACAGGCCGAACGATGGGCCAAACGGGTATGTGTTATTCGTGCTGTCGATACGCCGACAATAAGTTGTTATGACTTTGACGAAGCAATGTTACAGGGCGATGTCCGGAGGTTATGTCTGGATCGTTACGATCGCGAATGGCTTGATTTCGTCGTCGGCAGCCGCCGCGGTGAAGCGCCATGGAAGGACTACGACATCATCGAAGGCGGAGTGGCCAACGATCAGGTGATCGACACGGTAGAGGATTATTTCGCCGGACGTATGACTGCTGATCAAGCCATTGGACAATTACGCTTTGCAAAACCGACACATCAGATGTGTATACGCAGTCAAGCCATCGTTGACAGGTGTCTGCGATTCGATAAAGCACTCCCTGTCAATACGGAAGGAGGACAACAATGAGGGACCAAGTACTATGGCGCAAAGAGGGCCGTATCGCTGCGATGCTGGCCGAGAGACTGGATGTAGATATCGAGCGTGCGCTTGATATTTTATATAATTCTCGTACCTACAGTCTGTTGGTCAATCAAGACAGCGGACTGCAATTGCAGAGTGATGATTATGTTCTATCAGACCTGATTCATGAACTGGAAGAATGAATAAACAAAGATAAACACAACAATAATGAAAACCACACAAGAACTTCAGCAGATTGCGACGCAGGTGCGCCGCGACATTCTCCGTATGACCACCA
>CAMNIH010000105.1 GCA_946540365.1 uncultured Bacteroidales bacterium
ACGGCAGCAAACACCTCTTCACACCCGAAAACGTGATGGATATACAGCGCGTGATAGGTGCCGACATCATGATGGTCCTCGACGAGTGCTGCCCCGGCGACGCCGACTACCGATACGCCAAGAAAAGCATGGAGCTGACGCACCGCTGGCTGGACCGCTGCATCGACCGATTCAACGCCACGGAGCCCCTCTACGGGCACCACCAGGCGCTGTTCCCCATCGTGCAAGGTTGCCAATATGCCGACCTGCGCCGCATCTCGGCCGAATATATCGCCAGCAAGGAGCCCGAGGGTTGCGCCATCGGTGGTCTGGCCGTGGGTGAACCCACCGAGAAGATGTACGAAATGATCGAGGTAGTCAACGCCATCCTGCCCAAGGACAGGCCGCGCTACCTGATGGGCGTCGGCACCCCGCAGAACCTGTTGGAAGCCATCGAGCGCGGCGTGGACATGTTCGACTGCGTCATGCCCACCCGCAACGGCCGCAACGGACTGCTCTTCACCGCCGAGGGCACCATCAACATCAAGAACAAGAAGTGGGAAAACTGCTTCGAGCCCGTCTATCTCGACTACACCCTCGCCTACCTGCACCACCTCATCCGCGCCGAAGAGATACTGGGGTTGCAGATCTGCTCGATCATCAACCTGAAGTTCTACCTCTGGCTCGTCGGCGAGGCCCGCCGCCACATACAGCAAGGCGACTACCCCGCCTGGAAGAGCGGGATGGTCGCCAAACTGGGTAGAAGATTATAAGTTAGCGGTTACGCCATATTGTGGAAGACGTTGACCACGTCGTCGTCGGCCTCGAGCCGTTCGATCAGACCGTTGACGTCCTCCTGCTCCTCGGGGCTGAGTTCGCGCATGGTGAGCGGGATGCGTTCGAACTTGAAACTCTTGATCTCAAGGCCCTTGTCCTCGAGGAATTTCGAGATGGGGCCATAGTTCTTGAAGTCGGCATAGATCAGGATTTCATCCTCGTCGCGGAACACCTCGTCGATGTCGCAGTCGATCAGCTCAAGCTCCAGCTCGTCCATGTCGATGTCGTCGCGCCAGGCGACGACGAAAGAGCACTTGCGCTCGAAAAGGAAGTCGTTCATGCCCATGGTGCCCAGTTCGCCCTTGCCGCGCACGAAGGCGGCGCGGATGTTGGCCACGGTGCGCGTGGGGTTGTCGGTGGCTGTCTCGACAACGAAGGCGGTGCCGTGAGGCCCCTTGCCGTCATAGACAACCTCTTTGTAGGCCGACTTGTCCTTCTCGGTGGCACGCTTGATGGCGCGTTCCACATTCTCCTTGGGCATCGACTCGCTCTTGGCGGTCTGCATCAGCAGGCGCAGACGCAGGTTGCTCGACGGGTCGGGTCCGCCGGCGATGACGGCCAGTTCGATCTCCTTTCCGATCTTGGTAAAGGTGCGGGCCATGTGGCCCCAACGTTTCAGCTTGCGGGCTTTACGGTATTCAAATGCTCTTCCCATGATATTATTTTTTTTCTAATTGTTTCTGTAAGTATTCAGTACATGCTTCGAAGGTGGGGAATGTGTGCTCCTCGGGAACCACTTCGGGAATGACCTTCATCTTGGTGAGCATGTACATGGGCTGCGGCTGGATGATGGTCATCAGCACCTCGATGCCGCGGGCCTGCAGATCCTTGATGGCTTCCTCCATGGCGTAGAGGCCGCTCTGATCCATGAAGGAGACGAGGCGCATGCGGATGATGACGATCTTGACATCGTCCGGCACGTCGGACATCACCTCCTTGAACTTGGTAATGGAGCCGAAGAAGATGGGGCCGTTCAGACGCTGGATGTAGATATGCTGGCGCATCTCGTCGGTGATGCCGCCCTCGTCGTTCCAAGGGAGGCTCTTGTCGAAGTTGGGCTGCGGCGGCGCCGGCAGGCCACGGTGCAGGTCGCTGTCGGTCATGACCGACGAGCTGTAGCCACCCTCGACGAGGTCGGAGGCGCGTTTCATGAAGAGCACGCAGGCAATGACCATGCCGATACCCACGGCCGTCAGCAGGTCGACAAAGACGGTGACGAGGAAGACCACGACGAGCACCACGGCGTCGGCACGCGGGATGTTGAGAAGATCCTTGAAGCCCTTGAAGTCGATGATGCCCCAACCGACGGTGATCAGGATACCCGCCAGCACCGACAGCGGCACGTATTGCACCAGCGAGCCGAGACCGAGCAGAACGGCCAGCAGCAGCAGGGCATGCACCATGCCGGAGAGCTGGGTGCGGCCACCGCTCTTGACGTTGACCACCGTGCGCATGGTGGCGCCGGCACCGGGCAGACCGCAGAAGAGACCTGCGATGGCATTGCCTATGCCCTGCCCTATCAACTCGCGGTTGGAATTGTGTTTGGTCTTGGTGATATTGTCGGCCACCACCGAGGTGAGCAGCGTGTCGATGCTGCCTAAGCCGGCAAGGGTGAGGCCAGGGATGATGGATGCCTTCAGGATGGTCATCCAATCGAGGCCGGCAAGCGACACCTTGCTGTTGGCGAAGAAGGGCACCGGCAGACCCGAGGGGATCTTGCCGATGGTGGAGCCTTCGGGCATGTCGAGGAAGAGCGACACCACGGTCATCACGATCAGGGCCACCAGGGTGGAGGGCACCTTCTTGGTGACGAGCGGGAAAAGGTAGATGATGGCCACAGTGCCGAGGCCCAGCAGGAGGGCCGTCAGCGAGAGGTGCCCGACGGCGGCGGGGAGCCCGGTCAGCAAGTCAACCATCGAGCCGCTGCCGCTCTGTCCGACCAACGGATAGAGCTGCTGCAGGATGATGATGACACCGATACCGCTCATGAAACCGCTCAGCACAGGGTAAGGGATGTAGCGCACATATTTGCCCAGCTTGATGAGTCCGAAGAGTATCTGGAACAGGCCGCAGAAGAGTGCCGCCAGGGCCATGCTGACCAGCACCGACGAGATGCTGCCGGAACTGGAGGCGAAGGCACCGCTGACAAGGGTGGCGGTGATGACCGTCATGGGACCTGTGGGGCCGCTGATCTGGCTGTGCGTGCCGCCGAAGAGGGCGGCGAAGAAACCGAGCAGGGTGGCACCCACCAGTCCGGCGTAGGCGCCCATCGAAGCCGCCTCAGGGTTATCGATACCACTGAAGGCCTGTATGCCGAAAGCCAGAGCCAGCGGCAGGGCGACGATACCGGCGGTCACACCGCCGAAGATGTCGCCTTTAATGTTGTTTGTCTTTATCATAGTTTGATGGAATATTTTTATTGTACAACCAATAAGTGAAACTGACCGAGAGCAGCGCCACACCGGCACCGGCCAACACGTCGCTCGGCCAATGGCGGCTGTTGTAGACCCGCATGGCGCCCACCACAGCGGCGACGCCGTAGCCGACGTATGGCAGCCACGGATAGCGCCGCCCGTACTCACGCCGCAGGATGTCGGCGCCGGTGAAGGCCATGAAGGTATGGCCGCTGGGGAAGCTGTTGCATGCCGATCCGTCGGGGCGTTCGACATGGTATAAGTATTTGACACTCTCCACAGCTGCCATGCCGATGAAAGTGGCCGTGGCGGACAGCAGCGCTATCTGGCCGAAGTTATGCTCACTCTCCAGCCCCGCCAGGTTCAACACCAACGGTGCGGCGATCGGCATAAACTGCAAGACATCATCGAAGGGTTGCCTTGGCACCTGCGCCAACCCGAGGTCGTTGTGGAGCGAGACCTCGTATCGATGCAGCTCGGGACGCAGCGACACCAGCGCCCCGCCCGAAAAGAGGGCGGCGCCCAGTAGCGGCTCCACCCGTGGGCGGAGCGTGTCGCGCTGGGCATGCAGCGTCAACGGAAGCAAGAGCATCATTATGGCCAGGAGATGCTTCATAGGGTCAGCAGTCCGTCTTTAAGGGTGGGTACCACGGGGCATGTGTCCTGGCGGAACGCGAACTCCACGTCGGCCGATGCGCCCAGGCCCTGCAGGCGATGCACATGGCTGGCCCGCCGACAGTATGCGGCCACATCATCCTTGGCCATCTGCCACATCGACAACGCCATGCAGGCCGCATCGCCATAGGCTTCGGCCACGTCGGACAGGCGTTCGATAACGGCACCGGCCACGAGGGTGTCCTCGATGCAAAAATCATTCTTCCAACCCGAGCAGAGCAGCACCGTGTCCATGCGCATGCTGCGCAGCCGCTCGGTCAGAGCCGTGAGGTTGGCAAAACTGCCTACCAGCGACACGTCGGCGTCCGACGAACGCAGGATGCTCACCGTGCCGTTGGTGGTGCTGTAGGCCAGTCGGACGCCGCGCATGTCATGCCGCAGGTACTCGGTCGGCGAGTTGCCGTACTCGGCATCCCCCACCTTGGAGCCGTTGCGTTCGGCGGCGATGGCACAGCCCGTCTCGCGGTAGCGGTCGATCCCCTCCAAGGTGTCGAGCGGCACGATGGAACGGCAGCCGGCCTGGAAAGCGGCACAGACGGCCGTGGTGGCCCTCAGCACATCGATGGCCACCGTGGCATGGTGGCTCTTGATGGTACGGAAGGCGTACAGCGCAGGCGTAAGCGACACTTCAATCTTCATCGTCATCATTCCACGTCATCGCTTGGCACAATCATCACACTGCCGTCGGGGTTAATATTCAAGTTGTAATACTCGGCATGCGAGGGTATGAAGCGCTCCAGACTGTACTCGCGCACACGGCTGCCCGTCGGAAGGTCGGACAGGACAAACTGGTTCAGCACCTCCACCAGGCGGCAACGCTGGGCGGTCTCAAGGTCGCAGCCATAGCGCTTGGCAAACTCCTCGTCCTCACGCAGGGGAATGGGATTGCCCTTGAAATCGGTGCGCAACATCTTGGTGGCACACACCACCGTGTGCAGCACCTCGCTGCCGGTGCGGGTGGAACGCATGGTGTACTCCACCTCGACAGTCCAGGTGTTGAAGGTCGAGCTCCAGCGGGTGACCGTCATCATCAGGATGGCGTCGATGCCGAGGTCGGTATAGTAGTCGTTGATATTCTCGTTGCGCAACTGCTTGAAGGTGCGGCTGTCGCTGGCAGCCAGCTGAGCCGACGCCATCGGCCCCAACACATAGTAGCCGTTGTACACCAGCGGATCCGACGCCGTCAGATAGAGCTGCTTGGTGGCGGTATTCACCGCCGCGTTGTAGACAGAGTCCTCGATGGCACGCACCGCACGGCGCTCCGACCGGTCGTTGATCGGGGCGACATACACCGTGGCAGGACGCTCCTGGTACAGCTCGCTGTACTGCACCATCTTCTTCTCGCCCTTGCAGCCGGCCAGGGCGAACACGGCGAGCATCAGCAGGGGGGTGATCTTTGTTCTCATGCGTTGCCTCCTTTGTCTTGCTTGCTCTTCTGTTTCTGCTTCTTGGCCTCAGCCTGCTGGTGTTTTCTCTCCTCGGCGGCTTTCGCACGCTCCTTCTGCTTCTGTTTGGCCAGTTTCTTCTTCTCCTTCACGGCCTTCTTGCGGTCCTTCTCCTTCTGTTTCTTGGCCTTTTCTTTCTCGACCTTGGCCTGCTTGCGGGCGTCTATCTTGGCCTGCTTGGCGGCGGCGATCGAGTCGGCATGGGCTTGGCGGGCGAGGGCGGCCTCCATCTGCTGCTGGGCCAGCAGCTCGCGCTTCTGATTCGCCGTCAGGCGGATGTCGCGTTGCACGGAATCCACCGGCGTCTGTCGCTGCAGCCAGGCGGTGTCCGAGCTGTCGACGATGGCGGCGACGTGCGTCAGGGGCCGCAGGGCGGCGACGGAGTCGTAGCCCCAACTCATCAGTTGGTTGATGTCGACCCGCTCGCGCAGCGGCGCCAGCGTGTCGCCCATCAGCTCGGGGATCATCCTCTGTTTCAGCCGCGTCACCAGGCCACGGCTCTCGGGGAAGGCACGCATCTCGGCGTTGAACATGCGACAGGCCATCCCGTCGCGCCCCATGAGGGCCAGCGCCACGCCATAGTCGGCATACATGCCCGGATGGAGAGTGTCTTCGTCGACGGCAGCGTTAATCGCCTCGGCAAAGGCCAC
>CAMNIH010000106.1 GCA_946540365.1 uncultured Bacteroidales bacterium
AGGTGGCAGTGCCAGTGCTGTCGGTGCGCACGTCGGCGGCGAAGAAGGCCAACGTATTGAGGTTGGTGCGCACCTGCACCTCGGGCTGCGCGCCGCCGTCGCTGTAGCCGACTCCGCCTACGGCGACAGGTTCCTCCTCGGCAGTTTGAATCACCATCTCCTCCACCTCATCGCTCATCGAGGCTTGTATGGTCACCATGCCACTCTCGCCGCGCGCCGTGGCGCTCTCTTCGACTACGGCATCGTCCTCCTCCACGGCCAGTTCCACGGCGGCACTGTTGCGCGCTGCGGCGGTCTTGTACATGATGCGGCCGCTGCGCCAGCGGTTATAGTACGGCAAGGCCTCGACGAGGGTCCACACGATGGGGTAGGTGCCGCTGTAGCCCGGTCGGGTGGCGTGCACCAGCCAGTCGGCGGGATAGCCATTGTCCCCGATGCGATCGTAGTCCATCCGCGCCGAGCTGTTGCGCTGCCACGGCCAGAAGCCCCAGCCGGAGCCACCGTAGCTGTTCAGTGCGTCGTCGTACATGGTCAATATAAGGGCGGAGGTCTGAGGTATGAGGTCTGAGCTTCCGACCTCCGACTTCCGACCTCCAACCTTTATCGTCCACTCCTCCTGCTCGCCGGGCAGCAACTTGTCGCGGAAAGTGCTGATTGCCACCTTCAGCTCCTTGTGGCTGAAGGGCACCTCGATGGTCTCGTTCCATTGCTCCACGATGCCTTCGCGGACGGTGAAGAGTTCCACCTGGAAGCCACCGAGCATCGAGCTGTCCACGTCGATGTATTCGGTATGGATGGCGTCGTCGCGGCAATCCACGCGACGGAACACGCGGTCTTCCTTACCTACGCGTAGCATATAATATATCTGCGTGCCCGCGAAAGCGGAGCCGAACTGCAGTGTCACCCTCTCCCCCACCTCAGCACGGCGCTTGTCGAGGTCATGCCAGAGAAGCCTGCCGCTCTGCACGCGGCGGGCGTCCTTGCGCGTCAGGCAGAGGGTATGCTCCAGAGGCTCGGCGCCCTGGGTGGTGGCCGTGATGCGGTAGTAACCCGAGATAAGCTGCGGCAGGTCGATGCGCTCATCGCCGTCCACCTTCCACTCACCCTCCACGACAGTCTGCGCCACCGGCCAGCTCGAAGACAGTACATCAGAAGTATCGTAGGCATAGAGCGGGAACAGGCGGCGCCACTCCTCTTTGCTCATCGTGTGGTGTACCTTGTATGCCACCATAGCGTCATGCACCAGCAACGGCTGCGTCGGGCGCTGCAGACGCTCCACCTTGACGTGCATGCTGCCCTGCAGCGGACGGTCGTTGATGTCCCGCAGGTGCAGGTCGAGCCTCGGCAACTCGCGGTATTCGAGGGCGTCCTGCTCCAACCCGATGAAGGTGTTGCGGAAGCCCACACGCATACTGGTGCTGGCTTCGTGGCTCTCGCCGTTGAGGTCGGTGACATCGACATGCACGGTGTAGCGGAAGGCGGTGCTGCTGTCGAGCTCGACGGTGCTGTCCACCTCGGGCACGAAGCTGATGCTGAACGAGCCATCGGCGGCAGCGGTCACCTCGCCCTCGGTCACCTGTGGGTCGTATTCATAATTCCAATTCCGCCATCCCCAATAATGCAGGCGCGAGCGGCTGACCTTATACTGCACACGGGCGCCCCCCACGGGCACGCCGCTGTAGGCCGTGGCCATCCCCTGCACCGTGCACTCCTTGCCGAAGGCCGGTGCTCCCTGTCCCTCGGCGAGGTTGACGCTGACCATGAAGCGCGGCTGCTTGTATTCCTCGACGCGCAGCCACTCGGCACACACACGCCGCTGACCGTTGTAGATCCACAATGCGTACTGCCCGGCGATACGGTCGGTAGGCAGGACGAAGGCGGTCGCCGCCACACCGTAGTCGTCGGTCAGCACGCTGTCCTCGGCCACCTGCTGACCGTTGGGATCGCTAAGCACCAGGCGCAGGCGGCAACCCGTGGCCACCATGCCGTCACGGCCGTCGCTATGGTAGGCCAGCGCGGCAGCGTGCACGGTGTCGCCCGGCCGGTAGATGGGCCGGTCGACCCGCAGCTCACACTGCAGGTTGCTGTCGGTATAGTCGCTTGCCCTATTGCTATAGTAGTTCTTCAGCAGGCGGTAGCCATCGCGCTCGATGACGAGGTAGTCGCTCCATCGCTGCACACCGCTGTAGTCGAAACGGAAGCGGCCTTCGGCATCGGTGTGCGTGGTGCTCAGCACCTTCCTGAGATTGGAATTGCCTGGCTGGTGCTCCAGCCGCACCTCCTGTCCCACGATGGGTTTGCCGCTGCGGCGGTCGACGAGCAGGTCGTTGCCGTTGCCGAGTCCCACATGCACCATATCGGTGCAGTGCACCTCGTAGGCCATGAAGCCCTCCTTGCGGAAATCCTCCGACGGCGACACCATCAGCAGGTAGCGCCCGGCCTTGAGGGCCGGCATGGCGAAGTAGGCCTCCTCGTAGCGGTGACTGTCGTTGCAGACCAGCGTCAGGCTCCACTCTTCGATGGACTTTGCCCGCAGCATCTGCGCCTTGCTCCTCGAATCCCAGCGGTAGTTCTCGATGTAGGGCACCACTCGGAACCACAGCTGCGTGAGGTTGCGGTAGCGCACCCGCTGGGGCGACGCCACACCGGGCATCACCGTCAGGCCTTGCCCTTCGAGCCAGACGCGCTTGGCCAATATGTCAGCCCGCAATCCGGCGCACTCCACGCCCCCTTCGCTCTTGGGGAAGAGGCTGATAGCGGTGTCGCAGTAGCGCACGGCCTGCACATAGTCTCCCTGACGGTTGCAAAGTTCAGCGACTTTGTAGTAAAATCCAGTAATCCGTCGGCTGGCGGTGCCGCGATACTTATTGATGTATGACTGGATGGTCGGCAGGTCGATATGCCGGTTGGGAACCTCTGACATGATATCGAGCAGGCGCAGGTCGTGCCAGATGCGCAGGCCGTCGTCCTTGTCCTGGGCATGGAAAGCCACCAGCATTTGCTGCAGTTCCACACGTCGTTGTGGTTTCAGTTGGTAATTGCCCTGCATCTGAACGACCACCACGTCGTAGGCCGTTGGGGTCATGTTCTCACCCCGGCCGCCGTCGCAGAAGTGCTTTATCTTCTCCACCGGAGTGGCTTGCAGCACCTCGCTGTAGGCCAACGCCGAGTCGTACTCGCCGAGGAAAGCATGGCAGAGGGCTTTCTCCAGCGGAGCCAGCAGCGGCAGCAACGAGCGGTAGCGCGCCTCGGCGCTGTCGCGCACATCCTCCTGGTAGTTGGCCGCCGCCTGCGTCATGTTGTACGCCGCCAGCAGCGCCTCGCCGCTCTTTCCGCTTTCCGTCTTACACTTGTTATACACGCCTTCGGCCATGGCGTAGGCGCTCTTGTACGAGCCGTCGGCCATCAGGTGGTCGAAGCGGCTCCAATCGGTCTGTCCCTGTGACAAAAAAGCTGCCGACAGAAACGCCAGCAGCATAGCAATCTTGATTCTCATTGGGTACTATCTTTTATTGAAGAATAGTCTATCGCAATATAACGTTTAATCCTCTAAAACTCTACAGCTCTAATGCTCTAAAACTCTTAAACCTTTTTAATTGCAGACGCGGCACGCCGCGTCTCTACGGCTCTAAAACTCTACAACTCTAATGCTCTAAAACCTTAAACCTTTTAATTGCAGACGCGGCACGCCGCGTCTCTACGGCTCTAAAACTCTACAGCTCTAAAACTCTAAAACCTTACTTGTCCGTCGTCTTTCCGGTGATGATCAGCTCCACGCGGATGCCGCTGAACGAGCCCCCCTTGTCGAGGGCCGCGGCGGCGGCACGCTTGATCTCGTTCTTGGTCATGCCCGCGGTGGTGATGCGCTTGGCGTCGATGCCGTGGTTGACGAAGTACTCCTTGACGGTCTTGGCGCGCTCGAGCGAGAGCAGCATGTCGGCCTCGGCATCCACGCCGTAGCTCTGCACGTAGCCCTTCACGAGGAAGGTCACGTCGGGATGGTTGCGGAACATGGCCACATAGTTCATCAGCACCGTGTCGTAGCCGGCGATGAGCTTGGCCTCGCCGTCCTCGAAGTAGACGTCCTTGATCTGGAAGCTCGAGCCGCGCTCGGTGCGCTCCATCTGGTAGAGCATGATGGTGTCGCGCATCATGAGGTCTTGGGCGTTGAACTCGCGGAAGACCGAGAAGTAGCCCTCGCGTTTGGCATAGAGGGTGTAGCTGAAGCCGGGCACGAACTTGACCCGTCCGCCACGGTAGTGCTCATTGCGGATCACGGGGCGCTCGCCGCCCTGACCGCCCTTCTCGAGGATCATCAGGTCCACGTCGACATAGCGCTTGCCTTTTTTGTCGTAGAAGAGCACCAGCGGCTCGTAGGCATCGACCTGGATGCTGACGCGAATGGTGTGGCCTTTGCCGTTGGGGGCGCAGTTGTCAAGCACGATGTAGTACTCCTCACCCATGCGGACGGGGATGGATTTGATGAAGCCGCCTTTCTGCTTCTTGGTGAGCATCTTGGCGGTGGCGTCGGGGTTCATGCCGATGGTGGCCACGGGGGCCGGCGGCAGGTCGATGACGGGCTCCTCACTCTCGGATTTCTTGGTGTTCTTGACAGCCGTCTTGGCTGCGGCCTTGGGGTTGCGAGCCGCCTCGGCCAGCGTGGCGCTGTCCACCGCTCCCAGGTTGACAGCCACGGGCAGCACCTTGTTGAGCATCACGTGGTTGGAGAAGTACTGACCCGTGTTCTTGTAGACCAGGAAGTCGTAGTCGTCCCAGATGTCTTCCTGCACGATGTCGATGACCAGATTGCCGTTGTAGGGGATTGCCACCTTGTACCACACCGAGTTGTGCTCGCGCTCGAACAGGTTGGGGTGCGCCTTGTCGGCCACCACCTCCATCATGCGGCCGCTGCCGTCGGGGGCGGTCGTGGGGCCGTAGGGCTTGTCGAGCGTCAGCGGAATGGCGAACAGACAGTCGCTCGAACTCATCGGCAGCTCGATGACGCTGGGCTCGACGGGTTTCGGCGCAGCCTCTTTTGTGGTGCCGCTTTTCTTTTTCTTGCCACCCTTGGTGGTTTTGGTCGTTTTGGCCGTTTTCTTCTTGGTCTGCGCCTGCACATCGGGCGCCACACCCAGCACCAGGGTGCAGGCCAACAGGGCAATCATCAGGCGTTTCATGGTACGCATAACAAGTTGTTTTTTGTTCTGGACACAGTCCGCATTTGGAATGCAAATGTATAAAAAAAATGAGATATGACGAAAAAAAAATTCCGACTATTTTCTTCATCATTGATTTATAGCGGAATACGCCGACCGCATTCGCACCGCAGCGCCCCCGTCGCGCACCGCGGCAGGGGCCGCACAGCCTGTTTTGCCACCCCGCCCCGCCCCCATCCGACTCCCACTCCACACCCAGTCAAGTCTACCATTTCTTCAGTCGTTCTTCAGTCGTTCTTCAGTCGTTCTTCAGTGATCACTGAAGAACGACTGAAGAACGACTGAAGAACGACTGAAGAAAAGGTAGAGTCATCCCTGCCCTGACCCCTCGCCGGAGGATGCCCTCCCGCATGGGGCGAGGGGTGGCAATTACGCTCAACCGGCCCCTCGGCAAGCGCGGCAGACCCCGGTTCCGGCCCGTCGCAACCGGCGCACACACCCCTGACAATCAGCCGACTGCAACTTTTTTTTTGAACAAAATCAAATATATTAAAAAAAAGTCGTAAATTTGCAAATTCATGCAACTAACAAAAAAGCAACATAACATGAAAAAAATCATCAACACCCCCAACGCCCCCGCCGCCATCGGCCCCTACAGCCAGGCCGTCCAAGCGGGCAACACGCTCTACATCTCGGGGCAGATCCCCATCAACCCCGCCACCAAGGAGGTGCCCGAAGGCATCACCGCCCAGACCGAGCAGGTCTTCAAGAATATCAAGGCCATCCTCGACGAGGCCGG
>CAMNIH010000107.1 GCA_946540365.1 uncultured Bacteroidales bacterium
A
This sequence comes from uncultured Bacteroidales bacterium, assembly GCA_946540365.1. The sequence continues at coordinate 2 of CAMNIH010000107.1, forward strand.
TGCAGCAGCATGTTGAACAGGCGGGCGTTGCTGCCTGTGAAGTAGCGCTTGACGAAGATCGACATGGCGTTGTAGAAGGTGTAGACGTAGTTCATCGACCCCTTCTTGGTGCTCTCGCCCTTGTAGTGGATGATGCGGGTGGTGGGCAGGTAGTAATTCTTCCATCCGGCCAGCCGGATGCGCCACGAGAAGTCGATGTCTTCGCCATACATGAAGTAGCTCTCGTCGAGGCCACCGATCTGGTTGTACACCGCGCGGCGGAACAGGAGGAAGGCGCCCGGCATGATCTCGATCTCGTTCACCTCGTTGTCGTCCAGGTGGCCCATGTAGTAGGCGGCGAAGCGCCGCGAGCGCGGGAAGAGCCGGGCGAGGCCGGCGATCTTGTAGAACGACGCCGCCGGCGAGGGGAAGCCGCGTTTGCTTTCGCGCAGGTAGTTGCCTTTGCCGTCGATCATCTTGACGCAGAGGCCGCCACAGTCGGGGTGCTCCTGCATGAAGTTGACGCAGCGCACGAAGGTGTCGCTCTCGACGATTGTGTCGGGGTTGAGCAGCAGGAGGCCCTCGCCCGCGCAGCGGGCGAGGGCCTGGTTGTTGGCGCGTGCGAATCCTATGTTGTCGTGGTTCTCGATGACGTGGACCTGCGGAAAGTCATGCCGCACCATCGCCACCGAGTCGTCGACCGAGTCATTGTCCACCACCCACACGTCCAGTTCCAGCTCGCTGCCGTCGGCCAGGCGACGGTCTGAGTTGTAGACCGATGCAAGGCACTGCTTGAGGAAGTACTTGACGTTGTAGTTGACTATGACAATGCTTAGAAGCATAGGGGACAGACACTATTTCTTCTTCTTCTTTTTTTCGGCCTTCTCGATGATGGCCAGGGCCTGGTCCACGCTGAGCGTCAGCGGGTCGGTGCCCTTGGTCAGGCGGAAGTTCTCGCCGCGGTAGGTCAGGTAGGGGCCGAAGCGGCCGATGTTGCTCACCAGGGCCTCGCCCTCGACCACTCCGATCTGGTGCGGGTAGACCTTTTTCAGCTCCTCTTTCTGCAGTTCGGCTTCGCGCTTGACCTTGATGATCTCGATGGCGCGCTCCAGGCTCACCTCGTAGGGGTCGTCGTTCTTGCCCAGCGAGTAGAACTTGTTGTTGTGGCGCACGTAGGGGCCGAACTTGCCGATGCTCACTATGACATCCTTGTCCTCGAAGGTGCCCAGGGTGCGCGGCAGGTTGAACAGGCTCAGGGCCTCCTCGAGGGTGATGGTCTCGATGCTCTGGCCTTTCTTCATGCTTGCAAACTGGGGCTTCTCGTCGGTGTTGGTCTCGCCGATCTGCACCAGCGTGCCGTAGCGGCCGATCTTGGCGTAGACGTTCTTGCCCGTGGCGGGATCCTGGCCCAGCAGGCGGCTGCCCGTCGTGCGCTGGCTGGTCTGCTGCGTCTGGCGTATGTTCTTGTGGAACGGCTGGTAGAAGTTGTCGATCACCTTGCGCCACTCTTTGTTGCCGGCGGCGATCTCGTCGAAGTCCTTCTCCACCGTGGCCGTGAAGTTGTAGTCCATGATGTTGGCGAAGTGCTCCATCAGGAAGTTGTTGACCACGCATCCGATGTCGGTCGGGAAGAGCTTGCCCTTCTCGGCGTAGCCTTTCTCCACGACCTGGGTGCTCTTCACGTGGCCGTCCTTGAGGGTCAACACGGTGCAGCGGCGTTCGGGCGCCTCGCGGTCCTCTTTGATGATGTATTCGCGTTTGAGAATGGTGCTGATGGTGGGGGCGTAGGTCGACGGGCGGCCGATGCCCAGGTCTTCGAGCTTTTTCACGAGGCTGGCCTCGGTGTAGCGCGGCGGATGCTGGGTGTAGTGCTCGGTGGCGTCGCAGCTCTCCATCGTCAGGCGTGTGCCCTCGGGCAGCTGCGGCAGCAGCATGCTGCCGGTCTCGTTCTTCTCGTCGTCGTCGGTGCTTTCCATGTACACCTTCAGGAAGCCGTCGAACTTCACCTGCTCGCCCATGCACTGGAACTTCACCTGGTCGCTGACACCCTTGCCCTCGATGCCGATTTCGATCTCCGTCTTCTCCAGCTCGGCGTCGGCCATCTGGCTGGCGATGGTGCGCTTCCAGATGAGCTCGTACAGTCTGCGCTGGGCGCTCTCGATATTGAGCGTCTGGGCCGAGAGGTCGGTCGGGCGGATAGCCTCGTGGGCTTCCTGGGCGCCCTTGGTCTTGGTCTGGTAGCGGCGGGTCTTCAGGTACTCGGCGCCGTACTGTGCCGTGATCTCCTGTTTGGCCATCCCGAGGGCCAGGTCGCTCAGGTTCACGCTGTCGGTACGCATGTAGGTGATGTATCCGCTTTCGTACAGCTGCTGTGCCACCTGCATGGTGCGTGCCACGCTGAAGCCCAGCTTGCGGCTGGCTTCCTGCTGCAGGGTGCTGGTGGTGAATGGCGGTGCCGGCGTGCGGCGGGCGGGTTTGGTCTCGATGCAGCTGATCTTGAAGTTGGCTCCCACTAAGCTCTGCAGCAGCTGCTCGGCCTCTTCGGCGGTGGAGTAGTGGCGGTTCAGCTCGGCCCGCAGCACCTTGTTCGAATCGATGGGGTGGAACAGGGCCGTCACGCGGAAATAGGGTTTGCTCTTGAATTCTTTGATTTCCTCCTCGCGCTCCACGATGAGTCGCACGGCCACGCTCTGCACGCGGCCGGCGCTGAGGGCGGGTTTGATCTTGCTCCACAGGATGGGGCTGATCTCGTAGCCCACCAGGCGGTCCAGCACGCGGCGGGCCTGCTGGGCGTCCACCAGGTTCATGTCGATCTTGCGCGGGTTCTCGATGGCGTGCAGGATGGCCGTCTTGGTGATCTCGTTGAAGACGATGCGCTGGGTGGTGTCGGGGTTCAGCTTCAGAGTCTCTTGCAGGTGCCATGCGATGGCCTCTCCCTCGCGGTCCTCATCGGATGCCAGCCACACGCGGTCGGCGCTCTTCACAGCCTTCTGCAGCTCGCTGACCAGCTGCTTCTTGTCGTCGCTGATCTGGTACTGTGGCTCGTAGTTGCCCTCCACGTCGATGCTCATCTCCTTCTTCGCCAGGTCGCGGATGTGGCCGTAGCTCGACTTGACGGTGTAGTCCTTCCCAAGGAATTTTTCGATGGTCTTCGCCTTCGCAGGCGACTCAACAATGACTAAATTTTTCATTATATTATGACTTTATATTTCCTTTTTTCGCCGATAGTAACGTATATATATTTTATTTATTGTACATTTTTTGTGAAAAATATTTCCATTTTCTGATAATGGTCTCGTATTCAGCGATAATGCAAAACCATCCTTCTTCCTGCGCCCGGAGGCCAACGCCCCCATGACGCAGGGTTGACTCTACCTTTTCTTCAGTCGTTCTTCAGTCGTTCTTCAGTCGTTCTTCAGTGATCACTGAAGAACGACTGAAGAACGACTGAAGAACGACTGAAGAAATGGTAGACTTGACCCCTCGTTGGGGTGGGTCGGGGAGGGGGTGCGGGCGGGGGTCATGTCGCGCGGACATTAAAAAAACTTAACGCCGCAATAAAATGGCACGTTTTTTGTTAGTTCATACAGGTAACCAAAACAATTGAACGAAATGAATAGAATCATCATCCTTTTTGTTGCTACATTGGCGTTCACCGCGCAATCGTGCCAGGCCCAGCGCCACGACGACACGCCGGCGACAACCGCCTTGTCCACAGTCTCTTCCAATGCCGCCCCGGCCCGCCTGACGCTGACCGATTTCACCGATGTGGCAGCCTCGACCATCGATGCTGTCGTCCATATCAAGACGGTGATGACCCAGATGACGCCCCTCTACCAGTCGTTCTTCGGCTTCATCATCCCGCAGGGCGTTCAGCGCCAGGAGTATAACGCCTTCGGTTCGGGTGTGATCGTGACCACCGACGGCTACATCGTCACCAACAACCACGTGGTGCAGGATGCCGAGCAGATCACGGTGACGCTCAACGACCGTCGCGAGCTGCCGGCCCGGCTGGTGGGCAACGACCCTGCCACCGACCTGGCGGTCATCAAGGTCGAGGCCGACAGCCTGGACTACCTGCCCTTCGGCAACAGCGACCTGGTGCGCGTGGGCGAGCCGGTGCTGGCCATCGGCAACCCGTTCAACCTGACCTCGACGGTCACCTCCGGCATCATCAGCGCCAAGGCGCGCAACATGCACATCATCGACAATCCGCGTTCGGTGGAGACGCCGTTGGAGTCGTTCATCCAGACAGATGCGGCTGTCAATTCGGGTAATAGTGGAGGTGCCTTGGTCAACTCGCGGGCCGAGCTGATCGGCATCGTCACGGCCATCGCCTCGGGCAACGGCAACTATATCGGCTACTCGTTCGCCATCCCCTCGAACATCGCTGTCAAGGTGGCAGGCGACCTGCAGCGCTACGGCTATGTGCAGCGGGGCTATCTGGGTGTGCAGGTGACCGAGGTCGACGCCTCGGTGGCCCGTCAGACGGGTGCCCGCGCCATCAAGGGACTCTATGTGTCCAAGGTGGTGAAGGACTGCGCCTCCGACCGGGCCGGCATCCGCCAGGGCGACATCATCCTCCGTGTGGCCGGCAAGGAGGTGAACACGTTCGCCGAGATGACGGAGGAGCTGGGCCTCTTCAGCCCGGGCGACCAGGTGGAGGTCGACTACGAGCGCAACGGCCACACCAACACCGTCAAGGCCACACTGCTCAATTCGCAGGGCAACACGCAGATCATCAGGAAGTAAGTCCCCGGGGAAATAGGTCTCTTTTTTTAATAATGAAATAAAAGTCCGATATATGTCGGACTTTTTTTGTATTTTTGCAGGTCGAAACAATTGATATATTACATGATGGAGAATTCGGAAAAAGATATTATCCAAGAGGTTACAAACGAAGAGTATAAATGGGGGTTCACCACCGACATCGCCACCGAGACCATCCGCAAGGGCTTGGACGAGGATGTGGTGCGCCTCATCTCGCAGAAAAAGGGCGAGCCGGAGTGGCTGCTGGAGTTCCGCCTGGAGGCTTTCCGCCGCTGGCAGAAGATGAAGGAGCCGGACTGGGCGCATCTGGAATACGAGACGCCCAACTATCAGGACATCATCTACTTCGCCGCCCCGAAGCAGGAGAAGAAGAAGAGCATGGACGAAGTGGATCCGGAGCTGCTGGCCACCTTCGACAAGCTGGGCATCCCGCTGCGCGAACGCGAGGCGCTGGCGGGCGTGGAGAGCGCGGCCGGCGTGGCCTACGACGCCATCATGGACTCCGTCTCCGTCAAGACCACCAGCCAGAAAGCGTTGGAGGAGAAGGGCATCATCTTCATGCCCATCAGCGAGGCGGTACAGAAGCACCCCGACCTGGTGCGCAAGTACCTCGGCAGCGTGGTGCCTTCGACCGACAACTTCTTCGCCGCCCTCAACAGCGCCGTCTTCAGCGACGGCTCCTTCTGCTACATCCCCAAGGGGGTGCGCTGCCCGATGGAGCTGAGCAGCTATTTCCGCATCAACGCCAAGGGCACCGGCCAGTTCGAGCGCACGCTGATCGTGGCCGACGAGGGGGCCTACGTCTCCTACATGGAGGGCTGTACGGCTCCGCAACGCGATGAGAACCAGCTGCATGCCGCCATCGTGGAGATCGTCGTCATGAAAGACGCCGAGGTGAAGTACAGCACCGTGCAGAACTGGTACCCCGGCGACAAGAACGGCAAGGGCGGCATCTACAACTTCGTCACCAAGCGCGGCATCTGCAAAGGCTCGCACTCGAAGCTCAGTTGGACGCAGGTGGAGACCGGCAGCGCCGTGACGTGGAAGTACCCCTCCTGCATCCTGCAGGGCGACGACAGCACTGCGGAGTTCTACAGCGTGGCCGTCACCAACAACTACCAGCAGGCCGACACGGGCACCAAGATGATACAC
>CAMNIH010000108.1 GCA_946540365.1 uncultured Bacteroidales bacterium
CTTCTCCTCGGCCTCGCCGGTCTGGCTGTCGAGCTTCTTGTCCATGAAGAAGTAGACGATGAACATGATGAGGGCGATGCAGAGCAGCACCACGCCGAAGGCCACCGAGCGGCTGACGTCGATCGAGCCGCCGAGCTTGGCGAAGTAGGGGCTGAAGATCATGCAGGTAGCCACGCCCAGACGGGCCAGGGCCATCTCGCTGCCCATGGCCAGGGCGGTCTCGCGGCCCTTGAACCACTTGACGATACCACGGCTCACCGTGATGCCGGCCATCTCGCAGCCGCAGCCGAAGATCATGAAGCCGCAGGCGGCCAGCTTGGCGCTGGCAGGCATGCCGCGGTAGAAGGGGGCCACGCCCAGCTCGTCGAAGAGTGGGATGTAGTTCAGGTTGTTCGTGAACCAGTTGTAGAGGGCCGTGTGGTTGCCTAGCTCGTCAACGCCCACGAAGTTCTCGCTGATGGCGAAGTACTTGATCAGGCCGCCCACCAGCATCACCGAGCCCGAAAGCACGGCCGTGAAGCGCACACCCATCTTGTCGAGGATGATACCGGCGAAGATGAGGAAGAACACGAAGACATTGAGGAACACCTCGGAGCCCTGCATGGTGCCGAAGGCCAGGCTGTCCCAGCCGCGCTCGGTCTGCATCAGGTCCTTGATGGGCGACAGAATGTCCATGAATACGTAGCTGCAGAACATGGCCAGCGCCAGCAGCAGCAGTGCGATCCAGCGCATGGCAGCGCTGTCTCTCAGTGTTTTAATACCAGTTTGTGTCATATTTGTTGTTTTTGTTATTATAATCCAATCGGATGTGCAAAGATACGAATAAAAATTGATATAAGGGTGGTGGAAATAAAAAAAGTATAAAAAACGCCGAAGGGGTCTCCTTCGGCGCGGTGTGGTGGTCTATGTTTTAAATGCTACTCGACGTTGAGGATGTAGTAGTTCTTCTTGCCTTTCTGGACGAGGATGCATCCGCTGGCGAGGATGTCGGCGGCGGTGAGGGTGGCGCCCTCGGCCACCTTCTGCTTGTTGACGCTGATGCTGTTCTGCTTCAGCTCGCGGCGTATCTCGCCCTTGCTGGCGAACATGCCCACCTCGGCGGCCAGGTCGACCAGCGGGGCGCCGGCCTCGATGGTGGCGCGGCTGACCGTGTACTGCGGCACGCCGTCGAAGACGGAGAGCAGCGTCTCGCGGTCGAGGGCGTTGAGCTGCTCGGTCGTGGCCTTGCCGAAGAGCAGTTCGCTGGCGGCGATGGCGGTGTCGTAGGCCTGCTGGCCGTGGACGCGGATGGTGATGTCCTTGGCCAGGGCCTTCTGCAGGATGCGCTGCTCGGGGGCCTCGGCGTGCTGCTTCTCGAGGGCTTCGACCTCCTCCTTGGTGAGGAGGGTGAAGATGCGGATGTAGCGGGCCGTGTCGACGTCGGAGCAGTTGAGCCAGAACTGGTAGAACTTGTAGGGGCTGGTCTTGGTGGGGTCGAGCCACACGTTGCCACCCTCGGTCTTGCCGAACTTGGTGCCGTCGGCCTTGGTGATGAGGGGGCAGGTGAGGGCGAAGGCCTCGCCGCCTTCCATGCGGCGGATGAGCTCGGTGCCGGTGGTGATATTGCCCCATTGGTCGCTGCCGCCCATCTGCAGGCGGCACCCCTTGGTGCGGTAGAGGGTCAGGAAGTCGTAGCCCTGCAGCAGCTGGTAGCTGAACTCGGTGAACGAGATGCCGGTCTCCATGCGCTTCTTGACGCTGTCCTTGGTCATCATGTAGTTGACGGTGATGTGCTTGCCCACGTCGCGGATGAAGTCGAGGAAGAGGTAGTCCTTCATCCAGTCGTAGTTGTTCAGTATCTCGGCCCCGTTGACGGGGTTGTCGAAGTCGAGGAAGCGCTCCAGCTGGTGACGGATGCACTGCACGTTGTGCTGGATCTCCTCGGGGGTGAGCAGTTTGCGCTCGGCGGCCTTGAAGCTGGGGTCGCCGATCATGCCGGTGGCGCCGCCCACGACGGCCAGGGGCTTGTGGCCCGCCATCTGCAGGTGCTTGAGCAGCATGATGGAGACGAGGTGGCCGATATGCAGCGAGTCGGCCGTGGGGTCGATGCCCACGTAGGCCGTGGTGACCTCTTTGTTGAGTTGTTCCTCGGTGCCGGGCATCATGTCGTGGATCATGCCGCGCCACTTCAATTCTTCTACAAGGTTTGTGTTCATCTATTAATAATATAATATGTATACTTTATTATAAAAGAGAAGAGGTGCTGCTCTCATCGGGGCGGCACCTCTTCTGTGCTTGGCAACCCGGTTAACGAACGATCATCTTGCTGGCAGCGGTGTGGCCGCCGATGATGACGTTGACCAGATACATACCCTTGGCCATGCCTTCGGTGCCGATGGTGAAGATCTGCTCGCCTTCGTTGACGTAGCCGAGGCGGCGCTCGCTGACCATGCGGCCGTTGAGGTCGTAGATGCGCAGCGTGGCGTTGCCGGCCACGGCGGCGTTGAGGGCCATGTTGGCCTCACCCATGACGGGGTTGGGGTAGATGCTGACGCTGCTCTCGCCATTGCCGTTGACGGTGGGCACGCCGACGTTGGGATCCACATACTCGTTCTCGCGGTCGGTGACGTAGGTCATGTCCATGAAAATACCGCGGCCGTAGGTGCCGAAGTAGATGGCGCGCGGCCATTTGGTCTTGGCGAAGACGTAGTTGTTCTCGGTGATGCCGGTGTGGGTCGTGTGGCGACGGATGGGCAGGGCGTTGGTCTGCTGCACGATCGAGGTCACAGGAACGCCGCGCAGGTACTCGTACTGCTCCCAGTGCGGGGTGGAGGCATTCTCGAGGTACACGAAGACACCGTCCGAGGTGCCGACGTAGATGTTGCCGGTCGAATCCTCAATCATGGCGCTGTAGGCGGGGATGCCGCTGTGGCCGGTGATGGGGAGCATGGTCACGTTGCTGCTGCTGTTCCAGTTATCGGAGCTGGCGTTGTTGATGACCATCACGTTGGCCATGGCGTCGGAGTAGTCCTCGAAGGTCACCACGATGCGGTCGTGGCCGGGACGCGGGTCGACGGCGATGGAGCTGATCGGGCGGTTGAACCACTCGTTCTCGCCACCGCGCAGGAACTTGGTGTCGCGCAGCTTGCGGCTGTTGGTGTCGCTGGCGGCATTCAGCTCGCCGCGGGTGATGCTGGGATACTGGTTGAAGTTGATGGTCTCGAAGCCCTTGATGCGGATTAGCTGCGAGCGGTGTTTCTGGGTGTCGAAGGTGCTCACGTAGGCGAAGCGGCCGTCGGGGCTCATGATGGCGTTGCGCGGATAGAGGGTGCTGGTACCGGTCAGGTCGCTGCGGCGGACCGAGTAGATCGGGGCCCACCACATGAACTTCTCACGCAGTTCGGCCTTGACCTCGGCAGCCAGGTTGTTGTCGGCGTCGGTCAGCGAGTCGTAGATCTTGCTGAAGTCGTTGGGCATCCACGAGTAGAGGACCGAGGTCTGGTTGCTGGTGGTGGCGGCAACGATGAGCATGCGCGACACCACGGGGTTCTTCACCAGGAAGGTGTCGGCCACGGTGGCGTTGCGGTTGCGGTGGGCGACCTTGAAGGCGGTCAGGAAATCCCGCGTGAAGGTGAACTCGAAGGGATAGTCCGAGTTGTTCTTGCTGAGGAAGATGGCCTTGTCGCCCTCCTTGAGGACGATGGTCGAATCCATGTTGATCCAGGTGGTGTCGCCGTTGTCGGCCTTGGCGAAGTAGTAGCCGCGCAGGTCGAGGGTCACCTTGATGCTGTCCTTGTAGTAGGTGTCGTTGCTGTTCTCCCAGAGCGAGATGTTGCCGATGGCGGGGCCGCCCTTGACGTCGGTGGTGAGGAAGTTGCTTCCGCGGGTCCAGGTCTGGGTGTTGGTGAAGTCGAGGTAGTCGTCGTAGGCGCGGCCGATATTGCCGTTGGCCGACGAGACGAAGATGTTGCGGTGGGGCTGGACGCTGACCTGCTGGAAGGCCGAGGCGGCCACCTTGCCGCCGTTGCCGGTCCACAGGATGTTGGCGTCGTGGTTCAGGTCGCCCAGCGTGCCGTCGTCGTACCACGACACGAAGGTGTTGCTGCCGAAGTTGTGCTCCGAACGCGACTCGATGAAGGGGCATGCGTTGTTGGTGGCGCCGCTGATGACCGAGGCGTCGGGCGTCACGGCCACGCTGTTGATCTGCACGTTGTTCATGCCGCGGTTGAGGTTCTCGAACATGTTGAAGTCGGTCTCGGTGCTGTAGATGCCGCCGTCGGTGGCAATATAATAGGTGTGGTAGATGTCATGGCCGTTGATGGTGCTGACGGCCTCTCTGCTGTAGACGGGGATGATCTGCTGGATGCCCGAGTGGACGAAGACGGCCGTGTTGAAGACGCTCGACATGTAGTCGCCGCGGTTGAGCTCGAACTCGCTGTACGAGTTTTTGGTCCACTGGAAGTTGGCACCGTCGATGAAGCCCTCGCCGGTCCAGATGTTGGTGCCGCCGATGAAGATGCGCTTGGGGTTCGACGGGTCGACGGCGATGGCGCCGCAGGTGGTGCCGCTGTTGAACGACAGGGGCATGACCGAGGCGGTGGCCAGGGCCGACCACACCTGGCCGTTGGTGGTCAGGTAGATGTTCTGCATCAGGCCCACCGAGTCGATCACCATGGCGTAGAGGTGGCTGTTGTCCGACGGGGCCAGGGCCAGCTTGATGGCGAGGTTGCGGCCGCCGAAGGCGCTGTTCGACGACGAGATGTTGATGGGCGTGGGCGTGCTGCGTATGGCCAGGGTGCTGATCTTGTACAGCTGGTTGCCGATGGTGAAATAGCCCATGTTGAGGCTGCGCGACACGACGAACTGGTCGATGTTGCCGCTCATCACCTGGGTGGCGCTGTTGCTCCACTGCGATTCGATGTTGCTCTGGCTGAGGTCGATGAACCAGCGGTAGAGGCCGGTGTTGGTGGCGGCGTAGAGGTAGAACTCGTTGCCACGCTGGATGTATTCGAGTTTGCGCACGGCGCCGAAGAGCTCGTTCTGCTCGGGGCTGGTGTAGGCGATCACGGCGAAGGTGTCGGTGGCGGGGTTGTAGCGGAAGATGCCGCGACCCTTGGACGACATCTTGCCGTAGGTGGAACCGATGCCGTAGGTGTCGTCACCGGTGCCGACGAAGATCGTGCCGTCGGGAGCCTGCACAAGGGCGCTCACGGGCAGCACCTCCTCGATGTTGGTTTCGGGGTTGATGTAGCGCACCAGATGCCACGAGGTGGTGTTGGAGATGAGCCTGGTCAGCAGCCCGGCGTCGGTGACGCTGGGATAGAGCCGCTTGAGAAGATTGGTGTCCGTCGAGCGGACGTACAGACCGCCCGAGGCGGCACCGGCGTAGAGCGTGGTCTGGCTGCTGTCGCGCTGGTCGGCAATGACGCACGACACTTTTCCGCCGATATTGGCAGGGCCAATCTCAACGAAGTTGTTGTCGGTTTGGGCTTGCGTCGCCCCTCCCGTCAAAGCCATTAAGCCTGCAAACAAGCCGAGTAGTACTTTGTTTCTTTTCATAAGTTATTATTTATTAATTTGTTGTTTCAATTCTTGACAAAAGTTTTAATGCACAAAGATACAAAAAAAATCGAATATGCGAAACATTTTTTTTAATATGTCGAAAAAAAACGCTTCGGTACCCCTCGCCGGGCGTGTGCCCGGGCGCCTGGCCGCAGGCGGAGCGTGTCTGCTGTGCGCAAGGTGCAGAACCGTCTGTGGGACAGACGTGTATCGCCGGTCGGAGCGGCCGCTGCGCCGGGTGGACGGCCCCACCTTGATGCACTGCCCACACAGGGTCAAGTCAAGGTTTTCTTCAGTCGTTCTTCAGTCGTTCTTCAGTCGTTCTTCAGTGAT
>CAMNIH010000109.1 GCA_946540365.1 uncultured Bacteroidales bacterium
AGAGGGGGTTGTACTCGACCTGGAAGGCGACCTGGGCGGGGTCGTAGGTCTTGGGGCCGCGGGACTGGCAGCCCACGGCGAGCACCGCGGCGAGGAGGAGGACGGACAGGAAAGAACTGTGTTTCATATTTGAATTATGATTTCTATTTTTAACGGCGTTTTAACGGCGAATTACTCGAATTACTCGAAGGTTACGCAGGGATTTTAATTTTTAATTTTTTTTTAACGGCGAATTACTCGAATTTTACGAAGCTACGCAGGTCAATTTTTGGCGAATTACTCGAAGGCTACGCAGGAATTTTAATTCTTAATTCTTAATTCTTAATTTTTAATGGCGAATTACTCGAATTGCCCACGGCCGGTATTGTCTTAACTTCTTTAACTTCTTAACTCCTTAACTCCTTTAATTCTTAATTCTTAATTTTTAATTATTAATTATTCACAATGTCCGGGTTCTGGCTGACGAAGTCGGCCCATTGTTTCTTGCGCGACTTGGTGTGTTTGGTCTTGGGCATGAGCTGCTGGCGGAGGTCGGCGAGGGGGTTGGTGAACTGCATGTGGCAGGTGTAGGCGACGGCGAGGGCGTCAGTGGCGTCGAAGTAGCGCGGGTCGTCGTCGAAACCCAGGATGGAGCGGAGCATGACGGCGACCTGCTCCTTGGTGGCGTTGCCGTTGCCGGTGACGAGCTGCTTGATGACAGAGGGCTCGTACTCGGTGTAGCTGAGGTCGCGGCTCATGGCGGCGGCGATGGCGACGCCCTGGGCGCGGCCGAGCTTGAGCATGGACTGCACGTTCTTGCCGAAGAAGGGGGCCTCGATGGCCAGATGGTCGGGATGGAAGGAGTCGATGATGCGGAGGGTGGAGTCGAAGATGCGGCGGATGCGCTGGTTGAAGTCGACGATGTTGCGCAGGTAGAGCACGTCCATGGCGAGTATCTTCATGCTGCCGCCTTCTGTGTCAAGAAGGCTGTAGCCGAGGATGCGGGTGCCGGGGTCGATGCCGAGGATGAGCATTTGAGGTTTAAGTTTTGAGTTCTAAGTTTTGAGTTTTGAGTGTTAAGTTTTGAGTTTTAAGTTTTGAGTTTTGAGTTTTAAGTTTTTAGTTTAAGTGGTTGCGCAAGCTACTCACAACTCACAGCTTACAGCTCACAACTTACATCTTACAGCTCACAACTTAAAACTCAAAACTCACCGCTCACAGTTTTTCCAGTGGGCTGAGGGTGAGGGTGAAGTGGCGCTCGACGCGGCGGCGCCGCAGGTAGAGCACGAGGATGTAGAGGCCGAGGACGGCGAAGGCGCTGAGGACGACGGCCCACTCGGGCACCCGGGCCAGGGAGAGGCCCACGATGGCGGCGAGCATGAGCAGGGCCGGAAGGACGTAGGCTATCCATACGGCCAGCATGCCGCGGCTTTCGTCGATATGGACGGCGACGGGCTGTCCCGGCTGGTAGTCGGCCCAGTCGGCGGCGGGCACATCGACCTCTTTCTCTTTAGATTCGGCAAAGCCGCAGCGGCCGTGGGCGGCGCAGCTGGCGCAGGCGCTGACGGCCTCGATACGGACGCGCACACGTCCGGAGTTGACGGCGGTGACGATGCCGTCGTGCGATGCTATTCGGTCCAATCTCTCCATGCAATGATTCCTTTACAATTTTTGACACAACGCCCCTTGCGGTCGACGCGACGCAGCTCGCCGTTGTAGCTCACCTCGGCGCGGCCCCAGCGGTAGGGCGAGGCGATGTCAAAGATGAGGGGGAGGAAGAGGTCGCCACGGGTGTCGATATAGCCCCAGAGACCGTCGCGCGAGACACTGGCGAGCCCCTCGCTGAAGTGGTAGGCGCGGTCGAAGAGGAAGGGGATGACGAGGCGGCCGTCGAGGTCGACGAAGCCGAGGCGGCCGTCGCGTTCGACGAGGGCGAGGCTGTCGCGGTAGACATATTTCTCACCGAAGGGGGTTCGGTTTTCGTATTCGAGGGGGAGGATGAAGCGGCCGGCGGTGTCGATGATGCCGTAGCGGTCGCCGAGGCGCACCATGGCGCGGTCGAGGAAGAAGAGGCTGATCTCGTCGTAGCGGCAGGGGATCACCTCGCGCCCCGCGCGATCGAGGAAGCCGTAGCGCCCGTCGCGCTGCACGGGGATGCGGCCGCAGTGGAGGCCGCCGGTCCAGGTGTAGACGGCGGGGGTGAGCGGCTGCATGCGGCGGTCGTAGAGGGCCATGCCGCTGCTGTCGCCCGCAAAGAAAAGGGTGTCGCCGAAGAGGGTGGTCATCTGCTCGAAGCGGGTGGTGAGCACCTCGCGCCCCGAATGGTCGATGAGGCCCCAGCGGCTGTAGCGGCGCACGAGGGCGTAGCCGCAGGTGAAGGGCTGCAGGTTCTCGTAGACCGGCGGGAAGAGCTGCCGGCCGAGGGTGTCGATGAAGGTGCAGGCGGTGAAGAAAGAGTCGATGACGAGCTGCACCGGGGCGCAGCCCTCGCTGAAGTCGCCCCCCTGCAGGTAGACGGGCGGGATCACCTCGCGTCCCTGCAGGTCGACATAGCCGGTGAGGCCGTCGCGCTGCACGGGGATACGCCCTTCGGTGGGGTAGCCGACCGACTCGTAGAGCGGCGGCACGACAACGCGGCCGGTGCGGTCGATGAGGCCCACGTGGGTCTCGTCGGGCATCACACGGCAATAGCCGTCGCGGAACTGGTCGACATAGAGGTAGATGTTGGGGACGATCTGTGTGCCGTCCTCGAGGCGGAATCCGTAGCGGTCGCCCTCGCGGGTGGTCTCGACGCCGTCGACAAACATGATGTCGCAGCCACACTGCTCGTCATAGTCCATGCGGACCTCCTGGCCGAGGGCCGGGCGCGTCAGCAGGACGAGGAGCAGGAGTGGCAGACAGGGTTTCATATACGTTCTACGTCGGTTGCCTGGCACCAGCCGGTGGTGCCGTCGGCGATGGTGATCTTGTACCAGCCCGAGAGCGAGTCGTCGACGCTGACGACGGTGCCCTCGTGGAGGATGAGCTTGTCGACGCTCTGCTCCTCGGGCGACCCCTTGACGGTGACGGCGGGTTGCATGACGACGGCGTCGCGGTGGGCGTTGTAGCGGTGGGTGGTGCGGAGGAGCAGCCAGGTGGCCAGCACGAGGAGCAGCAGCACGACAGCGCCGCCGGCGAAAGCCCCCTTGCGCAGCCCGCGGGTGGAACCGAGGCGGAAGAGCACCACGGCGCCGCCGAGCAGTGCCAGCAGTACGAGCCACACGATGCGCCATGCGGCGGGGCTGACGGCGGTGCAGAGCGCGTCGATCCAGCGGACGAGGAAGAACTGCGGCAGGACGGCGATGCGGTCGGTGGTGCGGCTCTCGGCCAGGGCGAGGTTCTCCTTGGCGTCGGTCATCGAGGGGTCGAGACGCAGGGCGCGCCGGTAGTTGAGGATGGCGAGGCCCATGCGGTCGGTGCGGTAGTAGGCGTTGCCGAGGTTGTAGTAGAGGTTGGCCGAGGCGCACTGCTTGTCGAGCACGGCCTCATACTGCTCGATGGCGGTGGCGTAGTCGCCCTGGCGGTAGGCCTCGTCGGCCTCGCGGGCGGCGGTCTCCTGCAGATGCACGAAGGAGGTCAGCAGGATGAAGTGGAGTATGATGGTGTGTAACATCGTGATTCGTGTGGTTTTTAGAGTGCAACAATCATATTCAGGGCGTCGTCGTAGATGGACTGCATCTGCACATGGGCGTCGCCCGGGGCGAAGCGGGCCAGGTCGACCTCCTGGAGCACCTTCATGATACGCTCCTGCTGCTCGGCGGGCACCTGCTTGTCGACCAGACACTGGGTGACGGTGTCGCGGCTGAGGGTGGAGAGCGGTATGTTGTACTTGTCGGAGAGGCAGCCCCAGATGGCGCGGTAGATTTCCTCGTAGAAGGCGTTGCTGTCGGCATCGTGCAGATGGGCCTCGGCCCGTTTGAGGCGCTTGCGGGCCAGGCGGACGGCGCGTTTCATGCGCATGCCCGCCACGTCCTGCTCGGCGGCCTGGCGACGACGGACGAGGAGGATGGTGGCCGCGGTGGCCAGCACGATGAGGGCGGCCACGATCCAGAAGAGGGGGCCCGCATGATCCTCGGCCTTAAGGGGCTGCAGACGGCCCGTGGGACGGAGGTAGTTGATGTCGCTGTTGAGCAGGCGCACGTCGTCCTTGCTGCCGGTGTGGGCTATGTTGCGGGCGTCGCCCTTCTCGACCTCGATGGCCTGCGGGGCGATGGTCTTGGTGACGTAACGGCCGGTGGAGGGGTCGAAGAAGACGAAGTCCATCGACGGGATGGTGTACTTGCCCTGGGTGCGCGGGATGAGGACCCACTCGAAGGTGCGGCTGCCGCTGATGCCGTTGTCGCCCTTCTTGATATTGTCGTCGATCTGGGGGTCGTAGACCTCGAAGACGTTGGGGAAGTCGGGCGTGGGGGCGTTGATGAGCATCAGGTTGCCCGAGCCGGAGACGGTGATGCGGTAGGAGACGGCCTCGTTGGCCTTCACCCGGTCGAGCGAGAGCCCGCCCTGCACGTCGAAGCGGCCCACAGCACCCGAGAAGCCGTCGGGGGCGGCGGGCAGCGGCTTGACCTTGACCTGGATGCGGTTGGTGCGGAGGGGGCGCTCCACCGCCTCGCGGGCGCTGAAGAAGGGGTCGTCGAAGAGGTCGAGGATGGTACCGGTGCGGCGGCGCTGGCGCTGCACCATGGCGAGGACGTTGAGGTCGAGGGGTTCGATGGTGAGGTTGCCGCTCTCCTGTGCGAAGAGGGCCCCGCGGCGGATCTCGGCCACCTGGTAGCGGCGGTCGCCGACGGTCTCCTCGTACTGCTTGATCTGGCCGCCCTCGCTGAGGTCCTCGGCCCAGAAACCGCGGTTGCCGGGCAGCTTGTCGATGGCATACTGGCTGAGCGGCACCTGCGTGTAGATCTTATAGGTGACGATCACCTGCTCGCCCTGGTAGGGGTTGCTCTTGCTGACCGAGGCACGGGCGAAGAGACTCTTGGAGTCGATCTCCGACGCCTGGCGCGGCTGCTGGTCCCAGGGATTGTAGGCCTGGCGCTGCTGCTGTTGCTGTTGTTGCTGCTGACGCCGGTTGGGGTCGCCCTTCTCCACCTTGATGGTGAAACTCTGCGAGCTGACCTTCTTGCCGTCGGCAGTGCAGGTGGCCGGGTCGACGGTGAAGGTGCCCACGGCGTCGGCCGCCAGGGTGTAGGAGTAAATGGTCTGGACCGACGAGGTCATCTGGCCGTTGACAAAACTGAAGCTGGAGGAGCTGGAGGTGTTGGGGCCCGAGCGGAGGCTGAAGCCCTTGAACGAGGGACCTTGGAAGCCGCTGGCACGCGCGTCGACGACAAAGCGAACGGTGAAGTAGTCACCCTCGTAGACGCTCTGCGGGGCCTGCACCGTCATCTGCTGGGCGTGGAGGGTTGTCCCGAGCACCAATAGAATCAATATACCGATTATCTTCTTCATTTACCAATCTTTATCTATTTTCTTAACACGGATGGGTTTGTCGCTGCGAGTCTTGTCGCGGAGGGTCTGCCGCTCGTTGTTCTTCACCGCTTCGAGCATCCGCTCGGCATCCTGCTTGCGCTGGTCCTGCTGAGGCTGGCGGGGTTGCTGCTGCTGTTGCTGACGGTCTTGCTGCTGATCCTGCTGCTGGCCCTGCTGCTGTTGCTGTTGCTGCTGTTGCTGCTGCTGTTGTTGCTGCTGCTTATCGCCCTGCTGTTGTTGCTGTTGCTGCTGGTTCTGCTGATTCTGGTCGCCGTTCTGGTTTTGGTTCTGCTGCTGTTGCTGCTGTTGTTGCTGCTGGAGCAGACGGCGGGCATAGGCCAGGTTGTAGCGGGTGTCGTCGCGCTTGGGTTCCAGCTTGAGGG
>CAMNIH010000110.1 GCA_946540365.1 uncultured Bacteroidales bacterium
TGGCGCTGACCACCAAGAGCAAGGGGCAGGTGATCCCCGGCGTGGCCATCGCCACGGCCCTCATGCCGCCCCTCTGCACCGCCGGCTACGGCCTCGCCACCGCGCAGTGGAGCTACTTCTTCGGCGCCTTCTACCTCTTCTTCATCAACACCGTCTTCATCGCGCTCAGCACCTTCCTCGGGGTCAAGCTGTTGCGCTTCCGCAGCCACGCTGATCTGACGCCCGGGGTGGCCCGGCGCGGCAAGCGCATGCTGACGGCCGTGGTGATCGTCACCATGCTGCCGGCGGCCTACATGACCTGGAACATCGTCCGCGACGACGTGCAGATCCGCGAGGTGGCCCGCTTTGTCGACCACGAGCTGCAGCAGAGCGGCACCCAGATCCTCTCCCGCGAGGTGGTCCACGACACGCTGCGTGTGGTGGCCGTCGGCCGGCCCATCAGCGACGACGAGCTGGACGACGCCCGCAGCCGCATGGGCTACTACAAGATGAAAGTCAAGGATGTGGCCCTTATCCAGTCCACCGACGCCGCCGTCGCCGACGCTGCCAGCAGCGAGCTCACCAGCCTCCACGCCCAGTTGGCCGCCGCCCGCCGCCAGCTGGCCGACTACACGCGCTTCGACACCCTCTCGGCCCAGGTGGGCGCCGAGGCGGCCACCCTCTTCCCACGCGTCGACGAGGTGCGCATCGGCCGTGTCGGGCGCGACCTGACGGTCCACGTCATCGTCGACCCCTCCGACGAACCCCTCGACACCGACCGCATCCGCGCCTGGCTCCGCACGCGCCTCCAGGCCCCCGATGCGTGGGTCGAATTCAAGTAGCATCCCGTCCCCAACGAGGGGATGACTCTACCTTTTCTTCAGTCGTTCTTCAGTCGTTCTTCAGTCGTTCTTCAGTGATCACTGAAGAACGACTGAAGAACGACTGAAGAAAAGGTAGACTCAGGGTTGACCTGTCATGGTCTTGCTTAAGAGATTTTAACAATCGAGGATGGATTTTTTTGTATATTTGCATCTTGTAAAGTGTGCGGTTGCTTGAATTTAATAAATTAAATTTGAAATATATAAGTAAAACCTGAATTTCCTATGAGTAAAAAGATCATTTTGATGCTGGCAATCTGTCTGTTGGGAACGGCGGTGCAGGCCCAGACCACGAAGCGCGAACGCAAGAAAAACCTGGTGGTCAAGGAGTGGAACACCAAGGCCGGCTCGCAGACCCCCTATCTGGACAACGTGGTGACCTACGACGAGTTGGGTCGCAAGGTGGAGGAGATCGAGTATGCCTCCTACGGCCAGAAGTACCGCGTCACCTACGAGTACAACGGCACCGACACCAAGTGTGTGCGCCAGGTGGAGTACGACGACAAGAACCACGCCACGCGCGTCAAGAAGTTCGAGTACAACGACGACGGCACCCGCAAGGCTCAGTACAACTACAAGCCCAACGGCAAGCTGGAGAGCACCAAGACGTTCGAGTACTCGTACAAGTAATGCATCCCAGTAGTTAAGTAGATAAGTAGTCAAGTAGTTAAGGCAAATGTCAAACAATCAGCTCTTAGCTTCCACTGTTGGTGCCCCTGTGCTACCCACTGCCCACTACCCACTACCCACTCTCGACCGGATGGTCCCCATCGGGCTGGACGACATGAAGGCCGTGCGGCTGATGAACCGCGTGGACCAGAAATATATGGCCGGCGCCGACCAGCTGGAGGAGCTCTTGGCGCGCATCGCCGAGGGCTACTACGTGCAGCACATCGAGGGCAACCCCCTGGCGCCCTACCGCACGCTCTACTTCGACACCGCCGACCTCGCCATGTACACCATGCACCACAACAAGAAGCTCAACCGGCAGAAGCTGCGCGTGCGCACCTACCGCTCGACGGATACCACCTTCTTCGAAATCAAGAACAAGGACAACAAGAAGAAGACCCGCAAGGTGCGGATTCCGGTCGACGTGCAGCTGTTCGACCGCGTGCTCGAGGTGCCCGAGGTGGCGCAGTTCGTGGGCGAGTCTACCCCCTATCCCGTCGCGTCGCTGCATCCCTGCCTTGAGAACCGTTTCGAGCGCATCACCCTGGTGGACAAGGGTATGACCGAGCGCGTCACCATCGACCGCGGCATCACCTTCCACAACCGTGCCACGGGACGCGACGCCGACATCTCGCGCCTGCTGGTCATCGAGGTCAAGCACGAGGTGGGCGCTCCGATGAGCGACATCGAGTGGGCGCTGCACGACCTGCATGTCCTGCCCCGACGCATGAGCAAGTACTGCATCGGCACCGCCCTGACCGACCCGGCGGCCAAGTACAACCGCTTTAAACCCAAATTGTTATACATAGATAAAATACATAGATTATGAAATTGTTACAAATGGACTTCGACCCCGAGATCGCCAACCTGCATCTCGGCAGCGCCGACGACCAGGCCGTCGACTTCCTCGGCCTGCCCCTCTTCGACGGCCCCAGCCTCGGCAAGATGCTCATCCTCTTCGGCATCAACCTGCTCGTCTGCTGGATCATCACCCATTTCTTCTACTACGGCAAGAGCCGCCGCCGCGACTACTACTTCACATATATCCTCTTCTCGACGGCCATCTTCTTCATCCTCAACCAGCTGCAGAACATGAAAATTGAGGTGGGCATCGCCCTGGGCCTGTTCGGCATCTTCAGCATGATCCGCTACCGCACCGAGCAGCTGCCCATCCGCGAGATGACCTACCTCTTCGTGCTCATCGCCATCAGCATCATCAACGGCGCCGGCATGGCCACGAGCTACGCCTCGTTCATCGCCGTCAATGTGCTCTTCATCGTCATCATCGCGGTGCTCGAAGCCGTCGGCATGTTCAACCATAAGTCACAGAAGATCATCACCTACGAGAAGATCGACCTCATCAAGCCCGAGCGGCGCGAGGAGCTGCTGGCCGACCTCATCGAGCGCACCGGTCTCGACATCACCCATGTGCAGGTGGGCAGCATCGACTTCCTGAAGGACACCGCCTTCCTCAAGGTCACCTACATCCCCGACGACCCCGAGCCCAACGACATCGACATGGTCACCAAATTCAAGAAGAAATAACTGTAAACTAATGAAACGTACTGTTTTATTGCTCGCGGCAGCGCTGACCGTCGGCCTGATGGCGGCCTGCGAGCAGGACACCATCACCACCACCACCGACACGCCCACGGGCAGCGGGGTGGAGAGCGACGACAACCTCGACTCGGTGTCGGTCGACCTCGAGGTCACCGTCACCTATGCCGGCGGCGGCGCCACCGTCAGCGGCACCACCGACTCGGTGACCGCCAGCGTCAGCGGCAACCAGGTCACCGTCACCAACCTCGGCTCCCAGGTGGTACACTACACCCTCAACGGTTCGGCTGCGGACGGCTTCTTCAAGCTCTACAGCGGCAAGAAGCAGGTCGTCACCCTCAACGGCCTCAGCCTGACCAACCCCAACGGCGCCGCCATCAACATCCAGGGGCCCGCCTCGTCGCCCAGCAGCGGCAAGCGCACCTTCATCGTCGTGCAGGGCACGAACACCCTGGCCGACGGCAGCAGCTACGGCGCCACCCCCTCGACCGAGGACGAGAAGGCGGCCCTCTTCAGCGAGGGCAAGCTGGTCTTCAGCGGCAGCGGCTCGCTCACCGTCACCGCCACGGGCAAGGCCGGCATCACCAGCGACGACTACGTCCACTTCCAGTCGGGCACCTACCGGGTCACTTCCACCGCCGGCCACGGCGTGCGCGGCAAGGACTATATTCTCGTCAGCGGCGGCACCATCGGCGTCGAGACCTCGGCCAGCATGAAGAAGGACTTCAGCAGCGACTCGCTGGTGTGCTTCAACGGCGGCGAGACCGCCATCCGGGTCACCGGCGGCGCCGCCTACGACAGCGAGGACGGCGAGTACACCGGCTCCGCCGGCGTCAAGGCCGATGTGGCCTTCGTGATGAACGCCGGCAGCCTGACCATCACCAACAGCGGCTCCGGCGGCAAGGGCATCAGCTGCGACGGCACCGCACGGTTCAACGGCGGCACCGTCGACGTCACCGTCACCGGCTCCAACTACACCAGCGGCGACATCAGCGCCAAGGGCATCAAGTGCGACGGCGACATCGTCTTCGACGGCGCCACCGTCAACGTCCGTGCCTCGAAGCACGAGGCCATCGAGTCGAAGGGCACCATCACGATGAACGGCGGCACGGTCTACAGCTACTCGCAGGGCGACGACGCCCTCAACGCCGCCTCCACCCTCACCGTCAACGGCGGCTACCTCTGCGCCCACTCCACGGCCAACGACGGCATGGACGCCAACGGCAACTGCTACATCAAGGGCGGCCTGGTCTACGCCATCGGCAAGAGCCAGCCCGAGGTGGCCATCGACGCCAACACCGAGGGAGGCTACAAGCTCTACGTCGAGGGAGGCACCGTGATCGCCATCGGCGGGCTGGAGAACAACTCGTCGCTCACGCAGGTCTGCTACCAGGCCGGCAGCTGGTCGCAGAGCACCTGGTACGCCCTCACCGTGGGCAGCAACACCTACGCCTTCAAGACCCCCTCCACCGGCGGCACCCCGCTGGTGGTCTCCGGCGCCTCGACGCCCACCCTCATGTCCGGCGTCACCGCCACGGGCGGCACCTCCTGTTTCGACGGCACATTCCTGCTCGGTGCCTCCGTCAGCGGCGGCTCGTCGGTCTCCCTCTCGTCCTACACCGGCGGCAACGGCGGTCACGGCCCCGGCGGCAGCGGTCACGGTCCCGGCGGCTGGAAATAATGTCAATACGTAACACACAGTATCTCTATGAAAAAGAAGATTGTAATCATAGCATCTTTGCTGATGGCCATCCCCCTGGCCACCAAGGCCCAGACCGATGTCGACCTCGACCCCGAATGGGGCGGACGCCTCAGCGCCACCATCGACAAGAAAGTCAACCGCGGTATGCACATTTACCTCGAAGAGGAGGCCCGCGTGGACGGCAACTTCGGCTCGTTCAACCGCTTGCAGACCACCCTCGGCGCCACCTACAAGCTGCCCGCCGGCTTCAAGCTGGGCCTCGGCTACGCCCTCATCGCCCCCTACAGCAGCGCCAACAGCGCCTTCAAGAGCGTGCGCCACCGCCTGATGCTCGACGCCAGCTACACCTACCGCTTCGGCGACTGGCAGCTCTCGCTCAAGGAGCGCCTGCAGGCCACCTACCGCACGGGCGACATGAACGAGTACCAGAACCCGCGCACCGCCCTCACCCTCAAGAGCCGCCTGAAGGTGCAGTACCGTGGCTTGCGCCGCCTGACGCCCTACGCCTACCTCGAGCTCCGCAACACCCTCAACGCGCCGGTCATCAGCGCCTACTACAACGAGTCCACCGGCGAGTACTTCACCTCCGAGGGCTCCCTCACGGGCGATGCCGGCTGGTTCCTCGAGGGCTTCAGCGGCGCCTACATCAACCGCGTGCGCGGCTGCCTCGGCGCCGAGTACCGCCTCGACCGCCGCAGCCGTCTCGAGGCCTACCTGCTCCTCGACCGCGTCAGCGACAAGCAGGTCGACGCCAACGCCGAAGGCACCAAGCTCAAGAGCTACACCCGCGAGCAGGGCTTCGTCGGCCAGCTCTGCCTCGGCTACAGCTACTCCTTCTGATCCCCCGCCACGACCCTGGCAAGAATCAGAGCCCTGTAAAAAAAAAGAAGACCGCCACGGTCTTCTTTTTTTGTGCCCGGAACAGGAACGCTTTAATTATTTCCTATTAAGTATAAATAGTTGTTATTTCAGGATTTATGAATTATTATGCACTCAAATAACACATCAAATCCAGTAAAACGTAAAAAATATGGCCAAACTATGGCCAAGGGATTTCACATT
>CAMNIH010000111.1 GCA_946540365.1 uncultured Bacteroidales bacterium
TGAAGAACGACTGAAGAACGACTGAAGAAAAGGTAGAGTCATCCCCTCGTTGGGGGTGACAGGGAAGGGCTATTGCCTGGAGTGCCGGTCGGGCAGCTGGGCGATGAATACGCCGCTGACAACGATCACGATACCAATCAGTTTGATCCACGAGAAGGATTCCTGTCCGATCAGCACGGCGGCGATGAGCGAGAAGATGGGGATGGCGTTGTTGAAGATGCAGGCCTCGGAGGCGCCGAGGTTGCGCACGCCGTAGTTGTAGCCGGCATAGGCCAGGGTGGAGCAGAAGAGGCCCAGCACCAGCAGCAGCATGAGCATCTTGGGGCTCCAGGAGAGCAGCGGCAGCGAGGCCCCGTCGAAGATCAGCATCAGGGGCAGGAAGTAGGCCAGGCCGATGACGTTCTGCCAGGTGGTGACGACGAGGGGGTGGTAGTGGTCCACCACCTTGACCAGCAGCAGCGTGTAGACCACTGCGATGATGACGGCGCCGCCGAGGAAGAGCAGCCCCTGCAGGTTGCCGCTGAGCCCCTCGCCGCCCAGGAGCAGGAGGAAGACGCCGGCCAGCGACAGCACGATGCCGACCAGCAGCGGCAGGCGCAGACGCTGGCGGTAGACGGCCCACATGCCGAAGGGAACGAAGAGGGGGATGGTGGCGATGACCACCGATGCCAGCGAGCCGCTGACGAGCCGCACCCCGTTGGTCTCGCAGAGGTGGTAGATGAACGGCTCGCAGAGGGCCAGCAGCAGGAACCATTTGATGTCCTGCTTGCGGATGGCTTGCAGGCGGCGCGTGAGGGCCAGGGCGGGCAGCATGACGGCCGAGGCGATGGCCAGGCGCAGGGTGATGAGGGTGGTGACGGAGAGGTGCTTCTCGGTGAGGAAGAGCTCCTTGGTCATGATGAAACTGATGCCCCAGAAGATGACCGAGGCGGTGATCAGTATATAGGTGAGAGTCTTTGTGTGTTTCAAACCTTAAACTTTAAACCTTAAACCTTAAACCTTAGAACGGGTAGTTGATACCGAAGTTGGTGACCACCTGGTTGATGTGCCAGTTCTGCGGGCGCCAGCGGAGCGACTCGCTGTAGCCGGGGTCGTAGAGCGGCAGGGCGAAGTCGACACGCAGGGTGGCGATGCTGACGTTGACACGCAGACCCAGTCCGATGCCGACGGCCAGTTCGGAGGGGAAGCTGCTCCATTTGATCTCGCCGCCGCTGTATTGGTCGCTGGGGTTGAGCAGCCACACGTTGCCGATGTCGGTGAAGAGGGCCCCCTCGAGGATGGAGAAGAGCGGGAAGCGCCCCTCGAGGTTGAGCACCAGCTGCAGGTCGCCCACGCGCTCGAGGATGTCGCTGTTGGCGGCATAGCTGCCGGGGCCGAGGCGTCGTAGCTGCCAGGCGCGCATGGTGGTGGGGCCTCCGCCGAAGAAGCTCTTCTCGTAGGGCATCGACATCGAGTTGCCGTAGGGCAGGCCGGCGCCGACGAGCAGACGGGTGACGAAGGTGGAGCGCGAACCCAGGTAGGCGTAGTGGGTCCATTCGGCGCCTACGCGCACATACTGCGAGAAGGGGACGCCCAGTATCTGCACGATGCCGTTGCTGTCGGTGGTGGCGCCCAGCAGGTCGCCGGTCAGCGACAGCAGGTTGCCGGCCGACTCGACGCTCAGGTGTATGGCGTCGAAGTTGTTGCGCGTACCGTACTGCTGGTTGGTGTAGGAGTAGTCGTAGCGGGCATCCATGATGAAGTGGCTGCTGTACTTGTATTTCAACCGCAGGTCGCTGGTGCTGTTGAGCCGCTGCAGGAAGCTCTCGTCGAGGTTGAGCATCCGCACGAAGGTGAGCTCGATGGGCAGCAGCTGGTGGCTGGCGCGCAGGGAGTGGCTCCACGAGTAACCGAACGAGGTGTTGGCCAGGATGCGCTCGAAGTAGTAGCGGTACTGATAGCTTCCGCCGGCGCTGACGAGGGTGTGGGGCTTGACGCGCTGCCAGGCCAGGTGCGACGTGAAGGGAAGCAGCAGGATCGGCATGTCGAGCGAGGCGTCGATGCCGGCTTCGAACGCCGAGAAATGGTCGTAGAAGCCGTGCCCCTCGCCGCGGAAGATGTTTTTGGGCAGCTCGAAGAGCCCGGTGAGCTTGACCTTCAGCAGTTCGGCCCCGCCGAAGAGGTTCTTGTGCTGGTATTCGAGGGCCGTCTCGATGCCCAGGTTGCCGCCCAGGATGAAGTTGGCCGTGCTGTCGCTGCTGCCCAGCGGCGAGGCGTTGGTCAGCTCGAGCGAGAGGCTGAGTTTCTGTTGCGTGGAGGCGATGAGCCGCACGTGGGCATCGACCAGCGGCAGGGTGTCGGTCGACGAGGGCGACTCGTTGAAGTCGATATTGATATACTTGAAGTTGCGCAGGTTGAGGAGCGAGTTGTAGGTGCTGGTGACAAAGCGCGGCCGGTAGATCATGCCGGGGAAGAGCATCATCGTGCGGCTGATGGTGCGCGGGCTGATGGTCATGGGGGTGGAGTAGACGAACTGGAAGTCGGCCGTGCGCCACGGGGTGGGGTAGTTGTAGATGAGCGTGTCGAAGGCGCTGCCGCGGTTGTTGCTGCCCAGTCCGGCGGTGCTGTTGGGGTAGATGTAGATGTTGTTGATGTGGTAGACCTGCAGGTTGGTGGCGTCGACGTGTACGTCGATGCCCAGGCGGCCGGGCGAGTAGTTGGTGTCCACCTCGAAGCTGACGATGTCGTTGGTGGCCCGGAAGTAGCCTGCCTCGCGCAGATTGGCCACTATCCGCGACCGTTCGGCGGCAATGTTCTCCTGGTCGTAGGGGGCGCCGACTTGCAGCAGCGACGCCGGTTGCCATTCGGCCAGCAGGCGCCGCACGTCGGGGTTGTCGGTGCGGTACGACACATCGTCGATGATGTAGCGCCGCTTGGCCCTGACGTGGTAGCCGATGGTGATGTTGTGGCGGCTCATCTTCATGGTGTCGAAGCTGACGGTGCTTCCGAAGCAGCCCTTGGCCTGCAGCAGCCGCTGCAGCTGCACGGCGGTCTGGGCGGCGCGGTCGGCGTCGTAGATGCGGGGCGCCTGCCCCAGCCGGCGGAAGTAGTTGCCGACGAAGGTGCGGTTGTTCGGATGGGCCACGCCGTAGATGTTCATCCCCACCCGCAGCCAGTCGATCCCCAGCACCTTGGAGTTGGGCTTCTGCAGGTAGTAGTTGCGGGCGTTCTTCAGGGCGTCCTTCACTTCGGGCGTGACCTCGCTGCTGTCGGCCATCGCCACATCCAATGTGTTCTTGAAGAGCACATGCTCCCCCTCGGGCACATAGCGGTAGGTGTAGCACGAGGCGAAGAGCAGCGTGCCGAGGATGAGCAGGAGGGTATGTGCCAGTCTACGATTCAATGGTGTTCAGTATTTTATCGGTGCTGCCGAGGTTGCGGCGCATGAGTTGGAGGCAGGCGTCGGAAGCGGCATGGTAGATGTCGTCGTCGGTAAACCATTTGCGCAGCAGCGACACGTCGGGCTTCTCGTCGACCGTCATGCCGCCTCTGAGTTCGATGATGTCGTGCGCCTCTTGGAATTTGTGGTAGTTCGGGCCGAAGACTACGGGTTTGCCGTAGGCCACGGCCTCAAGAATATTGTGTATGCCTACGCCGAACCCTCCGCCGATATAGGCCACGGTGGCGTAGCGGTAGAGTTTGGAGAGGAGGCCTATGTTGTCGATGATGAGCACTTTTGAATGTGTAAATGTGTTATTGTGGGATTGCGTTAGTGCGTTAATGCATTCCGAGTATCGGATGCTGTCGGGGAAGAGGGCTTCGATGCTGCGCAGGTGCTCTTCGTGTATCTCGTGCGGGGCGATGATGATGCGTTCGGGGAACCACTTTTTGCTCTCGCGCAGGCGCGCCAGCAGCTGCTCGTCGGGCGGCCATGTGCTGCCGGCCACCAGGACGGGGCCGTCGTGGCCTTGCAGGAAGCGCTCCGCCACGGCGTCGGGCTCGGCGGCCTGGGCTATCTGGTGTACGCGGTCGAAGCGGGTGTCGCCGGCCAGTGAGCAGTGGCTGATGCCGTGGCTGCGAAGTAGCGCCAGGCTCTCCTCGTTCTGCACGAAGAGATGGGTGAAGCAGTCGCGGAGCTGCCTGACGAACCAGCGGCCCCAGGGCTTGAAGAAGTATTGCTCCGGACGGAAGATGGCCGAGAAGATATAGGTCGGAACGCCGTGTCGCCGCAGGGTGTTCAGGTAGTTGTACCAGAATTCGTATTTGACGAAAAAGACCACGTCGGGATTCACTGTTTCCGCCACCCTGCGTGCGTTGCGTGGGGTGTCCATGGGCAGGTAGCGCACGGCGTCGGCCTGGGGGTAGTTCTTGCGCACCTCGTAGCCGGAAGGGGAGAAGAAGGTGACCAGCACCTGATGGTCGGGGTGCCGCTGGCGGAAGGCTTCCAGTACCGGCCGGGCCTGCTCGAACTCGCCGAGGCTGGCCGCATGGAACCACGCCAGCTTCTTGTCCTTCGCCCGCCAGGCGGCGCCCTTGCCCCACTCCTTCCATCCCTGCACCATCAGGCGGGCCTTCCCGTGTCCGAACAGGGCCGCGCAGCGGATCCCTGCCGTGTAAAGCCAGATCCCTATGGTGTAAAAGATTCTCATTGTATTTGTCGTTATTTCACCAACCACCGATCACTAATCAATAGTAATAGTAGTCATACGTCGGTTTGCCGGTGAAGGGGAACATCCACGTCAGCTTGAAGCCGTACATCAGGTCGAAGTAGCGGCTCTGGTCCTTGCCGTTGAGGCCCATCAGCTCGTCAATCTGGTATGACCGCGACGACCAGCTCCAGCACTGGCTGATGTCGAAGCTGACCTTCAGGTTGATATATGTCAGGTAGTTGCTCATGTAGATCAATCCGATGCTCTCGGTGAGGATCACCCCGTTGCGCAGGTGGTCGTAGAGCTTGGCGTAGTCGCCGTTGAGTTGCGGCACCGGGGCCTGGTCGAAGTCCTGGTTGAAGACCGTCTTCTGCATCATCCAGCCAGCCCCCACCTTGAGCAGGATGCCCGAGTTGGGGTTCTTGGGCAGAATGTTGATGATCTTGCCCACGCCCGGACGCACAGACAGCCCTCGGTTGTAGGCCGTCACACGTCCGTCGTAGCCGCCCCAGCTCAGCGTGAAGTTGCCCGGAAGGAAGATATTGCTGTAGCGTGCGTCGCGCTGGCTCAGGTTGTCGCTGTTCAGCCCGAACCACAGGTCGGCGTCCAGACAGGACAGCCAGCCCCCCTGGGTCTTGTAGCTGCCCTCGATGGCGAAGTTCAGGTTGGAACCGTCGTAGAGGTCCCTCATGTTGCCCCCCTGCAGCCCCAGGCTGTTGCTCCCGCTGCCGGGCATCATCATGCCGGCCGAGAAGCCCACGATGTAGCACTCCAATGTGTCGGGTGTCAGCCGCACCTGCGTCCGCCCGCTCAGGGGAATCGCGAGGAACGACAGTATGATTATCAGTGGCTTGCCTATTTTGTCGATAAAAGTTTTCACCGTATGCTTTTTTTTCTGTACTTTTGCAATCCGATTTGAAAACGGGTTATTAATCATTTTATTGCATAATCTTAACAAAAAATATGGCAAAAGATTTTCCCAAACGCAGTGAGAACTACTCCGAATGGTACAACGAACTCGTAGTGCGCGCCGACCTCGCCGAACAGAGCGCCGTGCGCGGTTGCATGGTCATCAAACCCTATGGCTACGCCATCTGGGAGAAGATGCAGCACCAGC
>CAMNIH010000112.1 GCA_946540365.1 uncultured Bacteroidales bacterium
GCCTTCGAGGGCGACTCGCAGGTCTACTTCTTCGAGGGCGGCTACACCGAGTACGAGGAGAACCGCCGCAAGCGCCTCGGCGACGACACGCCCCACCGCATCCGCTACAAGAAACTGATGGTATAACACCCGCAACACACGATGGCAATGAAAATGAAAGGCATACTGATGACGCTTGTGGCGGCGGCGATGGCAATGGCCGTCGGCTGCGGCCGCGAGGAGGGCGAGGTGCGCGACAACGAGGTGCTCTTCGACGAGGTGCCCTACAGCATGTACTATGTCGCCAAGCAGTACCAGCAGTTCGTCATGGTCAACGCCTTCTCCGACGAGGTGTCGGCCGCCGGCACGCCGATGGTCACCCTGGCCAATTTCCGCATCTACCCCGCCATGGAGGGTCACACCTTCGACCTCACGCAGCCCACGGGCACCGACAGCCTGAGCTTCGGGCTGGAGATGCATGGACTGTGCAACTTCCAGTACTACTGCCAGCATTCGTCGGCCGACGGGGTGCTGGACGGCGAGAACTCGTCGGTCTTCACCTATGGCAGGTTGAAGGTCAGCCGGGGCCCGTCGACACGCACAGTCGAACTGGATGCCGTCCTCAGGAATGGCCATTCGGTCAAGATGCGCCTCTCGCTGCCCGACGCCGACATCAGGTAAATATGACATCAATTACCCATTTAAAACATTTAATAACATGAAAGCAATCAAAATGATGATGTTCGTGGCAGCGGCCGCGATGATGTTTGCCGCCTGCGGTAAAGAAAATGTCGAAGATTTGGCCGACAACACATTAATCTACGACGGTGCAACCTACCATTTGAATCAGTCACAAATGGAAATCAACTACTTCCATCCTGGCCTCACTCTGGTCACGGCAATGTCGGTGGAACAGCAGGATGGGAGCCCTATTATCACGGTTGACCACTTCCATATCGTAGGCGATGACTGGAACAAGACCCGCGACCTTGCCAATCTGAATGAAGGAGAGGCTTACGAGCTGGCCTTCATCGGCCAGGTTCTCACCTGCGCTGCTTTTGGCCACAGGGATAATGGCAGAACCTACTGCGGTGGCCAGTTGAATGGCACCGAGTATGAAGACACTCCTGTTGTCACCGAAGGTACCCTTCGTGTAGAAGGCAGTAACAACGGCACTCCCATCACCGTGCTGCTCGACTGCAAGTTGATCAACGGCAAGGAACTGAAGATGAAACTTGTCACACCGGAATACGTGATTTGATAAAGTTATCGACAGACTTATAACCTGGTTATTAACCCATAAAACATAGAATAAAATGAAAGCAATCAAAATGATGATGTTCGTGGCAGCGGCCGCGATGATGTTCGCCTCGTGCAACAAAGATGAGGTCGACCTCGAGAACAACCAGTTGCGCTACGACGGCACGGTGTACAACATGACGAGCAGCGCCGCAAGCGATGCCGAAGGCACCTATGTGTCGTTCGGCGGTGTGGGCAAGGAAGCCCTGTTTACCCTGAACGGCCAGTTTGAGGAAGCATGCTACGGACACACGTACGACCTCACTGTCGCTGCGGAGGATGTGCACTACTACATCGACTGCTTGAGCGAGGCGCTGGGCGTTAACTTCTCCTTCGACAACAACCGCGGCACGTTCCATGGTGGCATGGAGGGTGTGCCCGAAGGTGAGTCCATCTTCAGCAAAGGTACCTGCACCGTCACCTACGACAACATGGGTCTCGAGGTGGAACTCAACGGCACCCTGAAGAACGGCAAAGAGCTGGCCTTCAAGGTCAATGTGCCCAAGAATCAAGTGCAGATCAACTAAATGCGACGCCTCTGCATCCTGTCTCTCGCCCTCGTGTTGCTGTCGCTCTGCGGCTGTCGGCACGAGGGCGACGAGCTGAAGGTCATATCGTTCAATATCCGCTACAACGGTTGGGGCAACATCGACGGCGAGAACCGTTGGGCCAACCGGCGCGACGCCGTGGTGCGCATGATTCGCGAGGAGCGGCCTGCGGCCATGGGCCTGCAGGAGGCGCTGCTGGATCAGTTGCAGTACCTCGACAGCTGCCTGCCGCAATACCGCCGCGTGGGCGTGGGCCGCGACGACGGCAAGGAGGCCGGCGAGTTCATGGCCGTCTACTACGACACCGCGCGGCTGGAGCTGACCGGCAGTGACACCTGGTGGCTCAGCGACAGCGCCGAGGTGCCGTCCTACGGATGGGACGCCGCCTGTCGCCGCACCGTGACCAAAGCGGCCTTCCGCGACCGCAGGAGCGGACGGTGCTTCGACTATTTCAACACCCACCTCGACCATGTGGGACAGACGGCCCGCGCCGAGTCGGCCCGTATGGTGGCCGCACTCGTCGACGGCCACTGCTTCGACAAGCCGGCAATTGTGGGTGGCGACATGAACACCACCATCGACGATACCATCTTCCGCAGCCTCTACGCCGTAGGCCTGCAGGACGCCCGCACCCTGACCGACAGCACCAGCCACGCCATCACCTACAACGCCTTCGGCCAGAACGAAGGCGCGGTGATAGACCACTTCTTCGTCCGCGACATCAAGGTGCTCCGCTTCCGCACCCTCAACGGCGATTATGGCGTCCCCTACATCTCCGACCACTACCCGATAGAGGTCACCATTAGCTTCTGACCGTTCTTCGGGAAGAAAATAAATTTGGCCGTGTCGCGGAAATGTCGTACTTTTGCAGCCGTAAGTAATGTATAAGATATGAGCAACAACAGTCGTAAATAATATAAATGATAAGGATATAACGAACTAAAACGAATTTGATAACATAGCGTTTGCTATTGTCCCGACCTGTCTGAAACGTGGAAAACTTCAAACTGGGTACTTTTACGGAAGGCAATGTGCAAATGCTCGCCGATAAGCGAGCATTTTGTCTATCCGTAAAAGGTAATTTCCACGACCGCAGACAGGAGACGAGATTGCTCGCCTTCTTTTTTGTCTGTAGTCGTTGGAAAGAACAATGGGAGTTGGGAAATATAAATGTATAAATGACATGATAAAAAAGATTCTCATGACTCTTGCCATGGCTACAATGACTACACTTGGCCATGCTCAAACAAACTCGGTCACAGGCACGCTGCGCGACGCGAAGAGCGGCGAGCCGATGGCTTTTACCAACTGTGTATTGCTGCGGACGGCGGACAGCACGTTTGTCGCGGGCAGCACCACCAACGACCGCGGCGCGATGCGCTTCGAGGCGGTGGCGGCGGGCGAGTACCTGCTGCGCATCTCGGCGGTGGGCTACGACACCTACTGGCAACGCCTCAACGTTCCGCCCGACACGGCATTGGGCGTGATAGACATCTTCCAAAGCAGCACCACGCTGCAGGCCGTGAGCGTCACCGCCCATCGTCCGCTCTACAGCGCCGACGGCGAAAAGGTGTTCTACCATGTCGAGGACGACCCCAGTGTGCAGACAGGCACGATGGCCGACGCGTTGCAGAACGCGCCCGGCGTGGAGGTGGACCCCGAGGGCAACATCACCCTGCGCGGCAGCAGCGACGTGACCATCTGGCTCAACGACAAGCCGTCGAACCTCAGCGGCGAGGCGCTGAAGCAATACATCAAGACGATGCCTGCCAGCAGCGTGAAGCGCGTCGAAGTGCTGAGCAATCCCTCGGCCCGATATGGCTCGACGGGAGCCATCATCAACATCATCACCGACCAGCGCGTGCAGCTCAACTCGCTGCTCTCCGTGGGTCTCAATGCCAGCACCACGCCCTACCTGCAGCCGTGGCTCTCCTACGTGTGGGCCAACGAGAAGGTGAGCGTCACGGCGTGGGCCAACGGCAACCTCAGCAATTTCGACGTCAGCACGGAGAACCACGAGCAACTCTACGACTCCATCGGTCGTCTCTCTACCGAATACTCCTATGCCGGCACGGAGCGGCAACGCAAGGTGAGCGGCAACGCAGGTGCTTCGGTGGACTGGCAGATAGACAGCGTGACAAGTCTCAATGCGTGGCTTAATATCTCCCCCGGTCGGAGGAAAGTGGAGAGCCACTACGACATCGCCCGGCAAGAATATATCTTCAACCCAGGCGACCATTCCTACCTTTCCAACATCCTTGTCCCCAACAACTGGATTGGTGTCTTCGGTGGCGTCGGTCTTGACCGCAAGCTTGACACCCTCGGACAGAAAATACAACTCTATATAGGTGTCAACTATAACCCCGACCGCACCATCCGCGACAGGGAACGCCTATACACCGTTATGCAGCAATACAATATGCGCAACCGTCGCACAGAGGACTATCTATCGCAATGGAATTACATCGACCTCGACTATAAAAAACCTTTCAGCAAAACCACCACGATGGAGGCGGGCTTGGGTGTCGTGCTGGGGCGCAATTCACAATCCGTGCAGTGGGACACGATGGATTTCTCTACCAGTCAATGGATGCGCGACGCCGACCGCACCTACACTACTCGGATGGTGGACAACGAGCTGAACGCCTACGTGGCCGTCCAACAGAAGATCAAGCACCTCACCCTCAAAGGCGGTGCCCGGGTGTATCGCAAGTGGAAGCAAGCCTACTTCACCGACCTGCCCGTGGAGACCACGCAGTATGACGTCGACAAGGCCTTCTGGGACTTCATCCCCTCGCTGCACGCCAGCTATAGCACCGACGGCGGCCACAACTTCACCCTCAGCTACACGCGCCGTTTTATGTCGCCCGGCAGCAAACTGTGGAGCACATACACCTGGCTCGGCACAGAGGATTACGAACTCGGCGACCCCGACCTGCGTTTCAGCCACACCCACAACCTCGAGGGCGGTTGGACGATGTACAAGAACTGGGGTAGCGTGGGGCTGACGGGCTACCTCCGTGCCAATACCGACGAGATTCAGCAGCTCGGCGACGTGGCTTACCACCCCTACTACGGACGCATCGTCAGTTTCAGCCAGTGGGCCAACATCGGCGACAGCCGCACCCTCGGTGCCGAGGCCAACGTCACGTGGCGCCCCAGGCCCTTTATGAACATCCGCTTCTACGCCAATGTCTGGGACTATTACTACAATATGGAATTCCGCCCCGGCGAATGGGACGAGCGGCATCTGCCCACCTTCAGCGGACGGCTCAACGTGACGGGCAAGCTGTGGAAGGTGCTGCAAATCTATGCCAACGCTCGCTATTCTACCGCTGCCCTGTCGCTGATGAGCAAGAGCCAGCCTTCGTTCCAGCTCGACCTCGGAGCCAGCGCCGAGCTCCTCAAAGGGCGCCTCTCGCTTTTCCTCAACTGGAAGGACATCCTCGCCACCGTACAAAGAGGCACCGTCGGCCTCAACCCCTACTACCAAACCAACTACAGCTACACTTGGGGCAGCCGTGCCGTCGCTTTCGGCCTCACCTGGCGCATCGGCAAGATGGAACTCCAAAGCCTTGCCCGCGAAGGCGTCAGCGCCCCGACATTGTAATTCCCTATCGGAGCAATGAAAATGGGGTGTGCAAATTTGCACACCCCATTTTTGATTATTTGATTGCTTGAATACTTTGGCTGCGTAGCTACTCAAGCAATAATGCAATATAATCTTACTCTTCCTCGTTGGCGGCTTCCTCGTAGGCCTTGAGGAGGGCCTGCTGGACGTCGGCGGGGACGAGCTCGTAGCTGCTGAAGGTCATGGTGAAGGTACCGCGGCCGCTGGTGAGCGAGCTCAGGGCGGTGCAGTAGCGGTTCATCTCGGCCAAGGGGGCCTTGGCTTTCA
>CAMNIH010000113.1 GCA_946540365.1 uncultured Bacteroidales bacterium
CGCCTGCAACAGGGTACGCAGGCGTCTCGCCTGCAACCGGGTACGCAGGCGTCCCGCCTGCAACAAGCCAGGACGGACGAACACCATGCAGGCGAGACGCCTGCGCACCCAAATGCAGGCGAGACGCCTGCGCTCCCAGATGCAGGCGGGACGCCTGCGTACCCGGATGCAGGCGGGACGCCTGCGCTCCCGGTGGTCGTCTACTGCGGCGGCCTCAACCCCCAGCTGGAGGGCGAGGAGCTGCCGGTGGAGAAAGAGGGCTTCTACAAGGGCGACCGCACCCTGATCGAGCTACCCAATGAGCAGGTCGCCGAGATAAAAGAATACAAGGCGAAGGGCTACCGCGTGGTGCTGGTGCTCTGCGCCGGCAGCGCCGTCTCGCTGGAAGAGGTCATCGACGACTGCGACGCCGTGCTGCTGGCCTGGTACGGGGGCGAGGCCATGGGCACCGCCGTGCGCCAGCTGCTCTACGGCGAGCGCGACGACTTCGGACGCCTGCCCGTCACCGTCTACCGCTCCACCGCCGACCTGCCTCCCTTCGACGACTACAACATGCAGGGCCACACCTACCGCTACGCCGACCGCGAGCGCGTGGCCTTCCCGTTCGGCTTCGGCTACAGCTACAGCTTCTTCTCGATCAAGGAGCCGCGCGTGAGCGAGGCCGACTTC
This sequence comes from uncultured Bacteroidales bacterium, assembly GCA_946540365.1. The sequence continues at coordinate 670 of CAMNIH010000113.1, forward strand.
ACCGTCAGCGGCACCCTGAGCCTCTGCAATACCGACGCGCCGCAGGCCGCGAGCCACCGTGCCGTGGTGCAGGTCTACCTCAAAGACGAGAACGACCCCATGGCCCCCGTCAAGCAGCTGATCGGCACCGCTTCGCTCGCGCCGACCACGGAGCAGCCCCTGCAGCCGTTCACCATCCGGCTGGATCCCTTCTGGTTCCGCCAGTACAACGCCGCAAGCGGCCGCATGGAGGAGCCACGGGACGGCACCCGGTTCACCCTCCAGGTGGGCTTCAGCAGCGACGACCGCGACCTACAGGATTTCACATTTATTTATCATAACAGGAAATGAAAAAGACGATTATTATAGGATTGATAGGGCTGATGGGCTTGATGGGCTCTGCGAGGGCCCAGCACGACTCGATCCCCGAGAGCGACCCGCGGATCGTGCAGCGCATCGGCGAGTGGCAGGACCTGAAGCTGGGCTTCATGATGCACTGGGGCATCTACGCCCAGTGGGGCTGCGTGGAGAGCTGGAGCATCTGCAACGAGAGCTGGATCGTGCGCGAATGCATCGGCCGCGACGGCCGCCCCGTCAAAGGGACCAAGGACGGCGACTACTACGAGTACAAGCACGCCTACCAGGGCCTCAACAAGACCTTCGCGCCCAAGCACTTCGACCCGCAGGGATGGGCCGCCGCCGCCAAGGGGGCCGGCATGAAATACGTCGTCTTCACCACCAAGCACCACGACGGATTCTGCATGTTCGACTCGCGCTACACCGACTACAGCTCGACGGGCGACTGTCCGGCCCAGACCGACTTCACGCGCGGCGTGGTGGATGCCTTCCGCGGCCAGGGCCTGTGGACGGGCCTCTACTTCAGCAAGCCCGACTGGCACTGCGACGACTACTGGGCCCACGAGTGGGCCACCGCCGACCGCAATGTGAACTACACCATCGCCGACCACCGCGACCGCTGGCAGCGCTATGTCGAATTCACTCATAACCAGGTGCGTGAGCTGACCCACAACTACGGCCAGATCGACATCCTCTGGCTCGACGGCGGCTGGGTGCGGCCGGAGTGGAGCGTCAGCGACGAGACACGCCCCTGGCTGGCCTGCAGCGGACAGGTGCAGGATGTCGACATGCCACGGCTGGCCGCTATCGCACGCGAGAACAACCCGCAGATGATCATCGTGGACCGCTCGGTCGGAGGCAAATACGAGAACTACCGCACGCCCGAGAAGCAGGTGCCCGACGCCCTCCTCCCCTACCCGTGGGAGACCTGCATGACCATGGGCGACAGCTGGAGCTACGTCCCCAACGACAACTACAAGAGCACCCAGACGCTGATCCACATGCTGTGCGATGTGGTGGCCAAGGGGGGCAACCTGCTGCTCAACGTGGGGCCCGACGCCGACGGCAACCTGCCGGCCGAAGCCCTGCAGCGCATGGAGGAGATGGGACGCTGCATGGACAAGATAGGCCACGCCATCTACGGCACACGGCCGCTCCACCCCTACTGCGACGGCAACCGCCGCTACACGCAGAGCAAGGACGGCCACCAGTACGAGATCACCCTCACGGACCAGTTCCCCTACGCCACCGTCAAGGAACTCAAGGGGAAACACCGCAAATAAGACGAACCTTTTTTTCTCATCAGCGCTATGGACAACAACATACTGGAAGTACGCGACCTCTCGGTCACCTTCGGCGACCACTGTGTGGTCGACAGGCTGAGCTACACGCTGCAACGCGGCCGCACGCTGGGCATCGTCGGCGAGAGTGGGTCTGGCAAGAGCGTCAGTTCGCTGGCGCTCATGGGGTTGCTACCCCGTCAAGCCACCGTCGGCGGCAGCGCCCGGCTGGGCGACACCGAGTTGCTGACCCTCGACGAGGAGCAGATGCGCGCCATCCGGGGGCAGCGCATCAGCATGATCTTCCAGGAGCCCATGACGAGCCTCAACCCCGTCCAGCGTTGTGGCGACCAGGTGATGGAGATGCTCCGCTCGGAACACATAGACCGCGCCGCCGGTCGCGAACGGGTGATCGAACTGTTCCGCGAGGTGCTGCTGCCCCGCCCCGAAAAGATCTTCGACGCCTACCCGCACGAGATCAGCGGCGGACAGAAACAGCGGGTGATGATCGCCATGGCCCTGATCAACCACCCCGACATCATCATCGCCGACGAGCCCACCACGGCCCTGGACGTGACGGTGCAGAAGACCATCCTCGAACTGCTGAAATCGCTGCAGGCCAAATATGGAACCAGCATCATCTTCATCACCCATGACCTGGGTGTCATCGGCCAGATTGCCGACGACATACTGGTGATGTACCGTGGCCGGATGGTGGAGAAAGGGCCCGCCTCTGACATACTGCACCACCCGCAACAGCCCTACACCCAGGGTCTTCTGGCCTGCCGCCCGCCGCTCGACAGCCATCCCCGCCGTCTGCCCACGGTGGAGGAATTCCTCAACGGAAGCGCTGCCAGCGGAGCCGACAGCAGCGACGAGCGTGCCGCCGGTCATACGGCCCAGACCCCACTGATCGCAGTCCGCGACCTTACGGTGGAATACACCCTGAAGCGCAGCCTCTTCGGCAAACCCTTGCAGACACTGAAGGGAGTCGACGGACTCAGTTTCGACATCATGGAGGGCGAAACGCTGGGCCTGGTGGGCGAAAGCGGATGCGGCAAATCGACCCTCGGCAGGGCGCTGCTGCGCCTCATCGACCACTCCGACGGCAGCATCAGCTACCGTGGCACGGCTCTCGACAAGCTCAGCGCCAAGCAGATGCGCGCATTGCGGCCCAAGCTGCAGATCATCTTCCAGGATCCCTACTCGTCGCTCAACCCACGCATCACCATCGGCGACGCCATCGCCGAACCGCTGAAAGTACACTGGAAATCACAGTCCCGCCAAGGGGAGCCCAAAGAGATCGTCGTCGACCTCATGCAGCAGGTGGGCCTCGAACCTGAATGGTACAGCCGCTACCCGCACGAACTCAGCGGCGGACAGCGGCAGCGCGTGTGCATCGCCCGCGCCCTGATCCTGCAGCCCGAGCTGGTGGTCTGCGACGAAAGCGTCTCGGCCCTCGACGTCAGCGTGCAGGCGCAGGTGCTCAACCTGCTGAACGACCTCAAGGAGCGCTACCGCTTCACCTATCTCTTCATCACCCACGACCTCAGCGTGGTACACTACATGGCCGACCGGATCATGGTGATGCAAAAAGGAAAGATCGTCGAGAGCGGCACTCCCGACGATCTCTTCAACCGTCCGCAGACGGACTATACTCGCATGTTGCTCGAAGCCATACCGCGCCTCTAACGGCGTTTCTTGCTGGCCTCCTTGGCCTCGACGGTCATCGTGGCATGAGGCACGATGCGGAGACGCTCCTTGGGGATCAGCTTGCCGGTGGCTTGGCAGATACCATAGGTGCCGTTTTCAATACGGATCAGGGCCGCACGCAAGTCGCGGATGAATTTCTGCTGGCGGGCAGCCAGCTTCTGGTTTTCTTCCTTCAGGAGCACATTGCTCCCCTCTTCGAGGGTTTTGAAGGTGGGGGCGGTATCGGCGGCCTCGTTTTCGTTGCCGGCCACAGCCTGTTGCAGCAGTTCCAAGTCCTTCTCGGCCTTGGCTATCTTTTCGAGAATCAACTCCTTGAACTCCTGCAACTCCTCAGGCGAGTAGCGGTTCTTTTCTACATTGGGGGCGATTTTCTTTTCCATGATACTCTTTTATTTTTGCGAAGCAAAATTATGTACTTTTTCTGACATGAAAAAAGAAAACATTTCAACACTATTTGTTCACTTCGTCCAGATACAAGTCTATCAACCCATTAGGTGCAGTGATAAAAATAGTTTTTAACACTCGGTCGACGCGGTCGATCACCTGGTCGATGACCGGAATCAGTATTTCGGTGCCGTTTTTCATCACTTGGAAAAGCGGTTGCGCCGGATACTCCAGCACCTGTGCGATGGTGCCGATGTCGCCGTGTACGCTGTCCACCACACGGAAGCCCACCACCTCGTGGAAGTAGAAGCGGTTGCCGTCGAGTTTGGGCAGCAGGTCGAGCGGCAGGTACAGGTCGTGTCCCACCAGCGTCAGGGCCTCGTCGGGCGTCATCTCCTCGAATGTGACCACCACGCGGTTGCCGGTCATTTGGTCGATACGGAAGAAATGGGGCACCAGCTGTCCCTTGATCTCGACGAATGCCGAGTCGAGACCGGCGTACTCCTCGGGGCTGTCCACGTCGAGGAAAAGCTGCAGCTGCCCCTTCACGCCCCACGGCTTGCTGACACGTCCCAGATAGAAACAATCCTTGATATTCATATTGGTAGCAGAACGTCAATGTCGGTGTTTTATTGCACACGGCATAAAAAAGGGGAATTGCACACGGCAATTCCCTCGTATGAATTGTTCTCCTCTGTATACAACAGCCTTTAGGCCTCGGCAGGGGCCTCGGTCTCGGCGTTGTTCTCAGCGTTCTCAGCGGCTTCGGCCTCAGCCTTGGCGGCAGCGGCGGCCTCGGCGGCAGCCTGACGCTTGGCGGCGACGGCGGCAGCCTTCTGCTCGTTGGCCTTCTTCTCGGCCTCGAGGCGGCTCTTGCGGGTGTTGCGGGCATCGTTCTCGATGTCGCTCTTCTTGCCGTTGATCTTGGCTTCCTTGGCCTGGAGCCACTCGTTGAAACGCACATCGGCCGTCTCCTGGCTGATGGCGCCTTTCTCCACTCCGATCTGGAGGTGGCGGCGCAGCAGGACGCCCTTGTACGAAAGGATGCGACGCACGGTGTCGCTCGGTTGAGCACCATTCTTCACCCATTCGACAGCACGGTCGAAGTTGAGGTCGATGGTGGCAGGATTGGTCAGCGGATTGTAGGTGCCCAGCTTCTCGATAAATCTTCCATCGCGAGGTGCTCGACCATCCGCAACAACGATGTGGTAGAAAGGTTGATTCTTTTTACCATGACGCTGTAGTCTAATTCTTGCAGGCATAA
>CAMNIH010000114.1 GCA_946540365.1 uncultured Bacteroidales bacterium
TCCAGCTTGAGGGCCTCCTGGTAGCAGTTGACGGCCTGCTGCAGCCCCTGCATCTGCTGCGACTGCTGGGCGTTCTTGAGCAGACTGTTGCCCTGGTTGTGCAGCGCCTGCGCCCGCTGGTGACTGGTGATCCCCTGCGAGCCGAGGGCCTGCTGGTAGTGGCTGGCGGCCTCGTCGTATTTTTCCTGCCGGTAGAGGCTGTTGGCCAGGTTGTACTGTCCGCGGAAGTCGTTGCTGTCGCGCTCCAGGGCACGGCGGTAGTTGACCTCGGCCTGGTCGTAGCGTTGCTTCTTGTAGTCGCGATTGCCCTCGCGCATCTGGTGCCGGTTGGCCTGGGCCTGAAGCACCGGGACACCGACAGACAGAAGGAGCAGTATGATCAGTGTCTTTTTCATATAATGTTGTCTAAATCAAACTTACGGTTACGGCGTTCGAAAAGCAGCACCTCGGCCAACAGGCAGATCAGCGCCGCCATCAGGGGATACATGAAACGGCTTTCGTAGGCGGCGAACTGCGCCTCGCCGAACTCCTCCTTGTCGAGGTTCTCCACCAGGTTGACAATATCGCTCAGGCCGCTGTTGACATTGCCAGCACGGACATACACGCCGTTGCCGGCAGCAGCCACCTCGCGCAGCATCTGCTCGTTGAGGTGGGTCATCACCACGTTGCCCTGGTTGTCGCGCTTGAATCCCCCACCCTTCCCGTCGGGGATGGGCGATCCCTCCGGCAGACCCATGCCGACGGTGCAGACGCGCACCCCTTCGCGGGCGGCGTTGCGGGCCGCCTCGACGGCATCGTCCTCGTGGTTCTCGCCGTCACTGATGACGATGATGGCGCGGTTCTTGCCCTTCACCCACTCGCGCTCCTCGTCGCCGTAGCCGAGGGTCTGCATGGCCTTGCCAATGGCGTCGCCGATGGCGGTGCCCTGCTCGCTGATCATGCTGCAATCCATCTCGTCGAGGAAGAGCTTGGTGGCGCTGTAGTCGCCCGTCAGGGGCATCTGGATAAAGCTGGTCCCGGCGAAGGCCACTAGGCTGACGCGGTCTCCGGCGAAACTGCCCAGCAGGTTGCTGACCACACGCTTGCTGCGCTCCAGACGGTTGGGCTGGATGTCCTCGGCCAGCATGCTGTTGCTGAGGTCCAGACAGATGGCCACATCGCTGCCCGCGCGCTTGCCTTTCTCGATGCGGGTGCCGAACTGGGGGTTGGCGAGCGCCACGACGAGGAAGGCCAGGCCCAGAAGCGTCAGGGCCATCTTGACGGCCGGACGCCACCCCGACCGGTCGGGGATGAGGCGGCCAAACATATTGCTGTCGGCCCAGGCTTCGAGGCGCTGCCGACGGCGCCATTCGCCGTAGGCCCACACGACGCCCAGCACAACCACCAACGCCAGCAGCCAAAGGTACTCTATGTGTTCGAAGTGAATCATTGTGTTCTGTTGCTCTTATAGTTTCATCCACAACCAGCGCAGCAGCAACTCGAGGGCCAATGCCACCAGGGCGATCCACAGCCAGGTGGCCTGCTCGTCGCGCTTCTGCGAGTATTGCGTCACGTCAATCTTGCTTTTCTCCATCTCGTCGATCTGACTGAAGATGTCCTGCAGGGCCTTCTTGTTGGTGGCGCGGAAGTAGCGCCCCTCGTCGGTCATGCCGGCCATCTGCTCCATCAGCGGCTCGTCGATCTCGACATCGATGTTCTGATAATGCACCCGGCCGAACTGGTCGCGGAAGGGATAGGGGGCCTTGCCCAGCGAGCCGACACCGATCGTGTAGAGCCGGATGCCGAACATCTTGGCGATCTCGGCCGCCGAGAGCGGGTCGACCGACCCTTGGTTGTTGACACCGTCGGTGAGCAGGATGATCACCTTGCTCTTGGCCTCGCTGTCCTTGATGCGGTTGATGGCCGTCGCCAGACCGTCGCCGAGGGCGGTACCGTCACGCACCACGCCGCTCTTGACGGCGCCCAGCTGCTGCAGCAGCACGTGATGGTCCACCGTCAGGGGCACCTGCGTGAAGGCCTGGCCCGCAAAGACCACCAAGCCCATGCGGTCGCTCTTGCGGCCCTCCACAAAGTCGGCGGCCACCCGCTTGGCGGCCTCCAGCCGGTTGGGTTTGAAGTCCTCGGCCAGCATCGAGCCCGAGATGTCCATCGCCATCACAATATCGATGCCCTCGACCGTCATCTCCTGACGGCTCAGGCTGCTCTGCGGACGGGCCAGCGCCACCACCATGGCCGCCACGACCACACAGCGCAGCGCGTAGGGCAGCCAGCGCAGACGCACGCGCAGGCTCTTGGCGATGCCGTCGAACACGGCGATGTCCGAATGCTGCACGGCGGCATCCTGCTTGCGGTAGCGCCAGATCCACCAGCCCACCATCAGCGGCACCAGCACCAGGCCCAGAAGGACCCACGGGTGCGCAAACGTGATATTATTCATGCGGCACCTCCTCTTTCGGTTTCACCAGTTCCCACAGCTGGTCGACGAAGGCGACAGCCTTGGCCATCGAGGCCTCGTGCTCGTGGGGCAGCGGCTCGCTCTTGGCGAACTTCACCAGGTCGGCCGTCGCGAAGATGTCGCGCAGCAACCCGGTCTCCACCTTCCACTTGCCGCTCTCCACCGCCGCCAGCGTCTCGTCGCTCGTCATGTCGGTGGCACGGATGCCGGTCGTCTCCTCGATGAAGCGACGCACGGCGTCGGTCAGCGCGGTATGGTATTCCTTCACCTTGCCGCTCTGCCACAGACGGCTCTCGCGCAGCTGGTCCAGGGTGTCCATCGCCCGCTGGTGGGGGTCACGGGTGTCCACCGGCTCGCCGAGGCCCAGCGCCTGCTGCACCTGCCTGCGGTGCGTCAGGAACCACCACAGCCCCACGCCGACCAGCGCTATCACCAGCGCCAGCAACACCCAGCGGAAGACCTCCCAGAAGGTGTAGGGCACCCGCTCGATGGGGGCGATGTCGCGTATCTCGGCCGAGGCGGTGTCCACCTCGATGTCGAGCACCACCAGCGGCAGCGAGTCGGCGCCCACCATAAGCCAGTGCTCGCCGGGCTCGAAGCTGGTCACCGTGGCCTGCATCATGCCCGACAGGCTGTCGGGCGTCAGGCCCAGCACCAGCACCTCCGGCGAGGGCTGCAACTCGTTGCCCGCCGCGAAGGTCACCACCGTCTGGTCGCCCAGCACGATGGTGTCGGCGGCAAGCGACGGCGCGCTCTGCGCGAACGCCACCGGGGCGGCCAGCAGCCATACGGACAGTATTATCAGTTTTACACTTTTCATGTTTCCTCTAATCCTTTTTCATTATCGGCCCCGTCGGTCGAAGAGGGCCCGCAGGGGTTTGACGAAGTCCTCGCCGGTGTACATCGTGGCCATGTCGACCCCGTTGCGGCGCATCGTCTCCTCCACCTCGCGGTTGCGGGAGGCGGTGCGCGCATCGACAGCGCGTCGCACGGCGGCACTGCCCGTATCGACCCAGAGGGTCTCGGTGCTTTCGGGGTCGTAGAACTTCACCAGCCCCAGATTCTCCATTCGCTCCTCGCGCCGGTCCACCAGCCGCAGGGCCACCAGGTCGTGCTTGCTGGCCGTCAGCTTCAGCGCGTCGCTGTAGCCGCGGTCGTAGAAGTCGCTCAGCAGGAAGGCCGTGCAGCGCCGCTTGATCATATTCTGGAAGTAGCCCAGCGCCTGGCCTATATCGGTACCGTTGCTCTGCGGGCGGAAGGTGATCAACTCGCGGATGATGCGCAGTATGTGCGAGCGCCCCTTCTTCGGGGGGATAAACTTCTCGATGCGGTCGCTGAAGAGCAGCACCCCCACCTTGTCGTTGTTGGCGATGGCGCTGAAGGCCAGCGTCGCCGCCACCTCGGCCGCCAGCTCCTCCTTGAACTGCTGGTGGGTGCCGAAGCGGTTGCTGCCGCTGACATCGACCAGCAGCATCACCGTCAGCTCGCGCTCCTCCTCGAAGATCTTCACGTAGGGGTGGGCCAGACGGGCCGTAACGTTCCAGTCGATATTGCGCACATCGTCGCCATACTGGTACTCGCGCACCTCGCTGAATGCCATGCCACGCCCCTTGAAGGCCGAGTGGTACTCGCCGCTGAACATCTGCTGGCTCAGCCCACGCGCCTTGATCTCGATCTTGCGGACCTTCTTGATTATATCTTCATCCATATACTTAGTTTCAGTTACAAGTTTAAGTTTTCAGCATCCAGCCACATCGCTCTTATTTGGCTCAATATGCTAAAACTTGAAACTAAAAACTTAAACTTCCCTCCCATCAAGGCACATCCACGCGGTTCAGCACCTCGCTGACCAGCTCCTCGCTGCTGACGTTCTCGGCCTCGGCCTCGTAGGTCAGGCCGATGCGGTGGCGCAGCACATCCATGGCCACCGCACGCACATCCTCGGGGATCACATAGCCACGACGGTGCATGAAGGCGTAGGCCTTCGAGGCGGCCGCCAGGTTGATGCTTCCGCGCGGCGAGGCGCCGTAGGCCACCAGCGGCTTGATCTTCTCCAAGCCGTACTGCTCGGGGTAGCGCGTGGCGAAGACAATGTCGGTGATATAGCTCTCGATCTTCTCGTCCATATAGACCTCGCGCACCAGCTCGCGGGCCTTCATGATGTCCTCCGGCTTCAGGATGGCACGTGCGGCGCCGCTCTCGGCCGGGCGGCCGCCGTTCACCTGCTGGTGCAGGATCTGGCGCTCCTCGTCGCGCTTGGGGTAGCTGATCACCACCTTCAGCATGAAGCGGTCCACCTGGGCCTCGGGCAGCGGATAGGTGCCCTCCTGCTCGATGGGGTTCTGCGTGGCCATCACCAGGAAGGGCTCCTCCAGCCGGAAGGTCTCCTCGCCGATCGTCACCTGGCGCTCCTGCATGGCCTCCAGCAGGGCGCTCTGCACCTTGGCAGGCGCGCGGTTGATCTCGTCGGCCAGGATGAAGTGGCTGAAGATAGGGCCTTTCTTCACCTGGAACTGCTCGTTCTTCTGCGAGTAGATCATCGTGCCCACAAGGTCGGCCGGCAGCAGGTCCGGCGTGAACTGTATGCGGCTGAACTTGGCGTCGATGGCCTTGGCCAGCGACGTGATGGTCAGCGTCTTGGCCAGACCCGGCACACCCTCGAGCAGCACATGGCCGCTGCTCAGCAGACCGATCATCAGACTCTCCACCATGTGCTTCTGACCCACGATACTCTTGCCCACCTCCATCGTCAGCACATCGACAAAAGCGCTTTCGCGACTGATCCGGTCGTTCAATTCTTGAATGTTCACCATTTCCATATTATCGATATTATTTTTCGTTTGTCAACCAATAATACGGTGATAACACCGGAAGGACAAAATTATTGTATCATCCCGGCAAGATTAAACGTTAAAAAAGTTAAAACCTCCGACACACGCCGCCACTCCCCCGCTTCCGGTTTTCAGCCCTACAGCACCACGAGGCGCTTGTGGGTGGTGCCGTTGTGGGTGTGGATGCCGACGATGTAGGTGCCTGCGCGCAGGTAGTCTGTCGGCAGCGTCACGTCGTGGCCGTAGACCGGTTCGCTGAAGACCATCACCCCCTGCAGGTCGAAGATCTCGATGGCTTTCAGCCTCTG
>CAMNIH010000115.1 GCA_946540365.1 uncultured Bacteroidales bacterium
ATGCAGCAGCAGTTGGTCTTGCTGATGGTGGCCGTCAGCTTGCGCATGGCCTGGCTCATCAGGCGCGCCTGGAGGCCCACCTTGCTGTCGCCCATGTCGCCGTCGATCTCGGCCTTGGGCGTCAGGGCCGCCACCGAGTCGATGACGATGATGTCGATGGCGCCGGAACGGATCAGGTTGTCGGCGATCTCGAGGGCCTGCTCGCCGTTGTCGGGCTGCGACACCAACAGGTTGTCGATATCGACACCCAGTTTCTTGGCATAGAAGCTGTCGAAGGCATGCTCGGCATCGATGAAGGCAGCGATACCGCCCTTCTTCTGGCACTCGGCGATGGCATGGATGGCCAGGGTGGTCTTACCCGAACTCTCAGGACCAAAGATCTCGATGACACGGCCACGCGGCAGGCCGCCCACACCCAAGGCATTGTCGAGACTGATGGAGCCAGTCGAGATGACCTCCAGTTCTTCGTTGGGACGGTCGCCCAGTTTCATGATGGAGCCCTTGCCGTAGCTCTTCTCTATCTTGTCCAGTGTGCTTTGTAGTATCTTCAGCTTTTCCAGCTTAGTTGCATCGGCCTCGTTCACTTCTTTTGCCATAATGTTCAATTTTTTAAGGTGTTATTAATAATAAACATGATTATTCTAAATGTGCAAATATATGACATTTATTTCATTCGGCAAAAATTTTTTGTCCACACACAACGAAAGCCCCTTGTCGTATTCCGACAAGAGGCTGATTTGCATTTGTTTGCGCACCGACCAGACCAATGATGACCGTCAGAAGCGGTACTTGTAACCGAATGTGAGCGTAGAGGGCTGGTAGTGGAGGTCGGCCACCTCGGTATCGAGGCCGGTGACATGGGTGGTGCCTATCTGGCCGGCACCGATGATGTACTGCAGATAGATGCCCACATCGCCTCCGCGCATATCGGTCGTCATGCTGATTGTCAGCGGCACGATATAGTTCACCGCGGAGAACGAATTGACATAGTCGGCACCACCGCGCGAGGTGGAGAGGACGATGTCGCTCATGGATACACCAAAACCCGCCGTGGGTTCGAGTGTGAACAGCTTCCCGAGGGGGATACGATAGCCGAGGTCGAGGTGGAAGTTCCTGTCGTCTTTCCTGACATACTGGTTCTTCACTGCCGTACCGCTGCTACCCAGCGCTGCATCGAGGAACATTCCGAGAGTAAAACCACGGTACTCCACCCCGTATCCGAGCCCGAACATCTCCCAGCCAATGTAGGCACTGCGGTAGTCGAGCGATGGATGGGTGCTTTGCATGTAGTCGGTGAACCCTCGGCTGCCGTCCATGAAATTGGCGCCGAAGTGGAAGTCAATCCAAAAGTCCCACCTCGGCTTTCCCGATTCACTTTCCTGCGCGTTTGCTACTCCTGCCGCCAGCAGGCACGCCAGCACGACAATACATTTTGCCCCGACAAGAGGCCTTGCTTCATGAAACAATACTTTCATAACAGATGATTTTTAGGGTTAATAATAAACTCAATCAAGTATTGTTTCTTCGATAGGCTTCTGGGATTTAGTTGATTCTTGTGTTTTAGAAACGAAATATTACAGGAATTATTGCACGATCTGCAGGTTGCGGATGCGCGCTGCACTCTGCGCTATGCGGTCGGCGCTGACGGTGCCGTCCTCCACCATCTGCATGATGACCTTGACGGCACGCAGCACCATGTTCGGGTCGTAGGTTCCGCCGTTGTTGCTCAGGCACAGCAGGTCGGCACCGGCCAGTACGGCCATGCGCACCGCCTGTTCGAAGCTGTACTGCTGCACAATGGCGCCCATGGCCAGGTCGTCGGTGACGATGACGCCTTGGAAGCCAAGGGTGTCACGCAGGTAGGAGGTGATCTTCGGCGACAGCGAGGCAGGCAGCCCCGAGGGGTCGAGCTGTCGGTTGACGACATGGGCGGTCATCACCATCATACCCCTTCCCCCTTCGGGGACTTCCCCTGAAGCAGGGGAAGAGCATAGTGCGCGGTAGGGGGCCAGCTCGCGGCGCTGCCACGTGTCGGTGACGTCGACCAGCCCCTTGTGGGTGTCGCCACGGGCGCTGCCGTGGCCGGGGAAGTGCTTCAGGCAGCTCACAATGCCCTTTGTCCTTTGCTCCTCGATCCACACTTCGCAGCAGCGGGCCACCGCAGCGGTGTCCGCCGAGAAAGAGCGTTCGATGGCGCCGATAACGGGACATGTCGGGTTGACATCGACATCGGCCACCGGGGCAAAGTTGAGGTTGATGCCAAGGTCGGCCAGCATCCGGGCGGTGACTTGAGCCTGGCGGCGCACACTGTCGGTGCCATAGGTGGCGCTCCGCCGGGCGGAAAGCACCTTGGTGAAGCCGTAGCGCGGGCTTAGGCGCGAGACGTAGCCCCCCTCTTGGTCGATGCCGATCAGCAGGGCGGGGTTGTAGGCCCGCAGCTGTGCGCACAGGCGCCTCAGCTGGTCGGCGCCCTGGATGTTGCGGCCACGCTTGCCTGTGGGAGCGTCATAGTCGAATAGGATGACACTGCCCACATGATAGTCGCGCAAGGCTCGGATAATATCGGGATTTTTCGTGCTGTCCACCTCGGTGCCGCGGAAGCCCACGAGGAGCATCGCACCGATGTTCTCTTCCAGCGTGTATTCCGGCGTTTCCGGGAGTTTCGGATTATCCAGAACCTCCGGCTGTGCAGGCCCTTTGCAGGCCATCAGGCCCAACAGGGCCGTTATGAGAAGTAATGTTTTCATCCTTCGAACGGTATGCGGCCCGCAATGCTGCGGCCCAGAGTGATTTCGTCGGCGTATTCCAGACTGTCGCCCACGGCGACGCCGCGCGCCAGGGTAGTGATCTTCACCCCCAGCGGACGCAGCTGGCGGCTGAGGTAGAAGTTGGTCGTGTCCCCCTCCATGGTGGTGGGCAGGGCCAGGATGACCTCTTCGACGGAATGCGGATCGCCCGTCTCCACGCGACGCAGGAGTGACGCGATTTCGAGGTCCGACGGGCCCACGCCGTCGATGGGCGAGATGACGCCCCCCAGCACATGGTAGAGACCGCGGTACTGCTGCGTGTTCTCCAGAGCCATCACGTCCTGCACGTTCTCCACCACGCAGACGATGCCGCGTTGCCGCTTCTCGCTGCTACAGATGGGACACACCTCGGTGTCGCTCACATTGTGGCAGTAACGGCAACGGTGCAGGTCGGTCTTCAGGCGCAGCAGACTCTCGCTGAGGTCACGCACCGCCACCTCGTCCTGCTTCATCAGGTGCAGCGCATAGCGCAGCGCCGACCGCTTGCCGACGCCCGGCAGCGACGAGAGCTGCTCCACGGCCTGCTCCAGAATCCTACTTGGCAGGTTCATGCTGCACCTCTTCAAAGTCTTTCCGCTCGGCAGCACCCTTCTGCACCTGGCTCTCCAGCTCGGCGATGCGGGCCGTGGCCTCCTCCTCACGGCGCTTGGCGCGACGGCTACCGCTGTTGGTAAAGAAGATTACTACCGCCAGAATGGCGAATACCAACACACTGACCGTCAACACAATCTTGAGCGGCACCGTCAACTTGAGCATCACCACTGCCACCACATCGGCCAGCAGCAGCGAGAAAAAGAAATTCCAACCTAAATTCTTCATATTCCTATTTTTGCCACATAAACGCAAACCCCGCCCGTTTATTGTGTCACCCTGCTAATTACATCACATATAAATGAGAGGCGGCGCATATAAATGCGCCGCCTCTCGGGGGTTATACTGTTTCTTCAGCGTCAATTTGCATAGATGAACGTGTAACGATTGCGGATAGGCGACCCCTTCCAGTCGTCATTGTTAGTCTCGAAGAGCTCGGTCGGATATCCGTCGTCACCGAAGGTCCATTGCCACTCACAGCTGTTGTTTTCGGCTGGACGTGATGCACAATTCTTGCTCCACGACGGCATTGCAATACCCGCTGTGAAATCATCTCTTCCATCCGCGTTCCCATCGAAGTGAATTGGGAAATAGAATGGACTGGGATGGTTGGTATAGGCATACGAGACCGAGTACCCACTTTGACTCATGGAGCTAACATTGTCGCCAGCCCAATTAAGGGTGAAGTTGGCACTCTCCCCGTACATGCTGACATTGATGTTCACACGGTTGGCACTTGGATAGGAATACGTACCCGTCTGTGGGCCGACATGACGTGTCAGCAGTCCATCGGCGTTATATTCATAGGTTGTCGATTGTCCCTCCTGAAAGTCACCATTGGAATCTTTGTGTAATCTTACCATTGATGCAATCTTTCCATCAGCATAATAGAAACGATAGCCCCAAATACTTGTGTCGATTTCGTCACCATACGTTGTGATGGAAGTAATCACGATTTCCTTCAGATTGTCGCCCTCCCAAGTGAAATCAGTTACATACTCCTTCTCAGGTTCCATCGTCTGCCAATTAAGCCCTTGCCGTACAACTCTGCTGATATGTTTGGCGGGAAAAGCAGTGGGAATATGGGACGTAATCACGCCGGGATCGGGGTCATTGCCAGGATCGTCTGGCGGATTGACCGGCACTACCGGATCGCTGGTCGAATCATTGGTTGGCGTGGTAGTCTCCTTCTCGCATGATACCGCGAACATAAGAGGAAGTGCCGCAACGCTGAGCGTTAGGAACATCTTAGCGATAGAGTTCATTTTCATAGTCTATGCACTTGATCCGTGTCGTGCGCAACTTCTGTTCCGATGGCTCGGCGGACAATTCGATTTACACAACGAAGAAAGTGGAGCCATCCATTTGTGTCTCTATCTTCCTGTGTGAGGGTCTCGACTTCCCTGCAATGTGAATATAAAGAATTGTTGAGCTTCACACAGTCCGAATAAGGCCGAAATGCGCTTTCTTTCGACAAACCAATACTCTGCAGTTTACAGGTGCAAAGATACTAACTTTTTCTTAATACGATAAGAAAAAATTATTCTAAACTAAACACCAACACAATAGAAAGGGGCCGCGCCTTCGGCGCGGCCCCCTTGCATATCGTATTGGATGTGTTTCTTACACCAGTTTCATGCTGTGCTTGATGCTTTCAATCTTGGCGTCGAGGACGTCGTTGGTCTGGTCGAAGCACTCTTTGCAGCAGAGGTCGCCCTTGACCGAGAAGTAGTACTTGATCTTGGGCTCGGTGCCGCTGGGGCGCACGGTGATCTTGTTGCCCTTGTCGGTGAAGAACTGCAGCACGTTGCTCTTCGGCAGGTCGATCTTGGTCACCTTGCCGGTCAGCAGATCCTTGCTCTCGAGGCACTGGTAGTCCTTGATGCAGACAACCTTCTCGCCGTCGATCTCCTGCGGCGGGTTGCTGCGGTAGTCGGCCATCATCTGCTGTATCTCCTCGGCGCCGCTCTTGCCCTTGCGCACCACGCTGACCAGACCCTCCTTGTAGAAGCCGTACTCGCGGTAGATATCCACCAGCACATCGAAGAAGGTCTTGCCCTGCTCCAGCGCCCAGGCCGCTATCTCGGCAATCATCGAGCAGGCGGCCACGGCATCCTTGTCGCGCACGAAGTCGCCGATCATGTAGCCGTAGCTCTCCTCGCC